>DATLUZ010000120.1:0-8867 GCA_035577785.1 Burkholderiales bacterium | reverse complement strand
ATGCTGCGGCCTTCGTTGAGGGTGACCTGGATCGCGATGAAGCCGTCGCTTCGCTCGATGTCGAGGTAGCTCGGGTCGTACACCAGGCTCTCGGGCGTGTGCTCGCTGAGGAGCTGGAAGTTGTCCTTGTCCGGCACGTTGAGCGTCTCTCTCATCGCCCGGTAGACCACGCCGCCGACCTTGCGGCCGAATCCCTCGGGCTTACCGCGCAGCAGCGAGATGCGTACGAGTGGCATGGCGGTGGCCGCGCGTAAAGAGCGACTTGATCGGTTCGACGATGAAGCAATGGATGGCTTCGGCGCGCTCCCGGCGCGCCTGGCGGATCAGCGCCTGTCCGAGCTCGGGGTTGCGAACGTATGCATCGAAAGTGAGGGGTTGCATGTGCAGTCCTTTCAGCTGAGGCTGACGGCGGCTTCGCCGCCGAGCGAATTCACCAGCGCGATTCCCGGATGCCGCAGCCGATAGCAGCCGCCCGGCGTGAGCACGATGTCGCGCAGCTGGTTCTCTTCGGTGACCCACAGGGTGCCTTGGAGCGCGCACACCGTGCTGCCTGCGCCATCGACCACCTTGAGGGTCTGGTTGGGGCCCAGCCTTACCGCTCCCGATCCGAGCTCGATCTGCATGTTCCGGTTCCTTTAGGCTTGCGTTTGGTATGCGTAGGATGCATGCTGTCCGCGGTATGCTCAAACGGTGAATTCTCAAGTGACGCATGAGAAATAGGAATGCATTACCGGCGCTCGACCTGCTCGTGGGGTTCGAGGCGGCGGCGCGGCACCTCTCCTTTACCAAGGCGGGCGAGGAGCTCTTCCTCACCCAGTCGGCGGTGAGCCGCCAGATCAAGGAGCTGGAGGAGCAGCTCGGCGTCGAGCTCTTCCAGCGGCGCCACCGGGCGCTCGCGCTCACCGGCGCCGGAAAATCGTTCTACGCGTCTGCAGCCCAGGTGCTGACCACGATGCGTGCGGCGACCGAGCAACTGCGCACCCAGGCAGGCAAGAAGGGACTATCAGTCACGACCACGAACTCCTTCGCCGCACTGTGGCTCATTCCGCGTCTTGCGGGGTTCACGCGCACGCACCCAGGGGTCGACGTGCGCATCATGGCCGAGACGCGGGTTCAGGATCTCGATCGCGACGGCCTCGACGTCGCCGTCCGCCACGGCCCGGCGTCGCTCGCCGGCTCGAACGCCGTGCGCCTGATGGGCGAGCGCGTCTTTCCGGTCTGCAGCCCGAAGCTCCTGAAGGACAAGTCGAAGCCGCTGCGCGAGCCGCAGGATCTGCGTTACCACTGCCTGCTGCAATACGACGACCCGGAGGGACGCCATCCCTGGCTGCACTGGAAAACCTGGCTCGAGGTCGAGCGCATCGCCGACCTGCGTCCCGCGGGCACGCTTTCGTTTTCCGGCTACGAGCAGATCATCCCGGCGGCGATCGCGGGCCACGGCGTGGCGCTCGGCCGCAGCCCCCTGGTGAAGGACCTCATCGCCTCGGGCGAGCTCGTCGCGCCGTTCAAGAGCAGCGCCGATCCGTCGCGCGCCTACTACGCGGTGGTCTCAAAGAGCGCCGAAGGGCGGCCGGAAGTCGCGGAATTCGTGGTCTGGCTGAGGCAGGAGGCCGGCAAGCGCTAGACGGTAGAAGAGATTTTATTGGACGGTGAGGACGATCTTGCCGATGTGCTGCGAGGTCTCCATCAGCCGATGCGCCTCGGCCGCCTCGCCGAGCGGAAAGGTCTTGTAGATTTCGGGCCGGATCCTGCCCGCCTCGATGAGCGGCCAGATCTTCTCGCGAAGGCTCCTGGCGATGGCGCCCTTGAACTCGACCGGCCGCGGTCGCAATGTCGAGCCGCTGATCGTGAGGCGACGGCGCATGACCTCGTTGATGTCGAGCTCGCTCTTGTGGCCGCGCAGGAAGGCGATGAACACGAGCCGCCCGTCGTCGGCGAGGCTTTTCAGCTCTTTGGGCACGTAGTCGCCGCCGACCATGTCGAGGATCACGTTGACGCCCTTGCCGCCGGTGGCGGCCTTGATCTCCGCGGCGAAGTCCTGCGTCTTGTAGTTGATCGCCTTGTCGGCGCCGAGGCGTACGCAGGCGGCGCACTTCTCGTCCGAGCCTGCGGTCGCGAACACGCGGTTGCCGGTGGCCTTCGCCATCTGGATCGCGCTCACGCCGATGCCTGACGTGCCGCCCTGTACCAGCAGCGACTCGCCGGGCGCGAGCCTGGCGCGGTCGTAGACGTTCCCCCAGACGGTGAAGAAGGTTTCCGGGAGCGAAGCCGCTTCCGTGAGCGACCAGCCTTTCGGCAGCGCCAGCGCGGTCACTTCGGGTGCGACGCAATACTCGGCGTAGCCGCCGCCGTGCACCAGCGCGCACACCTGGTCGCCCGGCTTATGAGTTCTTGCCGATGAACCCGTGGCGACCACTTCACCGGCGACTTCGAGCCCCGGCAGATCGGACGCGTCGGGCGGAACAGGGTAGTTTCCGCTGCGCTGCAGGACGTCCGGGCGGTTCACGCCTGCGGCCGCGACCTTGATGAGGATTTCGTTCGCCTTCGGCGTCGGCACCGGACGCACGACGGACTTCAGCACCTCGGGGCCGCCGGGTTTCACGATCTCGACGGCGCGCATCTCTTTCGGAATCATCTATGCCATCATAGCGGCATGGCCCAATTCCGCGTCGAATTCGTGCTGGATCAAGCGTCCGGGAAATACCTCGCGGAGATGTACCACCCGGACAAACACGAGGAACTGCTGGTGCGCACCGAGGCGCTCTATCCTTCGGAAGCCGCGGCGGTGCTCGGCCTGGTTCAGCTTTTCAAGAACGCGGTGCTGCAGTTCCCGCAGCCGGGCGAGCCGGTGAGGAAGATCGGCAAGCCCAGGAAGAAGGCCAAGGCTGCCAGGAAAGCGAAGAAGGCCAAGAAGGCCAAGAAGGCCGGACGCGGCAAGAAGCGCAAGTAAACCGATTGCTGGAGGAGACTCGAATGGATTTCGCACGCGCCCTCGCCGCGGTGGCCTTGCTTGTGGCGTTTCCGGCCGCCGCAGACTTCAACGACAGGAAGCCGGTCAACGCCACCGTCACCGGCGCCACGCCGAGCGGCTATCCGCGCACCATGGTCGAGGGCCTGAACGCCGTCGTGCGCGAAGTCTATCCGGGCTCGTCGATCTCGTTCAAGCCCAATTCGCCCGGTGGCGGCGTGCTCGCCATCGCCGAGCATCAGGCCGACTTCACCGCCACGGCGACCGGAACCGAGGTCCGTCTCGCGAACGAGGGCCGGTCGCCATACACGAAGCCGCTCAAGGGCAAGTTCAGCTACGTGATGATGCTGTACGACAACCAGTTCATCCATTTCCTGATGACGAAGGAATGGGCCGACGCCAACGGCATCAAGAGCTGGGCCGACATCGCAAGCAAAAAGCCGCGCATGCGCCTCGCGATCAACCGCCCCGACAACCCGCAGACCACGATCGGCGCGCCCTACGAGGTGATGAAGGCTTACGGCTTCAGCATCAACGACATCGAGAAGTGGGGCGGCAGCTACGTCCTGGGCAACAGCTCGATCGGGCTCGACGCGATCGTCGACGACAAGGCCGACGTGTTCATGAACGCGCGCAACCTCGGCGACGCGCTGGTGAAGGACGTTGCCAGCAAGCGGCCGCTGCTGTGGATCGACGGCGACCGGGCGACCATCCAGAAGGCCGCCGACGCGTTCAACTTCAAGGCCGACATGGTTCCGGTCGGAACCTATCCGTTCATGGAGAAGGAATACCCGACGGTGCGGCAATGGGTGGCGCTCCTCGCCGGCAGCCACGTGCCCGACGAGGTGGTCTACAAGTACGTGAAGGCCATCGCCGAGAACGAGGCTCGCGTGCAGGCGATCGGCGGTTCGCTCAAGACCTCCTTCACCACGGCGAACATGGCGACCAATCCCGCCGCGCTGCCCTATCATCCCGGGGCGCTGCGCTACTACAAGGAGAAGGGGTTGGTGAAGTAACGCCTTGCGCCTGCTGAGCTGGGAGGGCAGGCGGCACCGTCCCGGCGGCGCCTGGGACGTCGTCATCCGGGCCGGATCGGTCGCGGCGGCGCTCTATGTGCTGTGGATCGGCGCAATCGCCACGCTCACGGGCAACGCTGCGCTTTGGCTTGCGACGCATTTCCATCTACCTTTGCTCCTTCCGTTCGCCGGGTGGGCGCGCGCCTTCACGTCGCAGTTCCATCTCGATATCGCGATCTTCGTCGCGATCACGTTTCCGATCGCGTTCCTGACGACCACTGCGGGACCGTGGCGCAGGCGCCTCGCGTGGACCGATGTCGTGCTCGCTGGCGCCTCGCTCGCGGTGGGCCTCTACTACATCGTCCTCAATGACCGCTTTCTCCACTGGAGCCGGGGCTTCACCCAGCCGACGGTCTGGGACATCGCCGTCGGTCTGACGCTCGTGTTCCTGGTCGTGGAACTGTGCAGGCGCAGCACTGGTTGGGGCCTGACTACGCTGCTCGTCGTGCTGCTCGTGTTCACGGTGTTCGGCTCGTACATGCCCGGGCCGCTGCGGCACGACAACTTCGGCATCGTCTACTTCATCGAGATGATGACGATCCAGCCCGACGGCATCTTCGGCGCGCCGCTCGAGGTGGCGGCGAGCTACGCGTTCCTGTTCGTGCTGTTCGGCAACTTCTACAACAAGGCGGGCGGGGGCCAGCTCTTCTTCGACCTGGCGAGCGCGGTGACCGGGCGCATGCGCGGTGGCGCGGCCAAGGCATGCGTCACCGCGAGCGGACTTTACGGCTCCGTCTCGGGCAGCCCGACCGCGGACGTGGCCACCACCGGACCGCTCACGATTCCCATCATGATCCGGCAGGGCGTGCCGCCGGCGCGCGCGGCGGCGATCGAAGCGACGTCCTCGAGCGGCGGAGCGATGCTGCCGCCGGTGATGGGCGCGGTGGCGTTCATCATGTCGGACATCACCAACATCCCCTATGCCACGATCGTCGCGGCGTCGTGGATCCCTTCGATCCTGTACTACGTAGCGATCTACATCCTGGTGCACAACGAGGCGGTGCGTAACCGCGAGCCGCCGATGCCCGCCGACCAGATCGTGCCGCTGCATGTCGGGATCGCGCGCGGCTGGCGCCATCTCCTGCCGATCGGCGCCATGATGTGGCTGCTGCTCGACGGCTACACGCCGGTGTACGTCGCGGCGGGCTCCACCGCCGCGGTGATCGTCCTTTCCTGGTTCCACCGCCCCAGCGCGATCGGGCCGCGGCGCTTCGTCGCTTGCTGCACCGAGACCATCACCCAGGTCGTGCCGCTCGTCGGGGCGGTCGCGGCGGCGGGCGCCGTGACGGGCGCGATCGAGATCAGCGCGCTGGCGGGAAAGTTCAGTCTGATGATCAATGCGCTGTCGGGCGGGATGCTCGTTCCGGCGCTGCTCCTCTCCGGAGCGTTTCTGATCCTGCTCGGCATGGGGATGCCGACGCCCGCGGTGTACATCATGGGCGCGGCGCTGCTCGCGCCGATCCTGCGCCAGTTCAACCTGCCCGAGTTCCAGGTGCATCTCTTCATGCTGTTCTACGCCTGCCTGTCGGCCGTGACGCCGCCGGTGGCGGTGGCGAACTTCGCGGCCGCCGCGATCGCCAACGTCAACCCGGTCGCAATCGGGGGCTACGCCGTGAAGCTCGCCATCGGCGGCTTCGTGGTGCCGTTCTTCTTCCTCTTCAACCCGGGTCTCACGCTCGAGGGCGGCCTCGCCAACATCGTGATCGCCACGTTCTTCGGCACCGCGTGCACCGTGTTCGCCTCGTACGCGCTGCACGGCCTGCTCGGCGAGCGCGACATTCCCTGGCTGCCGCGCCTCGTGCTTGCGGCGTGCTGCGCCGGCACGATCGTGCCGCGCCTGGACGTTCAGCTCGGCGCCACGCTCCTGGGATCGGCGGCCCTAGCGCTTGTCTATCTGCGCAGCCGCCCAGCTAAGGTCGACGTTCCCGCCGGATAGCACCACGCCCACGCGCAGCTTGTGTAGTTCGATTTTCCTCTGAAGAACCGCGCAGGCGGCGAGCGCGCCGGTGGGCTCCACCACGATCTTCATTCGCTCCCAGAGCCAGAACATCGTCCGTAGCAGCTCCTCGTCCTTCACGGTGAGCATGTCGCTCACGTACTTCAGCACCAGCGGGAAGGTGATGGCGCCGAGCGAAGTGGTGCGCGCGCCGTCCGCGATGGTATCCGGCACTTCGATTTTCACGAGCCTTTTCTCTTTGAAAGAACGGGTCGCGTCGTCCCCGGCCGCCGGCTCGACGCCGATCACCCGGCAGTCCGGAGAAAGCTGCCGCGCCGCGATCGCGCAGCCCGAGATCAATCCCCCGCCGCCGCATGGCACGAGCAGCACGTCGAGCGTCCCGGCGTCTTCGATCAGCTCCTTAGCCGCGGTGCCCTGGCCGGCGACGATGTGCGGGTGGTCGAACGGGGGAATGAGCGTCAAAGCCCGTTCTTGAGAGAGCTTTTTTGATACTTCCTCGCGATTTTCGCCCTTGCGGTAGGTGACGACCTCGCCGCCGTAGCCTCGCGTGGCCTCGAGCTTCACTCTGGGCGCATCTTCCGGCATGACGATGGTGGTTTTGATCCCGAGCAGCGTGCCGGCGAGCGCGACCGCCTGCGCATGATTTCCCGACGAAAAGGCGAGCACCCCGCGGCGCTTCTCATCCGGGGACAGCCGGGAAAGCGCGTTGTAGGCGCCGCGGAACTTGAACGCGCCCATGCGCTGCAGGTTTTCGCACTTGAAGAACACGCGAGCGCCGGTAAGTTCGTCGACCTGGCGCGAAGTCATGACCGGGGTGCGCCGCGCGTGCGGCTTGATGCGCTCGTGCGCGGCGGCGATGTCGTCGTAGGTGACCATTTTCAGCTCCAGTGCTTCAACGCGGCTGCGGCGACTTCGTCGCCCCACTCCTGGAGGAAGTGGCCGCCGTTCTCCACCCGATACGGCTCGGGGCAGCCGCGAATCCATTTCCGAAGCTCGGTCATGACCGGCAAGCCGAGCACCGGATCCTTGACGCCGATTGCCATGAAGCTTTCTCCCCGCCAGGTATCGCTCAACCATTGCCTTGCTTTGCGCGCGATGTCGGCGCCGGGATCTTCGCGGTGCTCCGCCACGAGCTGCGGGAAGCGACGCGCGCCGGCTTTGTAGCGCGCGTCCGGGAAAGGTGCGTCGTAGGCGGCAGCCTCCTGCGGTGTCAGATGAGGACAGGTTCGCGACATGAGCTTGCCGCACGGCAGGTCCGGTGTTCGCGCCACATACGCCCGCCACGCGAGGAAGCCTTCGCTGAGCGGCTGGTCGCCGCCGGCGAGTGCGGTGTTCATGATCAGCAGGCGCTCGAAGCGCTCGGGCATCTCCATCGGCAGCGTGAGACCGAGCAGCCCGCCCCAGTCCTGCACCACCAGTGTGATGTTCTTCAGGTCCAGCCTTTCAATCACGTCCAGGAGGAACGCCCGGTGAAAGGCGAAGCTGTAGATCGCCTCGTCCGCCGGCTTGTCCGAGCGGCCGAATCCGATGAAGTCGGGCGCGACGAAGCGGCCGCCGTCCTTCAGCAGTACCGGCATCATCCGCCGGTATAGATACGACCAGGTCGGCTCGCCGTGCAGGCACAGCCAGGTGCGGCTTCCGGTTCCTTCGTCGACATAATGCACGCGCCAATCGCGCCACTGCAGGTAGCGCGGCGCGCAGGGAAAGCCCGGAAGATCGGCGAATCGCTCGTCAGGGGTGCGCAAGTCGCGATTGTAGAATGAGCCGATGGACTATTCCGCCTACAAGGACTTGAAGGTTCGCCTGCTCGAGCCCGGCATCCTCGAGATCGCGATGGGCGAGGAGGGCAAGCTCGCCGTGGCGACGGAGAACGCGCACGCCGAGATGGCGCGCATCTGGCTGGATGTGGACCGCGACCCGCAGGCGCGCGTCGCGATCCTGCGCGGCGCCGGCAAGGGTTTCTCTGCCGGAGGCGACCTCGCGATGGTCGAGAAGATGACGCAGGACTTCGACCTGCGGGCGCGGGTGTGGCGCGAGGCGCGCGACCTCGTCTACAACATGATCAACTGCTCGAAGATCATCGTCTCGGCGATCCACGGACCCGCTGTCGGCGCGGGCCTGGTCGCGGGCCTCCTCGCCGACATCTCGATCGCTGCGCGCACCGCCCGCCTCATCGACGGTCATACGCGGCTCGGCGTGGCCGCGGGCGACCACGCGGCGATCGTCTGGCCGCTTCTCTGCGGCATGGCCAAGGCGAAGTATTACCTTCTCACGTGCAAGACCATCAGTGGCGAGGAGGCCGAGCGCCTCGGCCTGATCTCGCTCGCTTGCGAGGAATCGGAGCTGCAGGCTAAGGCGCTGGAGGTGGCGCGCGAGCTCGCAGCGGGCGCGCAGACCGCGCTGCGCTGGACCAAGTACTCGCTCAACAACTGGCTGCGGATGGCGGGGCCGGCGTTCGACGCGTCGCTCGCGCTCGAGGTGCTCGGCTTCACCGGGCCCGAGGCGAAGGAAGGGGTCGCCTCGCACCGCGAGAAGCGCAAGCCGGTCTTCCCGCCGGAGCCGAAGGACTTCTGAGGCGCTTCAGGACGCCTTGCTGAAGTCGAGGTCGGGGCCGGCGCGCCCGAGACTCGCGAGGAGGATGCGCACCGGCAGATCGACCAGCGTCGGCTCGGGATGGTCACGCAGATGCGCAACGTTCTGCAGCGCCGGCGCCGCGCGGGCGCTGCGGAACCCGGCGCTCTCGGTTTCCATGGCCTGCACGATCGCCGCCTGCGCGCGCGCGATGCCCATCAACAGTTCCGCCAGGTGCTGCGACGAGAGGATCTGCATTGCGCCTCCGCGTGTGTCGGAGCCGCGATGGTAGCAT
>DATLUZ010000119.1:0-8622 GCA_035577785.1 Burkholderiales bacterium | reverse complement strand
GTGCCGCGGCGTTCAGGCCCTTCACGATTTCGCGCAGGACGAGCGGTTCGTCCTCGATCACCAGGATGCGGCTCAGCGGTTTGGGCATGAGCTATTATTTCGCATGTCCGAGCCGGAAATTGTCGAGCTGGTCAAGCGCATCACCCGTCTGCGTCCCGAGCTCGACGTCTACATCCTGATCGCGCAGGAGAAGGAAGACGACGTGGTCGACGCGCTCTTCGCCGAGGCGGTCGATGGCTACTTCTATCGCGAGGAACGCGACTACCGCGGCATCTACCGCATCCTCAACGCGCAGATCCAGGAGCGCGCGCGCACGCCGTTCTACGACCAGCTGAAGAACTACGTCTGGATGGCGAAGGACCAGTGGCACACGCCGGGGCACTCCTCCGGTGAATCGCTGCGCGGCAGCCCGTGGGTGAACGATTTCTACGAGTTCATGGGCGAGCACGTGTTCGACGCCGACCTGTCGGTGTCGGTGCCGATGCTCGACTCGCTGATGGAGCCGAAGGGCGTGATCGCCGAGGCCCAGGCGATGGCGGCGAAGGCGTTCGGCGCGCGCCGCACCTACTTCGCCACCAACGGCACCTCGACTGCGAACAAAGTCATCTTCCAGACCCTGCTCGCGCCCGGGGAGAAGCTGCTCCTCGATCGCAACTGCCACAAGAGCGTGCACCACGGCGTGGTGCTCTCCGGGGCGCACCCGATCTACCTCGATTCGGCGCTGAACCGAAAATACGGCCTTTACGGCCCGGTCCCGAAAAAAACGCTGTTAAAGGAAATTCAAAAGCATTCCGACGCTCAAGCCTTGATCCTCACCTCCTGCACCTACGACGGGCTGCGCTACGACCTCGCGCCGATCGTCGAGGCGGCGCACGCGAAGGGCATCAAGGTGATCATCGACGAGGCCTGGTACGGCTTCGCGCGCTTCCATCCCGAGTTCCGGCCCACGGCGCTCGAGGCCGGCGCCGACTACGCCACCCAGTCGACGCACAAGGTGCTCTCGGCTTTCTCGCAGGCCTCGATGATCCACATCAACGATCCGGGGTTCCGCGAGCACCTCTTCCGCGAGAACTTCAACATGCACACCTCCACCAGCCCGCAGTACGGGCTGATCGCGAGCCTCGACGTGGCGCGGAAGCAAGCGGTGATGGAGGGCTACAAGCTGCTCGGGCGCACGCTCGAGCTCGCCAAGGAGGCGCGCGAGCTCATCAACTCGACCAAGGTGTTCCGCGTGCTCGAGCTCGAGGACCTGCTGCCCGACGAGGTGAGGGGCGACGGGATCCGCCTGGACCCGACCAAGGTGACGATCGACATCTCGGGCTGCGGCTACACGGCCGAAGACCTGCAGAAGGAGCTCTTCGAGCGCTACAACATCCAGGTCGAGAAGTCGACCTTCAACACGCTGTCGCTGCTCTTCACGATCGGCACCACCCGCTCCAAGCTCTCGCGGCTGTACGACGCCCTGATGCGCATCGCTCGCCAGGGACGCCACCCGCGGCGCCTGGTGCAAAGCCCGGAGATTCCCGCATTTACAAAATTAAGGTTTCTCCCAAGGGACGCGTACTATTGCGGCGGGGAGTTGCTGCCGGTGTTCGACGAGCGCGAGCGCGTCAACCGCAAGCTCGTCGGCACCGTCTGCGCCGACCAGATCGTGCCCTACCCGCCCGGCATCCCGGTGCTGGTGCCCGGGCAGCTCATCACCGGCGGCGTGGTCGAGTATCTCGCGGACCTGCTGCGCTCGACGCGCCGCATGGAAATGCACGGCATCGTGCACGAAGGCTACGTGCCATGCGTGCGCGTGCTCAAGCGTGAAGAAGAGAAGGGCCTGCAGGTGCTTTGAAAGGGAATCCAATGACAAGAATCGTGTGGCTCGCGGCTGCGGCACTGTTCGGCGGCTGCGCCGCGGGGCCAGGCGGGCCGGCCCCGCTCGAGCAGATCCAGAACATCGTCGTCATCTATGCCGAGAACCACAGCTTCGACAACATGTATGGCCTGTTTCCCGGCGCCAACGGCGTCGCCAACGCCACCGCGGAGCAGAAAACCCAGCTCGACCACGACGGCAAGCCGCTGCCCGCCCTGCCCGCGACGTACAACGCGGGCAAGCTCGACCCGCGCTTCCCCACCCGCGGCCTGCCGAACGGGCCCTTTCGCATCGATGCGCCGCCCATCAACGCGCGCATGGACCAGGTCGTGCCGAGCCCGATCCACAACTACTGGCAGAACATCGAGCAGATCAACGGCGGCAGGAACAACAAGTTCGTCGCCATGACGAGCGTCGGCGCCTGGACCATGGGCTACTACGACGGCTCCTCGATGAGGATGTGGCAATGGGCAAAGCGCTACGTCCTTGCGGACAATTTCTTCATGGGCGCATTCGGCGGCTCGTATCTGAACCATCACTGGCTCGTCTGTGCGTGCACGCCGGTGTTCCCGAGCGCGCCCGCGGCGCTACGCCCCCAGCTCGACGAGCGAGGACTGCTCAAGCGGCGCGCCGATTCCCCCGCCTCCGCCATGGACGGCCCGCCGCACGTCCTCGACGGGACGGTGACGCCGGACGGGTACACCGTGAACACCTCGCAGCCGCCCTACCAGCCGAGCGGCCTCCCGCCGGCGGCGGGCGGAAATCTCGAGCTCGCCGATCCGGCGCGCAACCCGGTCCCGGCGCAGTCGGCGAAAACGATCGGCGACACGCTGTCCGCGAAGGGGGTTTCATGGGCCTGGTACGCGGGCGGCTGGAACCAGGCGCTCGCCGACGGCAAGCGCGACCCCAAAGAAAAGCGCGCGATCATCTACAACCGGGACGCCGGCAGCCCGAACTTCCAGCCCCACCACCAGCCGTTCAACTATTACGCGCGATTCGCGCCTGGCACCGCGGACCGCGAGCGCTACCTGAAAGACGGCGAGGATTTCTTCGCCGCCATCGACCGCGGCCAGCTTCCGCAGGTGGCGTTCTACAAGCCGGCCGGCCGGCTGACGCAGCATCCGAGCTACACCGATATCCAGAGCGGCGACATCCACATCGCTGAGCTGCTCGAGCGCCTCGAGAAGAGCCCGCAATGGCCCAACATGCTGGTGGTCGTGACCTACGACGAGAACGGCGGTTACTGGGACCACGTGCCGCCGCCCTCGGGCGGGGGCTGGGGCGACCGCTGGGGACCGGGAACGCGGATCCCGACCCTCATCGTCTCCCCGCACGCAAAGCGCGGTTTCGTCGACCACACCTCCTACGACACCACGTCGATCCTCAAGCTCATTACGCGGCGCTTCGGCCTCGAGCCGCTGCCCGGCGTCCGGGCAAGGACGGGCGACCTGACGAACGCTCTCCAATAGCGGCACGTGATAGGATTCATGAAACGGCGGCCCGGGCCGCCGTTTTGCATTCTGGAGAAACGATCATGTCCCACGTCATGAACACCTACGCGCGCCAGCCGGTGGCTTTCGTCCGCGGCGAAGGCGTGTGGCTCTGGGACGAGGCCGGCAAGAAGTACCTCGACGCCCTCGCCGGCATCGCCGTCAATACGCTGGGCTACAACCATCCCCGCCTGACCCGCGCCCTCAACGAGCGTATTTCCTCTGGAGTGCTCCATACGTCGAACCTGTGGCGCATCCCGGCGCAGGAAGCCGCGGCCGACCGGGTCGCCGAGATCACCGGGCTGGACGAGGTGTTCTTCTGCAACTCCGGCCTGGAGGCGAACGAGGCCGCGATCAAGGTGGCGCGCAAGTACGGCCACGAGCGCGGTGTCGCCGAGCCGGCGATCATCGTGATGGAAAAGGCGTTCCACGGCCGCTCGCTCGCGACGCTTTCCGCCACCGGCAGCCGCAAGGTGCAGGCCGGGTTCGAGCCGCTGGTGTCCGGCTTCGTGCGCGTGCCGCTGAACGACCTCGACGCGGTGCGCCAGGTCGCGGAGCACAACAAGAACGTCGTGGCGGTCTTCGTCGAGCCGATCCAGGGCGAGGGTGGCATCAACGTGTCACGCCTGGAGTACCTGCGCGGCCTGAAGGAAATCTGCGACCGCAACCAGTGGCTCTTCATGTCCGACGAGGTGCAATGCGGGCTGGGGCGCACCGGCAAGTGGTTCGTCTACCAGCACGCGGGCTTCCTCCCCGACGTGGTGCCGCTCGCGAAGGGCCTCGGCTCGGGCGTGCCGGTGGGCGCCTGTGTGGTCGGCGGCCGCGCGAAAGGCGTGTTCAAGCCGGGCAATCACGGTTCCACCTTCGGCGGCAACCCGCTCGCGATGACCGCGGTGGTCGCCACCATCGACACGATCAAGGAGGAAGGGCTGCTCGCCAACGCCGCGCGCGTCGGCGAGGTGATCCGCGGCGGCCTTCCCAGGCGCGATGGAGTCGCGGAAGTGCGCGGCATGGGGCTCATGATCGGCGTCGAGCTCGCGCGCCCCTGCGGCGAGCTGGTGAGGCAGGCGCTCGACGCGGGCCTGGTCATCAACGTCACCGCCGACAACGTCGTCCGCATGCTGCCGCCGCTCGTCATGAACGAGGCCGAGGCGCGCGAGGTCCTCGCCCGCCTGCTGCCCCTGCTCGAGGCTTTCCTCGACAAGCGCGCCGCCGCCTGACGCCATGCGGCTGCGGCACTTCCTGCAGTTCAGCGACTTCTCGCGCGAGGAGCACGAGCATCTGTTCGCGCGCACGCGCTCGATCAAGGAGCGCTTCAAGCGCTACGAGCGCTACTGGCCACTCGAGGACCGCACGCTCGCCATGATCTTCGAGAAGCCCTCCACGCGCACGCGCATGTCGTTCGAGGCCGGCATGCACCAGCTCGGCGGCGCCGCGATCTACCTCTTCACGCGCGACTCGCAGCTCGGCCGCGGCGAGTCGGTCGAGGACGCGGCGCAGGTCATCTCGCGGATGTGCGACGTCATCATGCTGCGCACCTTCGAGCAGGACATCATCAACCGGTTCGCCGCGAACTCGCGCGTGCCGGTGATCAACGGCCTCACCAACGAGTACCACCCCTGCCAGATCCTCGCCGACGTCTATACCTTCATCGAGCAGCGCGGCCCGATCCAGGGCCGCACCGTGGCCTGGATCGGCGACTCGAACAACGTGTGCAACACCTGGCTGCAGGCGGCGGCGCTATTCGATTTCAGCCTTCAGGTCTCGACCCCTCCCGGATATGAGGTGGAAAAAGAGCGCCTTAACAGCAACACAAAAGTGTTTTCAGACCCGATGGAGGCCGCGCGCGGCGCCGACCTCGTCACCACCGACGTGTGGACCTCGATGGGATTCGAGTCGGAGAACGAGGCCCGCAAGCGCGACTTCCAGGATTGGCAGGTCGACGCCGAGATGATGAAGGCGGCGAAGCGCGAAGCGCTCTTCATGCACTGCCTGCCGGCGCATCGCGGCGAAGAGGTCGCCGCCGAGGTGATCGACGGCCCGCAGAGCGTGGTGTGGGAAGAGGCGGAGAACCGCCTGCACACGCAAAAGGCGCTGCTCGAGTTCCTCGTCCTGGGGAAAAAAACCTAGGGCTTTTTCTTTTCGTCGTCGGGCGAGCCGAGCAGCGGCACGCCGCCCGCGGTCGAATCGCCGAGCAGGCCGGCCTCGCCGTAGATCCGCAGCTTGTCGCGCGTGTCCAGGATGTCGAGGTTGCGCATCGTGAGCTGGCCGATGCGGTCGCCCGGGGTGAAGTAGACCTCGCCCTTCTCCATCGTCAGGCGCCCGGGCTTGTAGGTGAGGTTGGGGCTCCTGGTGTCGAGGATCGAGTAGTCGTTGCCGCGCCGCAGCTCGAGCGTCACCTCGCCGGTCACCGCCCTGGCCACCCAGCGCTGCGCGGTCTCGCGCAGCATCATGGTCTGCGGGTCGAACCAGCGCCCCTGGTAGAGGAGCCGCCCGAGCCGGCGCCCGTTTCCGCGGTATTGCTCGATGGTGTCCTCGTTGTGGATGCCGGTCACCAGGCGCTCGTAGGCGATATGCAGGAGCGCCATGCCGGGCGCCTCGTAGATGCCACGGCTCTTCGCCTCGATGATGCGGTTCTCGATCTGGTCGGACATCCCGAGGCCGTGGCGGCCGCCGATCGCGTTGGCTTCCTGCATCAGCTTGACGGCATCGGAGAAGCGCTGCCCGTTCAGCGCGACCGGCTCGCCCTGGGCGAATTCCACGGTGACTTTTTCGTTACTGATCTTGACATCCTCGCGCCAGAACGCGACCCCCATGATCGGCTGCACGAGCGCGATGCCCTTGTCGAGGAACTCGAGGTCCTTCGCCTCGTGCGTCGCGCCCAGGATGTTGGAGTCGGTCGAGTAGGCTTTCTCGGCGCTCATCCGGTAGTCGAGGCCGGCCTTTGCCATGTAGGCCGACATCTCCTTGCGGCCGCCGAGCTCGTCGATGAAGCGCTGGTCGAGCCACGGCTTGTAGATGCGCAGCTCCGGATTGGCGAGCAGGCCGTAGCGGTAGAAACGCTCGATGTCGTTGCCCTTGAAAGTGCTGCCGTCGCTCCAGATGCCGACCTTGTCCTCCCGCATCGCGACCACCAGCATCGTCCCGGTCACCGCGCGGCCGAGCGGCGTGGTATTCAAGTAGGTGGCGCCGGCGGTGGAGATATGGAAGGCGCCGCACTGGATCGCGGCGATGCCTTCGGCGACGAGCTGCGGCCGGCATTCGATGAGCCGCGCCTTTTCGGCGCCATAGGCGAGCGCGCGGCGCGGGACCGCGTCGTAATCGGCCTCGTCGGGCTGGCCGAGGTTGGCGGTATAGGCGTACGGGATCGCCCCCTTCGCGCGCATCCAGTGCACCGCGGCGCTGGTGTCGAGGCCGCCGGAGAAGGCGATGCCGACCTTTTCTCCCTTGGGAAGCGTGCCGAGGATCGTCGCCAAAGCGCCTGTCTCCGAAATCAGCAATGATATATAGAATGACTCGCGTGCGCCTCGCCGCAGCCCTGGTCGCCTCCCTCTTCGCCGCGTGCGCGCTCGCCGCGCCGTTCGCCGTTCAGATCGGCGAAGCGCGCGTCGGCCTCGACGCGCCGCCCGGATTCGCCGACGCGATGTTCACCGGCTCGCCGCGGCTGCAGGAGCTCGCCGAGGCGCTCACCTCGCCGTCGAACCGGATCCTGCTCTTCGCCCTCTCCGACGGCGACCTGCGCAAGTTCACCCAAGGCGATCCACCGGACTTTCGCCGCTATATGATCGCCGTCACGCCGATGGGGCTCGAGCGCGAGCGCATCGGCACGCAGCGCTTCGCCGAGCTCGCCGACGCCGCGCAGCGCGACCTCGGCGAGCGCGTCCCGGCCGGCAGGAACTTCACCGAGTACTTCGACAAGCAGCCGCTCGGAAAATCGAGCGTGGTCGGCGAGCTGCGCCGCGACGCCGAAGTGCTTTCGCTGCTGCTCGGGTCGCGCGTGCCGCCCAACACGCGCATGCTGCCTCCGGGCGCCCAGAAGCAGCAGCAGTACTCGCTGTCCACCAGCAGCCTGGTGCTGGTGCGCGGCAAGACGCTCAGCCTGTCGGTGTACAGCGCCTACGACAGCGCCGCGGACCTCGACTGGATCCGTGCCATCACCGCGCGCTGGATCGACGACCTGCAGCGCCTGAACCGCTAGGAGTTCCCATGACCATTGCCAGCGCCGAAAAGGCGCTCCGGTTCAGAAGCCTTCACGAGGGCCCGCGGGCGTTCCTCATCGCCAATGCCTGGGACGCCGGCTCTGCTCGCATTCTCGCCGGGCTGGGCTTCCCGGCGCTCGCGACCTCGAGCGGGGCCTGCGCCGGCACGCTCGGCCGGCGCGACGGTGCCATAACGCGAGACGAAGCCTTGGCGCACGCGCGCGCCATCGTAATGGCCACCGATCTGCCGGTGTCGGCTGACCTCGAAAAGTGCTTCGCCGACGCGCCTCAAGCCGCGGCCGAAACCATCCGCCTCGCCGGCGAGGTGGGCCTCGTCGGGGGCTCGATCGAGGATGCGAGCGGCAACAAGGACAAGCCGATCTTCGATTTCGAGCACGCTGTGCAGCGGGTCGCGGCTGCTTCGGAAGCGGCCAGGCGGATCCCGGGCGGGTTCGTTCTCACGGCGCGGACAGAGAACTTCCTTCGCGGCAGGCCTGACCTCGACGACACCATCCGGCGGCTCCAGGCGTTCGAAAAAGCGGGCGCGGACGTCCTGATGGCGCCCGGTCTTCCCGATCTGGCCGCGGTACGCGCGGTGTGCGCGGCCGTGAGGAAGCCGGTGAACTTCATGGCGGGCATCAAGGGCAAGTCCTTCCCGGTGCGCGAGCTCGAGGCCGCGGGCGTGCGGCGGATCAGCCTGGCGACTTCGCTCTACCGCGCGGCGATGAGCGGGCTAGTGGACGCTGCGCGCGAGGTACAAGGCCAGGGCAGCTTCGGCTATCTCGAGCGCTCGCTGACGACAGCGGAGCTCAACGGGTACATGCAGCCCTGACCGTGCGTTTCGCCCTTTCGATTCTTACGCTGATGCTTTTCACCTGGACCGCGTCAGCTGCGCCCTCCCCGGTCGAGGCGCGGAAAATCGAGCAGCTCATCGCGGCGGTCGAGCGGCTCGGAAACGCGAAATTAGTCCGCAACGGCACCGCGTACGATGCGGCCAAGGCCGCGGAGCACCTGCGCCTCAAGCTGCGCGAGGCCGGCGACCGGGTGGCGAGCGCCGAAGACTTCATCGTGC
>DATLUZ010000118.1:0-10701 GCA_035577785.1 Burkholderiales bacterium | reverse complement strand
GTCCTCCACCTGCTGGGTCGGGATCTGCAGCGGCGCCAAGATGGAGCAGGTGCCGGCGGAGGAATTCGACAAGATCGTCAAGACCTCGAACGGCCAGTCGCTCGAGGCCTGGCGCTCCGGCAAGTAGAGAGCTTCAATCTGAAACCGTGATCTTGGCGTCGCGTACCACGCGCGCCCAGAGGGGTAACTCGCGCGCGATGAGCCGGCCCAGCTCCTCTGGGCCGCCGGCGGGCGTCTCGATGCCGTCGGCCTGGAAGCGCGCCGCGACCTTGGGCGAGCGGGCCGCCTTGGCAAGGGACGACGAAAGAGCGGAAACGGCCTCCGCCGGAGTGCCGCGCGGCGCGAGCACCCCGATCCACAGGTAGCCCTCGTAGCCGGGGAATCCGGATTCGGCGACCGTCGCCACGTTCGGGAGTTGAGCGAGGCGCGCTCGCCCGGCGGTCGCGAGCACCTTGACCTTGCCGGAAGGCAGCAGCGGTGAAGTCGTCGCATACGTGTCGTATTTGAGCTGCACCACGCCAGCCAGGAGATCCGTCAGCGCCGGCGCCGCGCCCTTGTAGGCGAGGTGGGTCACCTGCACGCCGGCCTGGCGCAGCAGCAGCTCCATCGTGATGTGCGGCAGCGTGCCGACGCCGGCGGAGGAGTAGCTCAGCTTGCCCGGGTTGGCCTTCGCGTACTTCACCAGGCCTTCGACCGTATCGAACGGCACGGAAGGATGCGCGATCAGGAGCTCGGGCACGTTGCCGATCAGGCTGACCGGGACGAAATCCGCCTCGGTGTTGAACGGCATCTTATGCCGCAGCGCCGGGTTGATCGTGTGGTTCGGCGTCGTCACGAGCACCGTGTAGCCGTCCGCCGCGGCGCGCGCGACCGCCTCGCTCGCGATGATCCCGGCCGCGCCCGGCCGGTAGTCGAGCACCAGCGGCTTGCCGAGCAGCTCGGAGGCCTCGTTGCAAACCAGCCGCGTCACCACGTCCACCGTTCCCCCGGGCGGAAAGGGCATGAGCACCTTGATCGGACGGTCCGGGTAGGCGGCGTACGCCGAGCCGAGTCCATATGACAGTGCAAATATGAAGATCGCGGGGCACAGCTTCATACGCTCGTCTCCAGCAACGCTTCTGAAATCCTTGCGATCTGGTCCGGGCGGCTGACTTGATGGGCCTGGAGGCCGGCGCGGCGCGCTCCGGCGACATTGGCCTCGACGTCGTCGAAGAATGCAAGCCGCGCGGGCGGCAGCCCGATGAGCTCCGACAGGCGCGCGAACGCTTCCGCCTCGGGCTTGCGCCGGCCGAGCTCGCACGACATGTACATCGCGCGGAAATGCTCCAGCAGGTGCCGCAAGCGCGGCGTGAAGTGGGCGACGTGCGCCGGGTTCGTATTCGAGAACACATAGAGCGGCAGCCGTGACGCGAGCCGCCGCACGAGCGCTTCGATGCCTGGAATCGGCTCGCCGATGATGGCGGTCCAGCCGGCGAGCATCTGCTCATCGGAGAGCCGCGGCAGGCCCAGGGCTCGGCGCAGGTGGGCGAAGTAGGCCCGGTCGTCGATCGCGCCGCGCTCGTGGGCGAAGCAGGCGTCGTCTACGGTGAAGCGCGCCGCGACCGCATCGGCCGGCACCCCGGCAGCGGCACCCCAGGCGGCGAAGGCCCTGCGGAAGTCGATGTCGATCAGCACGCCACCCATGTCGAAGACGATCGCGTCGACCTTCATCGCGCCAGAACTTGCTTCAGCACGCGCGCCGCGTGCTCGAGCTCGCTGCGGGGGTTCAGCATGTCGGGGCAGATCCGCAGGTGCTCGCCGCGCGCGTCGGTCTTGATTCCGTCCTTCGCGAGCTCCGCCGCGAGCGCGTTCGCTTTTGCGTTCCGCAGCGTGACGAAAGCGCCGTGATCATCGCCGTCGCCGTCGACCGGCAGCAGGCGCTTCAGGAGCCGTTTTTGGGCCAGGCCGTATTCGCGGATGCGCTCCACGCCAATCTCGAGCGTGATTTCCAACCCGGCGAGCGCCTGGAACGGCGCCAGCACCGGCGGCGTGGACTCGAGCCACGCGTCGCCGCCCGCGGCAAAGCGCGGCGGCTCGGGCCGCTCGTAGGCGAAGACGTCCTCCTTGGCGAACCAGCCAATGTCGAGCGTGCCCAGCCCGTGGTGCCGCGGATGCACATAGAGCCAGCAGGCGCCCGGCCCGCCGCGCAGGTACTTGTACGAGCCGCCGACAGCGAAATCTGCATCGAGCGCGGCGAGGTCGAGCGGCAGCACCCCGGCGTGGTGATACACATCGAGCAAAACGAGCGCTTTTGATGCCCGTGCTCTTTCAATCGTTTCCTTTACCGGAGGAAAAATCCTGCCGGTGCGAAAAGCGACGGTGGACAAAACGAGGAGATCGCAGGCCTCGAAGCGGAATGAATCGAAGGGCACAACCCGCAGGTCGATGCGGCCCTTGTCCCGATAGACGCGCAGGATGAAGTCGATCGAGTCGAACTCCGCATCGGTGGTGAGCACCCGTGGCTTTCCCGGCAACGCATTCAGCACCGCGCGCAGGCCCTGGCCGGCGCTGGTCTTGGGCACAATGCAGTCGGGTCGGGGCGCGTTTACGAGCTGAGAAACCAGGGACCTGAAGCGCTCGCGGCCCTCGATCCACAACGACCACGCGCCGTCCATCTCGCTGTACCAGGCGTCGACCGCCGCGCGCAGGTCGTCGGCGGCGCGGTCGGGCGGCCGGCCGAGGGAATGGTTGGCGAGGTAGAGCTCGTTTCTCGCCAGCACCCGGGAAAAGCGCGGCCAGACCTGCCGCGCGAGCCACGCCTCATCCAATCTCGGTGCGGACATCGATGAGCTCGGGGAAAAGCGAGAGCTCGAGGGTCTTGCGCAGGAACGGCACGCCGGCGGTGCCGCCGGTGCCCTTCTTGAAGCCGATGATGCGCTCGACCGTCTTCACGTGCCGGAAGCGCCACAGCACGAAGTTCTCCTCGACATCGACCAGCTTCTCGCACATGTCGTACTCGGCCCAGTATCGCTCGGTATTCTCGTAGATCGTCTTGAGGACCGCGGTCACGCCGGGGTGGCGCTGGTACGGCGCCGTCCAGTCGCGCTCGACCCGCTGCGCCGGCACCGGCATGCCGCGCCGCGCCAGGTAGCGCAGGAATTCGTCGTAGAGACTGGGTGAATTCAGGAGACGAAGGAGGTATGCCTCGACCTCAGGGTCATGCTTTTGCAGGTCGACGAGGCGCGCATTCTTGTTGCCGAGCATGAACTCGATGGCGCGGAACTGGTGTGACTGCAGCCCCGAGGCCGGGCCGAGCACGTTGCGGAAAAGCGCGTACTCCGAGGGCGTGAGGGTCTCGAGCACCGCCCACTGCTCGAAGAGCTGGCGCTGCACCTGCTTGACCCGCGCCAGGATCTTGAAGCAGGGCGCGAGGCGGTCGGCCTTCACGTGCCCGATCGCCGCGGCCAGCTCGTGGAGGAGAAGCTTCATCCACAGCTCGGAGGTCTGGTGCTGGATGATGAACAGCATCTCGTCGTGGTGCGACGAGCGCGGACGCTGCGCCGAGAGCAGCCGCGCGAGCTCGAGGTAGCCGCCGTACGAGGTTTCGGCGGCAAGCTCGGTGGTATAGCCGGGATCGTCCTTCGGCATGGGCTCAATATAATGGATTGGTGACGGCGTACCCGGAATACCTGCGCTTCATCGCCACGCTGACCGCGGTGCTCGACCCCTTCCTCGCGGTGCCCATCTTCCTCGCGCTCGCAGCGGCGCGCGAGCCGCATTCCCGGCTGCGCCTCGCGAACGCCGTGGTGCTGACCGTCTTCGCTGTGCTCGCGGGCGCCGCGGTGTTCGGCGAAGCCTTGCTCAAGTTCCTCGGCGCGAGCCTGCCGGCGTTCCAGGTCGGCGGCGGGCTGGTGCTGCTTCTCATGGCGCTCGCCATGCTGAACGCGCAGGCGGGCGGAATGCGCCAGTCGCGCGCCGAGGCCGAGGAGCTCGAATCCGGCGAGCTGACCGGCGTCGTGCCCCTCGCGGTGCCGCTGCTCGCGGGGCCGGGCGCCATCGGCACGACGATCATCGCAGCGCAGTCGGGCGGTGTCGCCCACACCGCGGCCATTCTCGGCTGTCTGGCACTCGTGTGCGCCATCCTTTGGGGCATGCTGCGGCTCGCCGACGCGGTCGGCGAGCGTCTCGGAACCATCGGCCTCAACATCGCGACGCGGCTCCTCGGCCTGCTCCTCGCCGCCATCGCCATCGAGACCATGGCCGACGGGCTGAAGGTGCTCTTCCCGGGGCTTACTTCAGCCTGAGCGGATCTCGCGGCGGCCGCTCTTCGAGCACGTCTTCCATGCGCGCGCGCACCGCGCTCTTGATGGCCGGGTGTGTGAGCACGTAGAACCGGTTTTCCTTTATCGCTGCGACCACGGCTCGAGCGACGTCGTCGGCCGAGAGCTTGCCGGAGGCCACCGCTTTCTTCAGCGCAGTCTCCTTGGCGAGCCGCTCCTTTGATTTTTTGGACAAAGAAACACCGGGAGGGCTGTTTCGCTCTGAATCTGCAATGCCTGTGGGCACGTAGGCCGGGCAGAGGACCGAAACGCCGACGCGCGAGCCGCGCTCGCGCAGGTCGTGATGCAGCGCTTCGGAGAGCGTGACGACGGCGTGCTTCGACACGCAGTAAGCGCCCATGCCGGGCGGGGAGATGAGGCCCGCCACCGAGGCGGTGTTGACGATGTGGCCCTCGTCCTGCGCGATCAGGCGCGGCGCGAAGGCGCTTATGCCGTGCACCACGCCGAGGAGGTTGACGCCGAGGATCCACTCCCATTCGGCCTCGCTGGTTTCCCATACCGGCCCCGACAACGCCACGCCAGCGTTGTTGCAGACGACATGCACGCTTTTCAGCTCGGCTGCGACCCGTTTGGCGAAGCGGTTCACTTCCCCGGACTTTGAAACGTCGACGCGCATCGAGAAGCTTTTCAACCCAAACGCCGCCACGTCCGTCGCTGTTTGGGTCAAACCCGCTTCATCGACATCGGCGAGCGCGAGGTGCATGCCCTCGGAGGCGAAGGCGAGCGCCATGGCGCGGCCCAGACCGCTCGCCGCGCCGGTGACCGCCGCGACTTTGCCACCGAGCTCGCTCATCGCCATGAATGCCAGAGCATGGACGCTCCGCCGATGACGATCAAGCTCTCGATGAAGACCACGTGCAGCTTGGCGCCGAGGCGCGTCACCAGCGCGGCCGCGATGGCGCTGCCGGGAATGCTGGCGACGCCGATCACCACGCCGGTGAAGAAGGCTTGCGCGTCGAGGAGGTGGAAGCGCTGGAACAGCGCCGCCTTGGTGAGGTCGAGCGCGATGGACACGAGCGCGTCGGTGGCGAGCACGGCGGGGCCGCTCATGCCGGTTCCCAGGAGGAGCGACACCAGGATCACGCCGGTGCCGGTGGCGACGCCGCTGGCGAGGCCGAAGATCCCGGAACCGATGGCGAGCCCGGGGGTGCCCAGATTGATCGCTTTTTTTCTCAAAACCCTGCGCAGCGGAACGGAGGCCAGGACCGCGATGCCGAGGATGGTGCCGACCGCGCGCGCGTCGAGCACGCTGTAGAGCCAGGTGCCGAATGCCAGGAAGGGCAGCGCCGAGACGAGCACGACGCCCAGCGTGCCGCGCTCGAGGCTCCCGCGGTAGAACCAGAAGCGCCCGGCGTTGATGATCACTCCGGCGACGGCCATGACGGGCACCAGGGCCTTCACGCCGATGAGCGGGACCAGCGCCGCGGCGAGGATCACGCCCGTGCCGAAGCCGCCCATGCCGCCGACGATCGCCGCCGCGATGGAGAGAGCCGCCACCGCGGCGAGGGTCGACGCTTCGAGAAGCAACTACGCGCGCGGCACCGGGCGCGGCCGCCCGGTGGCGTCGATCGCCACGTAAGTGAGCGTCGCCTCGGTCACCTTGACCACGCGGGGATTCTCGGGGCGGCGCTCGGCGTACACCTCGACGGTGACGGTGATCGACGTGGTGCCGATCCTCTCCACGTCGACGTAGAACGAGAGCAGGTCGCCGACCTGCACCGGCTGCTTGAACATGAACTCCTTGACCGCGACGGTCGCCACGCGCCCGCGCGCCATCCGGCCGGCGACCGTGCCGCCCGCAACGTCGACCTGCGCCATGATCCAGCCGCCGAAGATATCGCCGTTCTGGTTCGCGTCCGCCGGCATCGGCATGACGCGCAGCGCGGGCTGCTTTCCCTCAGGAAGCCTGTCCACGCGCTCTCAAGTAGTGGATCGGTCCGCCGCGGAAGGGTGCGAACCCAGTCCCGAAGATGAGCCCGGCGTCGACGAGGTCGGCGTCCGCGACGATGCCTTCGCGCAGCACCGCCTCGGCCTCGCGCAGGTAGGGCTCGATCAGCTGCTGCACCAGCGTGTCGTCGAACGCGTCGGGCTGGCCCTTCACCGCTCTTCCGTTCTCGTAGCGATAGATTCCCTGGCCGGTCTTCTTGCCGAGATGCCCCAAGGCAACCTTGTTGGCGAGGATCTTGGGCACCACGGTCGTCTTGGCGAGCGCCTTGCCTGCGGCGAGGCAGATGTCGAGGCCGACCGTGTCGGCGAGCTCGGCCGGACCCATCGGCATGCCGAACCGCTCCATCGCGGCGTCCAGCGTCTCCGGCTTGTGGCCCTCGTCCAGCAGGCGAAAGGCGTTCTGCATGTACGGTCCGAGCACCCGGTTCACCAGGAACCCGGGCGAGTCCTTCACCGGCAGCGGCAGCTTGTCGATCTGGCGCACGAATGCAGCGGCGTTCTTCGAAAGCTCCGTTTTTGTTTTTTCTCCAGAAACGATTTCGACGAGCTGCAGCTGAGGTACGGGATTGAAGAAATGGATGCCCACCAGCCGCGCAGGATCCTTGAGCGCGGTGGCGATGTCGGCGAGCTTCAGGCTGGACGTGTTGGAGGCGAGGATCGCATCGGGCTTCGCCATCGCCTCGAGGCGCGCGAAGAGCGCGCGCTTCGCGTCGAGGTTCTCGAAAATCGCCTCGATGACGACATCGGCGTGCCGCGCGCCATCGCCCGCCACATCCGGGACCAGCCGGTCGAGCGCGTCGCGCACGCGCAGCTCGTCGCGCAAGCGCCGCTTGAAGAGCTCGGCCGCGCGCTTGACCGCGGGGGCGATGCGCTCGGGCGCCGTGTCCTGCAGCGTCACAGAGAGGCCGCGCATGGCGCAGATCGCCGCGATGTCGCCGCCCATGACCCCGGCGCCGACGACGTGGACGTGGCGCGCCTCGAAGGCGGCGCCCCGGGCGAGCGACTTCATCCGCTCCTGCAGGAAGAAAATCCGGATCAGGTTCTTCGTGGTCGGGTGATCGACCAGCGACTCGACCGACGCCGAAGGATCGTGCGACGCGGCGAACGGATTGCCGTCGTACTTGCGCCACGACTCGAGCACCGCGTACGGCGCCGGGTACTGGTCCTTGCGGGCGCGTTTCGCCACCTGCTTCCGCGCCTGCGAGGTGACGATGCCGCGCATCGGCCGCGCGAGCATCAGGCGATTCATGAAGCTCAATTTCTTCTGCTTTGGAGCTTCCAGAGTGACCATCCTGGCGGTGTTTTCGAGGATGCGCAGCGGCACCGCCTGGTCCACGAGCCCCATGCGCTTGGCGCGGCGCGCATCGACGGCGCGGCTCGTCAGGATCATGTCGAGCGCGGCTGCCGGACCGACCAGCTTCGGCAGCCATTGCAGGCCGTGCCAGGCGGGCATGATGCCGAGCATGACCTCCGGCAGCGCGAAGCGCGTCTTCGGGTCGTCGAGCGCCACGCGGTAGCGGCAGGCGAGCGAGAGCTCCACCCCGCCGCCCATGCAGAAGCCATTCACCATCGCGGTGGCGGGGAACGGCAATTCGCGCAGCTCCTGGAACACGTCCCAGCCGAGCTTCACGAACGCGAGCGCCTCCTGCGGCGACTTGAATCGCGTGAATTCCTCGACGTCGGCGCCGGCGATGAAATTGTCCTTGCCCGAGCGGATGACGAGGCCCTTGGGGTTCTCCAGGCGGATCGCGGCGAGCGCCCGGCCCAGCTCTTCCAGCGCCTCGCGCGAGAACGTGTTGGCCGACTCGCCCTCCTTGTCGAAGGTGAGCCAGGCGAGCCCGTCGCGGTCGGTCTCCCAGCGCCAATGCCGGGTAAAAGTGGAGGCCGTGGAGGCTCGATCCATTAGCGGAGGTCCAGTCTACTTGTTTTCAGAAGGCTTCCACGAGCATCGCGCCGCCGAGGCCGCCGCCGATGCAGATGCACGCGATGCCGCGTTTCGCTTTGTTGCGCTTCAGCGTCTTGAGGAGGTGCAGCACGATGCGCGTGCCCGAGGCGCCCACCGGATGACCGAGCGCAATGGCGCCGCCGTCGACGTTCAGCTTTTCCCGATTGAGCTCTCCGATAGAAGAATCGACCCCCAATTCCTCTTTGCAGTATTTTTCATCGCGCCAGGCGGCGAGGCAACCGAGCACCTGGGCTGCGAACGCCTCGTTGATCTCCCAGTAGTCGAGGTCATCCAGGCCGAGACCGTGCCGCTTGAGGATCGGCGTGGCGGCGTGGACCGGCCCCAGGCCCATCTGCGCCGGATCGAGCCCGGCCCATTCCGAGTCGACGATGCGCCCGATCGGCTCGAGGCCGTGCTTCTTCAGCGCCTCCTCCGAGGCGAGCAGCATCCAGGCCGCGCCGTCGGTGATCTGCGAGCTGTTGCCGGGCGTCACGCTGCCGTACTTGCGGTCGAAGAACGGCCGCAGCTTGGCGAGCGATTCCGGCGTGGCGTCGCGCCTCACGCCGTCGTCGAGCGGGAAAACCTTGCCGTCGCGGTCGTAAAGCGCTTCCACTTCGCCGCCGCCCGGCGCCAGCCTGCCCTCATCCTGGGCCTTGGCGACCCGATGGTGGGAGCGGACCGAGAAAGCATCCTGCTGCTCGCGCGTGATGCCGAAGCGGTGCGCCAGGTTCTCGGCGGTCTGACCCATGAGCAGGCCCACCATCGGGTCGGTGAGCCCTTTCATGATGCCGATCACAGGCGCCAGCAAGGATTTGAAGGGTAGACGGGAAAACAAGGCAATTCTTTGCCCCGCGGTTTTCGCCGCGGCCATATCGGAGAACCAATGCACCATCCGGTCCGCGTAGAGCAACGGCGCACGAGAGAGCGCGTCGACGCCGCCCGCGAGCACGAGCTGCGAGCGGCCGGCCAGGATGTTGTTGATCCCCGAGTCCACCGCCTGCATGCCCGAGGCGCAGTTGCGCATCACGGTCCAGCCTGGAACCTTCTGTCCGCAGCCCATGCGCAGCGCCGCCACCCGGCCGATGTTCACTTCGTCGACCGAGGGCGCGGCGCAGCCGAGGATGACTTCGTCGAGCTGCTCGGGCCGAAACGGCTGGCGCATCAAGAGCGCGCGTCCGGCCTGAGTCGCAAGGTCGGCGGCGGCGAACGGCCCGGGACGGTTCTTCGACTTGATGAACGGGGTGCGCGCGCCGTCCACGATGTAGATGGGTTTCGCGTACATGGCTAAGCGGCCTTAACCGCTACGCGCGCCTTGCCGTCGGTGGCCATCTCGGCGCGGCCGAAGTCCGGCGGGAAATCGTCGACCTTGATCACCTGCTTGCGCAGCGCTTCCTTTCGCTGCCACGCGGCAAGTTCTTCCTCATTCAAAGTCGAAACAGGGTCGGAAATTCCCTGCTTGCGAGCCTCGCGCAGCTTCCTGTCGATCGGCTCGCCGGCCACCGCGGCGACGAACGCCGCCTCCAGCACCGCGGTCGCGTGCTCGCCCTTCGGCAGGTACATGCCCGCGGTGAGCCGGTCGCGGGTCGCGCCGGGCTCGAGCGCGATGCGCGCGCACTCGCGATTGCGGGAGTCGAGCGGCGGGCGCAGCCGCTTCCCGGCGGGGAAGATGATCCACCGGAGCAGCGTGGCCACGGACTTGACCGGGAAGTTGGACAGGATGCCTTCGATCGCCTCCTGCGCGCGGTGCAGCGCATCGCGCACTGCCCAGCGCACCAGCGGCAGGTCCGCCTTGATGCGGCCCTGGTCCTCGTAGCGCTTCAGGGTCGCGGAAACGAGGTACATCATGGAAAGCACGTCGCCCAGGCGTCCGGAGATCTTCTCCTTGCGTTTGAGTGCGCCGCCCATCGCCAGCATCGAGATATCGGCGAGGAAGGCGAAGGCGGCCGACAGCCGCGACACGTGGCGATAGTAGTGCTTCATCTCGGGAGCGGCGTTGCGCGGTGCCGCGGCGAGGCCCGGGAAAAGTCCGAGCACGAAGGCACGCACGCCATTGCGCAGAACGTGCCCGGCGTGGCAAGTGAAAGCGTCGTCGAACTCGCGCGAAGCCTCGGCGCCGTACATTTCCTTCGCCGCGCGCATTTCACGCAGGACGTAGGGATGGCAACGAATCGCTCCCTGTCCGAAGATGATCAGCGTGCGCGTGAGGATATTCGCGCCTTCCACCGTGATCGCGACCGGCGAGAGCTGGTAACCGCGGCCGATCCAGTTGTTCGGTCCGAGGCAGATGCCCTTGCCGCCCACGATGTCCATGCCGTCGTTCACGCACTGCCGCGCGCGCTCGGTCATGTGGTACTTGGCGATCGCCGACAGCACCGAGGGCTTCTCGCCGGCGTCGACGCAGCCCGCGGTCATGACGCGCGTCGCTTCCATGAGGTAGGCGTTGGCGGCGATGCGGCCGAGCGCCTCTTCCACGCCTTCCAGCTTGCCGAT
>DATLUZ010000117.1:0-12376 GCA_035577785.1 Burkholderiales bacterium | reverse complement strand
CCCGAGCAGGTGCAGGGCCTCGCGGTCGATCAGCGCTCGGACCTCTTCTCCTCGGGAATCGTGCTGTACCAGTTCCTCACCAACCAGCGGCCGTTCACCGGCGGCGACTGGACGCTGCGCAAGATGATCGTGCACGAGGATCCGGTGCGGCCATCGCAGATCAACACATCGCTCTCACCGGAGTTCGACCGGGTGATCAGCCGCGCGCTCGCCAAGGCGCCCGAGGCGCGCTACCAGAGCGCGGCGGAGTTCGGCCGCGCGCTGCAGCGCGTGTTCGAGGGCAGGCCCGCCGAGGACGAGGACGACCGCACCATCATGCGGCCGGCGCAGGGCGCGCCGCTGCAGGCGAAGCCCGCGGCCGAGCGTTCCTCCACGCAGGCCACTTCGACCGGCACGGGCTCGCAGGAAGTCGAAGTCGAGTTCTGGCGCTCGATCAAGGACAGCGACGATCCGGAGGACTTCGAGCTCTACGTGCAGCAGTTCCCGCGCGGCGCCTATGCCAAGCTCGCCGAGCGCAAGATCGCCAAGCTGCGCAAGGACGCCGGCACGCACGCGGGCACAGCGAGCGGAGCGCACGGCAGCACGGCGAGCGGCTCGTACGGCACGAACGACTCGGCGGCCGCTGAAGCAGAAGAGCTTCGCAAGCTCGAGGAAGAGCACCGCAGGCAGGCGGAGGAACTGGCGCGGCGCCAGGCCGAGGCGCGCAAGAAGGCCGAAGCCGAGGCGCGGGCCCGCCGCGAGGCGGAAGAGAAAGCGCGGCGCGAGGCCGAAGAGAAAGCACGCCGGGAGGCCGAAGAGAAGGCCAGGCGCGAGGCCGAGGAGAAGGCGCGCCGCGAGGCGGAGGAAAGAGCCCGGCGCGAGGCGGAGGAAAGAGCCCGGCGCGAGGCGGCGGAGAAGGCGCGGCGCGAGGCCGAAGAAAGGGCTCGCCTCGAGGCCGAGCGCGTCCGGCGCGAGGCCGAGGCCAAGGCGAAGCGCGAAGCCGAAGAGAGAGCCAAGCGCGAGGCCGAAGAGAAGGCGCGGCGCGAAGCCGAGGCGAAGGCGAAGCGCGAGGCGGAAGAGAAAGCGAAGCGCGAGGCGGAAGAGAGGGCCAAACGGGAAGCCGAAGCCAAGGCCAAGCGCGAAGCCGAAGAGAAAGCCAAGCGAGAGGCTGAAGAACGCGCCAAGCGCGAGTCCGATGAGAAGGCGCGGCGCGAAACGGAGGCCAAGGCCAAGCAGGATGCCGACGCCCGGGCGAAGCGCGAGGCGGAAGAGAAAGCCAGGCGCGAGGCCGAAGAGAAGGCCAAGCGCGAGGCCGACGCGAAGGCGAAGCGGGAAGCCGAAGAGAAGGCCAGGCGGGAAGCCGAAGAGAAGGCGCGGCGCGAGGAAGCCAAGGCGAAGCGCGAAGCGGAAGAAAAGGCGCGGCAGGAGGCCGACGCGCGCGCGCGGGCGCGGCATGACGAGCTGGAGCAAAAGCGCGCTGCCGAGCAGATGGCGCGGGCGGCCGAGAAGGTCGACGAGCGCAGTGACTGGCAGAAGGAAGTGGAGGCGGAGGCGCTCGCCGCCGAACGCCAGGCGCGCATCGCCGAGGGCCGCCGCGACGAGCCTACGGGTACGGTTCCGATCCCGGCGCAGACCGTGCCGCCGCAGCGGCGCAACCCCATGCTCATCCCCGGCATCCTCGGCGGCGTGATCGTGGCCGGCGCGCTCGCCGCCTACTTCGCCATGAGATCGCCCGAGCAGCCGCCGGTGGCGGTGAAGCCGTCGCCGCCGGTCGCGAAGGTCGAGCAACAGGCCGCGCCTCAGCCGCAGCCCGCGCCTCAGCCACAGGCCGACGACAAGGCGCAGCGCGAGGCGGCAGCAAAGGCCGAGCAGGCGAAGAAGCAGGAGGCGGCAAGGCTTGCCGCCGAAGAGGAGGCGAGGAAGAAGGAGGCTGCGAAGCTCGCCGAGGAAGAGAGGAAAAAAGAAGCCGCGAAGCTCGCCGCCGAGAAGAAGAAGGAAGACGCGGCCAGGCTCGCTGCCGAAGAGGCGAAGAAAAAGCAGGCTGCCGCCGCGGCGAAGGCCGCGGAGGATGCGAAGAAGAAGGAAGACGCTGCCAGGCTAGCCGCAGAGGAAGCGAAGAAGAAAGAGGCTGCGGCCGCGGCGAAGGCCGCCGAGGACGCGAGGAAGAAGGAGGAATCCGCGAGGCTCGCTGCCGAGGAGGAGAAGAAGCGCCAGCAGGTGGCGGCCGTGACCGCGAAACCCGCGCCAGAGCCCAAGCGCGTGAACGGACCCGAGCTCTTCGCCCGCGCGAGCGACCTCGAGAGCCAGGGCAAGGTCGCGGAGGCGGTCAAGCTCTACGTGGCGGCCGCCAACGCCGACCACGGCCCGTCGGCGAAGAAGCTCGGCGACATCTACAGCGGCGGCAAGGGCGACGTCTCGCAGGACTACACCGCGTCGCTGCGGTGGTATCAGCGCGCGCGCCAGCTCGGCGAGAAGATCACCACGAAGGGGCGCTAGTCGCTCGGCGGGTATGGCCAGCCCGTAAACTATGCGGCTGAGGCCGTTCGAACGCCTTGAAAACCAAGGAGCATTGAATAATGAAAGTTTCCCCGCAGCAGATCACCGACGTGGACCGTCCCGAGCTTGCCGAGACCTTCGTCGACTCGCTCACCCTCTCCACGTTCGACGGCGCGGCGGCGCGGCTCACTTTCTGCGTGCTGCGCATGCAGGAGCCGCAGCAGGGCAAGCCCGCGCATTTCAACCGCTACCCGGTCTGCCGCATGGTGCTCACACCCGACGCTACGATCGAGCTCTACAACCGGCTGAACCAGATGATGGGTGCGCTGCAGAAGCTCGGCCTGGTGAAGATCGAGCCGGGGAAGCCGCCTCAGGCGGTCGAGCAGAAGCCGCAGCAGGCGTCCTGACAAGCGTTTGCCGTCCCTGACCAGCCTTTGCAGGGGGACGGTCAGAGTTGGCACGCCCGCCCCGCGCCTTGGGTGCACGATGGAGCGAATGGGATGGGCGTTCTACGTCGAATCGGTCGAAGACGCCGCGGCGCTCGCGGGCGGATACGATCGGCTCGCCGCGGCGCTCGATGTAAGCCCGGACGTAGTCCGCGGCTGGTGCGCCGGCGATACGGTTCCCGACTCGCTTTTCCTGCGGGTGATCGACCTCGTTACCGGCGCTTCAGATCCCACAGACAGATCCAGGAAAGCAGCACCTGCGGCGGAACCCCGCGCGAGCGCTCCAGCCACTCGCCCAGCTGTTGAGGCGTGAGATCGAGGTGCGCGGCTAGCGCGCGCACCGCCGACAAATCGGCGCCCGTAATCCCATCCTGCGCTTCGGTCCCCTGCTCGAACATCCAAGTCCCCGGGCGATACGTTCACACATCGCGGTGCAGCGAGCAAGGCCCAATGTTCGCCTCTGGAGTTTGCAGTTTTCTTACTGCGCGTAGCCGGAAATCTGCGCAATGAGCGACAGTGCGCTGTATCGTCTGTGCTTTTCGCCGCGCCGCAGGACTTCCGGATCAAGCCATGAGGGGGCGCCGGTGGCATTGCGCCCGAAATGCGGCGTGTTCGGCGGCGTGTAGATCGCTTCCCCGGCCTTAACGACTTTCGTTCCCACGCCGTCGATCTCGAAGGTCTGCTCCCCCTCGACCACGTACGTGATCTCGTGGCCGTTCGGATGCGTGTGCAACGGCAGCCGGAAGCCGGGTTGCCAGGTCGACGCGAAGATCATCACTTCCTGTCCCGGGAGATTCCACGGCGGCTCCTATTGTGAAGGCACCCGCCAGCGTAATCGTCTGCTTCATGTTTTGCTCTCCGCTGGAAGGAAGCGGTGAAACCGCCCTTAGACTTGTGGGCTCGCTTTATGGGGAGTCCCTGCGTGACCAGCCGCGCCAACGTCCTGCTCTGGGCCGATTCGACCGCCGCGTACCTCGACGCCATCAAGGCGGCCGGCCTCGCCGACCGCGTCGAGGTGGAGACTCTGCCGCGCAAGGAGAGGCCCTCCGCCGACCAGATCGCGCGCACGCAGGCGCTGATGGCCTACACGGTGCCGGCCGGGCTGCTGCCGGCGATGCCGGAGCTGCGCTGGGCGCAGGTGATGACGGCGGGCGTGGAGGAATGGCTCGCGCTGCCCGACCTGCCGCCGGACCTTGTGCTCACCTGCGCCCGCGGCACGCACGCGGAATCGATGCCGGAGAACATCATCGGCGCGCTGCTCTACGTCGCCAAGCCCTACGCCGCGGCTGTCGCGAACCAGAAGCGCGGCACGTGGGTCCGCACCGTCGCGCAACCTTTGACCGGCAGGACGCTGGGCATTCTCGGGCTCGGAGCGATCGGCCAGCACGTTGCGCGGATCGCGTCGGTCCTCGGCATGCGGGTGATCGGGACGCGGCGCCGGCCGGAGCCGGCGCCCAATGTCGCCAAGGTCCTGCCCTCGGATCGAACACCCGAAGTCTTGGGCGAGTCCGATTTCGTGCTGCTGCTCCTGCCGGCGACGCCGGAGACCGAGAACTTCGTCGACGCGCAGCGCCTGGCCATGATGAAGCCCGGCGCCTGGCTCCTGAACTTCGGCCGCGGCCACCTCGTCAAGGACGACGACCTGATCGCGGCGGTCAAGGCGAAGAAGATCGCCGGCGCGGTGCTGGATGTGTTCCGGCAGGAGCCGCTGCCGGCGGAGCACCCGTTCTGGACGACGGAGGGCATCATCGTGCTTCCGCATCTCGGCGGTCCGCATCCGCAGCGCGACCGGTTCGTCGCGCGCCTCTTCGCGGAGAATCTGGGACGTTTCCTGGACGGAAAACCGCTCAGGGAGGTGGTCGACCGCAAGACCGGGTACTGAGGCAGCAGGCGGGGCGTTATTCGCCCTCGGCCACTTTTCGGCGCCGGATGGCTTCGAGAATCAACCACGCGGCGCCTGCAACGAGCACCATTACAAAGGTCCAGCGCACGAGCCTGAGGAGCGTTTCGGCATTGACGGCGGGCCAGGGAAACTTGCTCAGAACGGCCCAGCGCTCGAGCAGCCAGTGCCACGCGGTGTGGCCGACCAGGAGAGAGAGGACGATGGTCGCGGCGCGCTCCGACACGTGGCGGAAGACGAAGTCGAGCGCCGGCACCGCGACGACGAGCACGAGGAGCTGGCCGAGCTCCACGCCGACGTTGAACGCCAGGAGCGACGTGACGAGGTGCGCGCCGGCGAACTGCAGCATCTGCTGCAGCCCGTAGGCAAAGCCGAACCCGTGCACCAGGCCGAAGCCGAAAGCCATCATCCACCGCCACTGCAATCTCGCGCCGAGCACGTTCTCCAGCGCCATGTAGAAGATCGACGCCGCGATCAGCACCTCGATGAGCGGCGGGAACCACAGCGCGTCGGGTCCATGGCCCAGGGCGGTCGCAATCAGCGTGATCGAATGCGCGACGGTGAAGGCGGTCACGATGGCGACGAGCGGCCAGAAGCGGCGGAACGGGACGACCAGGCATAGCAGGAAGAGCAGGTGGTCGGTGCCGCCGAGGATGTGCAGGAATCCGGAATAGACGAAGCTCAGGGCCGCCTGATACCAGCGCGGGTCGAGGCGCACGAGCCCCGGATCGCCGTGCAGATCGAACGCCCTCGTCTCGCCGGGCGAGGGGATGAACCGCATCACCACGTTCACCTTGATGCCCAGGCGCTCGAGACGCGGGCGGATGGAGAACTGCGAGCGCTCGGTGCGGATCGGGTACTCGAGCAGCACGTCGAGCAGGCCCTGGCTCCAGTAAAGCTCGGTATCGTTCCCGAGGCGCGGCGCGTCGAAGTGCGCCACGGCGGTCTCATAGGAGGCGAAGGAACGGTCCGATTCGAGCGATACGCGCGCCGCGAGCACGCGCGGACGCGGCAAGCGGGCGTCGTCCTCGTAGAGCTCGATCTCGTCGCCGAGCCACAGCGCCGCGGCGTCGCGCAACGCCGTGTCGACGCGGGTGAAGTCCAGGAAACCCCCGCGGCGCTGCGGCACGTCGACGTCGCGCATCGCCTTGAGGGGCACGCGCATGACGAGCTTCAGCGCCTGCCCTTCCGGCTTCAGGAAGGCCAGCACCCGGACCTCGTCGGGAACGTCGTGCGCGCGCGCGCTGGGCGCAAGAGCGAGCAGCAGGCCTAGAACGAGCCCTAGAGGGACGGCGATGGTTCGAGCCAAGCGCACCCAGTATTGCAGATTTTGCATATACTGAAGACGTCACTCGTGGAGGAGGGGCAATGCGCAACCGCAAGATCGTGGGCGGGATTTTCGTCGGCCTTCTCGTGTTGCTCGGCTGCACGCAAGGCCTTCTCCAGCAGCAGGCGAACCAGACGAACCAGGGCGAGCTCGTCGACGCGCCGGCGTTCGAAGTCGATCCCCTCTGGCCCAAGCCGCTGCCGAACCACTGGCTGCTCGGCATGACCATCGGCGTGTGGGTCGACGAGCAGGACCATGTCTGGATCATCCACCGGAGCTCGGCGACGCTGAACGCGAACGAGCGCGGCGCCGAGCTCGAGCCGCCGACCGGCGAGTGCTGCCGCGGCGCGCCGCCGGTGCTGGAGTTCGACCCGGCGGGCAATCTGCTGCGGCACTGGGGCGGGCCCGGGCAGGGCTACGAGTGGCCGCAATCGAACCACGGCATCTTCGTCGACTACAAGGGCAACGTCTGGATCGGCGGCAACGGCGAGAAGGACGCGCATATTCTCAAGTTCACCAAGGACGGCAAGTTCCTGATGCAGGTCGGGCGCCTCGGCAACAACAAGGGCAGCAACGACCTGGAGAACTTCGGCCGGGTGGCGAAGATCTTCGTCGACCCGAAGACCAACGAGGCGTTCGTCGCCGACGGCTACGGCAACCGCCGCGTGGCGGTGCTCGATGCCGACACCGGGAAGATGAAGCGCTACTGGGGCGCCTACGGCAACCGCCCGCAGGACGGACCCCTTGCTCCCTTCAACCCCGACGCGCCGCCGTCGCAGCAGTTCAGGAACCCGGTGCACTGCTCCGACGTGTCCAACGACGGCTTCGTCTACGTGTGCGACCGGCAGGGGAACCGCCTGCAGGTGTTCACCAAGGACGGAAAATTCGTGAAGGAACAGTGGTACGCGAGGCGCAGCCTTTCCGAGGGATCGGTGTGGGACGTCGCGTTCTCGCGCGATCCGGAGCAGCGCTACCTCTTCATGGCCGACGGGCGCAACCAGAAGGTGCGCATCATCCTGCGCGAGACGCTGGAGGAGATCACCAACTTCGGCGACGGCGGCCGCCAGCCCGGGCAGTTCTTCGGCGTCCACAGCATTGCCACCGACTCGAAAGGCAACCTCTACACCACCGAGACGTACGAGGGGAAACGCCTGCAGAAGTTCGTCTACAAGGGCATGCGGCAAGTCAGACGCACACAGGGCGTGGCCTGGCCATCGATGTAACAAGTTAACCCCGTGCGGCGCGATTTCCTGAAGAGGGCTTGGCTTCTTGGCGCAGGCCTTGCCGTGCGCCCAGCGCTCGCGCAGCCCGAAAGCGAGCGTCCCAAAGAAGGCGACGTCCTGGTCGCAATCGAAGGCGACTCCAGAGTGCCGCTCGAACCGAAAGATATTCCGCGGGACGCGCGGCCCCTTCTGGCGTGGCCGATGGATCCGGCGGGCAACGTGGTCCGCGGCGGCTCGCGCCTCAACAAGGTGCTGCTGCTCAGGCTCGATCCTGCGACGCTCGTCGGCGGGACGCGCGAGCGTGCGGCCGACGGCGTGGTCGCGTATTCGGCGATTTGCCCGCACGCCGGCTGCGAGGTCAACGTCTGGGCCGCGGAGCAGAAGACGCTCGAGTGCTCGTGCCATTACTCGCACTACAACCCGCGCGACGGAGCCGCCGTGATCGACGGACCGACTCCGCGCGCGCTTGCCGCGCTTGCGTTGAAGCTCGCTGACGGCAAGCTGGTGGTCGCAAAGCCGTTCAGTGGACGCGTCGGCATCGTGCCGACCTGATCGATTTCAAGGGAGAAACGACATGCCTGCCAAGAGGACATTCCTGCAAGGTGCGTCTGGGGCCGCGCTCGTTGCGGCCGCGCTTGTTACGGGCTTCTCTGCGGCCTGGGCGCAGATGCCAAAGGTCGTCGCGCCCGCATCGGCCACGCCGGTGCCCGGACCGGTACCCGAGGTGCTCCAGAAGTACGCCGCGGTCACGGCCGAGCGGCTGAAGAAGCCGGAGGACGGGAACTGGCTCCACTTCCGCCGAACCTACAACGGCTGGGGCTTCAGCCCGCTCAACGAGATCACGCCCAAGAATGTCGGCCGCCTGCAGCTCGTCTGGAGCATGGCGACGGGGCAGGTCGAAGGCCACCAGGCGCCGCCGATCGTCAACAACGGCGTGATGTTTGTCGCCACGCCCGGCAACCAGCTCCTTGCCATCGAAGCCAAGACCGGCAACCTGCTGTGGCGCTATAAGCGGCGGCTGCCCGAAGACGTCGTCCATCTGCATCCGACCAATCGCGGCGTCGCGCTCTACGGCGACAAGGTCTACTTCGCTTCCGCCGATTGCATGCTGGTGGCGCTCGACGCCCGGACCGGAAAGGAGCTCTGGACCACGGCCGTCGACGACTACAAGCAGGCCTATTACATGTCGCTCGCGCCTCTCATCGTCGACGGCAAGGTGATCCTCGGCGCATCGGGCGGCGAGCTCGGCGTGCGCGGGTTCGTGGCCGCCGTGGATGCCGAGAGCGGCAAGCCGTTGTGGAAGACCTACACCATCCCGGCGCCGGGCGAGCCCGGCGCCGACACCTGGCCGGCGGGCGGGGATCACTACAAGCGCGGCGGCGGCGCGGTCTGGATCACCGGCACCTACGATCCGGAAACCAACCTCAGCTTCTGGGGCACCGGCAATGCCGCGCCGTGGTTCGGCGATCAGCGCCCGGGCGACAACCTCTACACCAGCTCGGTGATCGCGCTCGACGCCAACACCGGCGCCATCAAGGGTCATTTCCAGTATCACCCCAACGATTCGTGGGACTGGGACGAGGTTTCGCCGCCGATGGTGGTCGACTACAAGCGCGGCGGGAAAGCCGTGAAAGGGCTGATCAACGTCTCGCGCAGCGGCTACATCTGGGATCTCGAGCGCACCACCGGCAAGATCAATTTCGTGGCCGGCCGGCCGTATGTGCGACAGAACGTGTTCAAGAGCCTCGATCCCAAAACCGGCCGGCCCGAGATCGACGACGCGCGCAAGCCCGGCACGGGCAAGGCGGCCGAGTTCTGTCCGAGCCTGTGGGGCGGGAAGGACTGGCCGCCGGCCGCCTTCAGTCCCCGCACGCGCATGATCTACATCCCCGCCAACGACAATCTGTGCCACGAGCTGGTCGGCGAACCGCCGAAGTACGTGGTCGGCGAGCGCTACATGGGCGTGGCGAAGAACGTCATGAAGATCGCCGAGGGCGCGGATCACGTCGGCGAATTGCAGGCCTGGAACGTCGACACCGGCAAGAAGGTGTGGACGACCAACCTGCCGTCGTTCAGCTTTGGGCCGGTGCTTGCGACCGGCGGCGACCTGCTGTTCTCGGGCGGCACCAACGACCGCCTGTTCCGCGCATTCGACGCACGGACCGGGAAGATCCTGTGGCAGTACCCCACCATCTCAGGCATCACCGCCGTGCCGGTGTCGTTCCAGGTCGACGGCAAGCAGTACATCGCCGTGCAATCGGGTTGGGGCGTCGATGCGGCGAAAATGCAGGCCCGGATGAACCTGCTGTTCCCGGGGCAGTATCCCGAGGTGCCGCAGGGCGGCGCAGTCTATGTGTTCGCGCTGAAGTGACGCGGCGATTACCCCATACGTGCTAACTTCGGCAGACTTGCCATCTTGGCTGGACGTTACCGGGGAACACCTATGATTTTGGGCTTGAGCCTGCGTTGCAGCGCGATCACGGCGGGTTTGGCGCTGGTTGCCGCTCTCGGCGGCTGCAGCAGCATCTACGGTGACACGAGCATGAACGTCACGTATTCCTACGACCCGGCTTTCAGCTTCGCCAATTCGAAGACCTACGCCTGGCTCAAGTCCACGCCGATGTACGGACAGAATGCGCTGGTGGAACCCAACGTGCGCTACCTGACGGACCGCGACTTCCAGGCAAAAGGTTTGAGTCTTGCGGGAGACAAGCCGGCTCTCGTCGCATGGGTGAGCTACGACTCGGACACCTACGGCGTCTACAGCGGTAGTGCGTACGACCTGCGCGCGCTGACGCTCAACGTCGCGCGTGCCGAGGACCGGGCGCTCGTCTGGCAGGGACGAGCGCGCGGGGGCATGAGGAGCGACGCCGCCTCGGGAGACCTGAAGAAGGCTGTCGACGCGATGCTGGCCCATTTTCCGCCGAAGTAATTGCGGTCGCGGGCTTCGAAAGTCTGATGCGCCGCAGGCGCTGGCTCATCGCGCTCGGACTGCCGGTGCTGGTGTCGCTGCCGTTCGTCTACGTGCAGGTCGTCGAGCGCCCGTCGCTCGACCGCGACTGGTCGCCCGACCAGGCGGTGATGCCGACCGCCGCGATCGACGGCGACAAGGTGACGATCGACAAGGTGCGCAACTTCGCCTATCGCGCCCCGGACGATTACACGCCCGCCTATGAGCAGCGCAGCTACGACCTTGCCAGGCTGGATTCCGTGTGGTTCGTGGTCGAGCGCTTTGGCGACGCGCCGGCGATCGCGCACACGTTGCTCAGCTTCGGCTTCGGCGGCGAGTACCTCGCGATCTCGGTCGAGGTGCGCAAGGAGCGGGGAGAGGTCTACACGCCGCTGAAGGGACTGCTGCGCCAGTACGAGCTCATGTACGTCGTCGCCGACGAGCGCGACGTGATCGGGCTGCGCACGAACTTCCGCCGCGATCCGGTCTTCCTCTATCCCGTGAAGACGACGCGCGAGCGGATGCGCAGGATGTTCCTCGAGATGCTGGCGCGCGCCAACCGGCTCGCGCTCGAGCCCGAGTTCTACAATTCCCTCACCAACAACTGCACCTCGAACATCGTGGCGCACGTGAACACGCTCGCGCCTCGCAGCATCCCGTTCAGCTACAAGACCCTCTTCCCCGCGTACTCAGACCGCCTCGCCTACGAGCTCGACCTGATCCCGGCGGATCAGCCGTTCGACAAGGTGCAAGCCGCGCATCGCATCGATCTGCTTGCGCAACGCGACCGGGTGGGGCCGGATTTCTCCAGCCTCATCCGCGCACAGGTCGCCAAGTGACCCGGATGGACAGGAATGTCCTGTCTTGCCAACGCGAATCAGCTTCGGGCCTTGGACTGGTTCAGGGCCACCGCGGCGCGGATGAGCTCCTTCAACGCCTTCTCGTCGATCTTGTCGCCTTCGCGGAAGTCGATGGCACGCCTCGTGTTCCCCTCGAGGCTGGAGTTGAAGAGGCGCGATGGGTCCTTCAGGGACGCGCCCCTGGCGAAGGTCATCTTCACCACGCTCTTGTAAGTCTCGCCGGTGCAGAGGATCCCGTCGTGGTACCACGTCGGCACGCCGCGCCACTTCCACTCCTCGACCACCTCGGGGTCGGCTTCCTTGACCAGGGTGCGGACCCGGCTGAGCGTTTTGCCCCGCCAGTCGCCCAGCTCCTTGATTCTCGCGTCGATGAGCTGGGAAGGAGATTTGCTTTTCATGGCAGCGCTCAATGATACGCGACGCTCGACGTTCGACCCTCGAGTGTAGACGCCGCAGGCTCAGCGGGTCTAAGCTCGCGGTTCCTCAAGGGGAGGAAACCGTCATGATGAAGACCGGAGCAAACCCGGGTTGCCTCTGGCAAACCGATTGAGCCGAGATAGCCCCGATGCCTAAACGGCGCCGGTTAGCTCCACATTAGGGCTCTAGTTCTATTCCGTGCGTCGACCGCCGTACTTCGACATTCCTGCCTCGGATCCGGCGCGCGCTATTTCGTTTTACTCGAAGTTGTTCGGCTGGAATTTTGTTCGTAGTGACGAGGGAATAGACTATTGGACCATTATTCAGGCATCGCCAGACGGAGAGGAAGTCATTGGCGGCCTCGCTCCGCGAATCGGTTTTTATCCAGGCGAACCGGCGCTCAAAGGCTTCATCAACGCATACGTCTGTTACTTTCCGGTTGCCGACATTGATGGCACGCTTCGCACCGTCGGTGAGTTAGGTGGCATGACATTCATGCAGAAACACCACATTCCCGGGATTGGATGGAGAGCGCTTGCCAAGGATAGTGAAGGCAACGTCCTGGGCCTGATCCAGCACGAACCGAAGCATTGAGGCGACCTCAGCGGGAGCCTGACGATGACGATCGCCATTACCGCCTTTGAACGCTCGCCCGACGGCGGCCAGGGATTGGCGCGCGATACGCGCGTTCGCTGGGCGCTCGAGGAAGTGGGTCAACCTTACAAGGTTCGCCTTCTTTCGTTTCGCGCGATGAAGGAGCCCGCGCACCTGGCGCTTC
>DATLUZ010000116.1:0-16535 GCA_035577785.1 Burkholderiales bacterium | reverse complement strand
CAAAGACGTTCAATTGCTTACCAAGGGATGACCATGCGAGGAGAATACGCCCGCAACATGGAGTTCATTCGATCACGCCCTCGCCGCCGGTGTACAGCCGCTCCACCAGCGCGGCGCGCCGCTCGAGCACGGCGCGCTGGTTCATGTAGCCCTTGTCCGTGATCTCGTTAGCGTCGATCGAGGGCGGCTCGGTCAGCACGAGCAGGCGCACGGGATGCATGGAGCTGCCGCCTTCGGCCGTCAGCCTGGCGAGCGCCTGCGAGAGTTTTGAGCGGATCTCGTCGGGTTTCAGGTCCTTCGCCGCTGCGCTCAGGAAGACCAGCGCGCCGACCTCGGCGCGGTCGTGGCCGGTGATGACGGCATCCTGCACGATCGGGTCGGCGGCGGCGATGAGCTTCACGCGCACCATGCCGACGTTGACCCAGGTGCCGGTCGAGAGCTTGAAGTCTTCGGCCACGCGGCCGTCGAACACGATGCCTTTCGCGGGCTCGCGCGGGTCGGCGAGCTTCACGGCGTCGCCGATGCGGTAGAAGCCTTCCTCGTCGAAGGAGGCCGAAGTGAGGTCGGGCCGCCGGTAGTATCCGGGCGTCACGTTCGGGCCGCGCACGCGCACCTCGAGCTTGCCGCCGAAAGGCGCGAGCTTCAGCTCGCAGCCCGCCACCGGCAGGCCGATGACGCCAGGCCGGTCCATCGCGAAATGCACGGAGGTCGCTAGCGGCGAAGTCTCGGTCGAGCCCCAGGCCGAGAGCATGGCGAAGTCGCCGCCGCGCTTTTCCGCGTTCGCGAGCCGCAGCAGCCGGTCCCAGAGATTTTGCGGCAGCGCCGCCGCGGCGTAGAACACGACCTCGAGCTCGCGAAAGAAGCTGCGGCGCAGCTCCGCATCGCGCTCGAGGAACGGCAGCAGCAGATCAAAGCCGCGCGGCACGTTGAAGTACAGGCTCGGCGCGATCTCCTTCAGGTTGCGCACCGTGGTTTCGACCAGGCCGGGCACGGGCTTGCCGCCGTCGATATAGAGCGTGCCGCCGTTGCGCAGCACCAGGTTGAAGTTGTGGTTGCCGCCGAAGGTGTGGTTCCACGGCAGCCAGTCGACCAGGACCGGGGGCTTGTCCTCGACGAACGGCCACGCCTGGGCGAGCATCTGCTGGTTCGCGCACAGCATGCGGTGCGTGTTGATCACGCCCTTCGGAATGCCGGTCGATCCCGAGGTGAACAGGATCTTTGCCACCGAGTCGGGCCTCACCTTGAGGTGCTCGCGCTCGAGGGTCGAGCCGGGGTTGGTCTCGAGGAGCTCCGCGACCGGCGTGGACTTCGCCTTCACCGCCTCGAGCGCGGCGCCGAATTTCTCCGGCTCGCCGGCGTAAACGAGCCCCGGCTTCAGCAGCTCGAAAATGGCTTTCAGCTTGCCGAAGTCCTTCGACATCAGCGAATACGCCGGCGAAACCGGCGCGGCGGGAATGCCGACGTGCATCGCGCCGAGCGCGAGCAGCGCGTGGTCGATGGAGTTGTCGGAGAGAATCGCGACCGGTTTTTCGGCGCCTAGCCCTCGCTCGATGAGCGCCTGCCCGATGCGGCGCGCCGCGCCGTACGCCTCGCGGTACGAGACGGTGCGCCACGCCTCGCCTCTGCGTTCGGCGAGGAACGGTCGCGACGGCGTCTGATCGGACCACTGCACCAGCCATTCCGTGATGCAGCGCGAATACGGCTCGAGCTTCTGCGGCGAGCGCAGGAGAAGCGTGCCGTCGGCGCGCTTCTCGAGATCGACCTGCGCTGGCGCAAACCGCATGGCCGAAGTCTACAATGCTCGTGAATGAGGCCCCGCCGCTGGATCGCAAGCGTTTTTTTCTTTGTTCTCTCCGGCTCGGCGCTCGCGCAGGCGTTCCCCAGCCGCACGGTGACGCTCGTCGTACCCAATCCGCCCGGCGGCGCGATCGACATCCAGGCGCGCATCTATGCGCAGAAGCTGCAGGACCTGTGGGGCCAGCCGGTGATCGTCGATTACAAGCCCGGCGCAGGCACGCTGCTCGGCATGGAGCACGTGGCGAAGTCGGCGCCCGACGGCCACACGCTGTGCCTCGTGGTGACGCCGCTCGTGATCCTTCCGGCGCTGCGCGAGCACATGCCGTACGACACGCTGAAGGACCTCGCGCCGGTGACGCTGACCGGCGTGTCCTCGATCATGATCGCTGCGTCGCCGTCGCTGCAGGCCGGCAACATCGCCGAGCTGATCGCGCTGGCGAAGAAGCAGCCCGGCAAGCTCACCTATGCAAGCCCGGGCCTTGGCAGCTCGATGCACCTTGCCGGCGAGCTCCTGAAGATGGAGGCGGGCATCGACCTCCTGCACGTGCCCTTCAAGGGCGGCGCGCAGGCCTACCCCGAGCTGATGGCGGGGCGCATCGACCTGCAGCTCGATCCGACGTTCGGTATCTACCGCCATGTCAGGGCCGGAAAGATGAAGGCGCTCGCGGTGACGAGCGCGAAGCGCGATCCTTCCGCGCCGGAAGTTCCCGCGGTCGCCGAAACGCTTCGCGGGTTCGACGTCCTCAGCATCAACGGCATCGTCGCCGCCGGCGGCACGCCGCGCGAGCTCGCACGCAGGATCAGCGCCGATTTCCGCAAGCTCCTGCGCGAGCCCGACACGGCGAAGCGCCTCGAAGAGCTCGGCATCGAGCCGGTGGGCAACTCGCCCGAGGAGTTCGGCGCCTTTATCAAGAGCGAGATCGAGCGCTGGACGCGGGTGGCCAGGGCAGCCCATGTGAAGATGGAGTGACATGAATAATTTTTCATGCGCCGAAATCAGCGGCGTGAAACTGTTGGATGTGGACATCGAGGAATTCCGGCGCACCATGGATCGACACGCGGTGTGTGTGATCCGCAACGAAAAGCCGGTCAGCGACGCCGATCATGTCGAATTCAGCCGGCGTCTCGGGCCGCTGCTGCCGATGAAGATGCTCACGATGGTCGGCAAATCGAAGTCGCGCTTCGCGCATCCGGAGCTCATCGACATCGGCAACATCGACGCCGAGGGCAGGCTGCTGCCCGAGGACGACCGCAGGCGCGCGTACAACCGGGGCAACCTGCTCTGGCACACCGACGCGTCCTACGACCAGGCGCGCGGGGTCTATTCGCTTCTCTCGTGCCATTCAATCCCGCCGGGCGGCGCGGATACGGAGTTTGCCGATATGAGGATGGCGTACGACGCCCTCCCGGAGAAGACAAAACAGAAAATTGAAAAGCTCGTGGTGGAGCACTCGATCTGGTACTCGCGCGCTCTCGCCGGCATGACGGACGTGAGCGAAGCGGAGAGGGCGAGCCGCCCGCCCGCGCGCCATCTCCTCGTCCACAGGCACCCCGGCTCGGGCCGCAAGGTGCTGTACCTCGCCTCCCACGCCTCGCAGGTGGTGGGAATTCCGCTCGAGGAGGGCCGCGCCTTGCTTCGCGAGCTGATCGAGTTCGCGACCCGGCCGCAATTCGCTTACCGGCACAAGTGGCGCGTCGGCGACCTGCTGGTGTGGGACAACCAGCAGACCATGCACCGCGGCACGCCGTTCGACGACACGAAATACCCGCGCGACATGCGCCGGACCACGGTCATCGAGGAGGCCTCGGCGTGAAGCGCAAGCTCCGCAGCAATCTCGAGCGCGGCAGCACGGTCTGGGCCGGGCGGCGCGCGCAGTGGCGCGCGCTCGGCCTGTCCGAGGCGGACATGGAGAAGCCGAAGATCGCCGTGGTGAACAGCTCGTCGGAGCTCTCGAGCTGCTTCTCTCACCTCGACGGCGTGGCGCGCGCGGCCAAGGAGGCGATCCGCGCCGCGGGCGGCCTGCCGTTCGAGATCCGCACCGCGGCACCGAGCGATTTCGTGACCTGCGCCGGCCGCCGCGGCGGCTACATCCTGCCCACGCGCGATCTCATCACCAACGACATCGAGGTGCAGGTGGAAGGGGCGCTGCTCGACGGCATGCTCTGCCTCGCCTCGTGCGACAAGACCACGCCTGGCCAGCTCATGGCGGCAGGGCGCCTCAATATCCCGACCATCGTGGTCGTCTGCGGCTATCAGAGCAGCGGCGAGTACAAGGGCGAGCACGTGGACATCGAGGAGGTGTTCCTGAAGGCGGGCTACCTCGCCTCCGGCGGCATCACCCTCGAGGACCTGACCGGCATGGCCGACAACGCGGTGCGTTCCCCCGGCGTGTGCGCGGGAATGGGCACGGCGAACTCCATGCACATCGTGTGCGAGGCGCTCGGCATGGCGCTGCCAGGAGCGGCGCCGGTGCTCGCGAACAGCGCGAAGATGATGGATTACGCGCGTCGCTCGGGCGAGCGCATCGTGCAGATGGTTTGGGACGACTGCAAGCCGCGCGACATCGTCAGCGCCGGCTCGATCGCCAACGCCGCGCTGGTCGTGCTTGCGCTCTCGGGCTCGATCAACTGCGTGAAGCACCTGCAGGCGATCGCGCTCGAGAGCGGCATCGACGTGGACGTGTACAAGCTGTTCGAGCAATACGCGGAGAAGGTACCGCTCCTCGCCGCGATCCGCCCGAACGGCGCCGGCCGCATCGAGGAGCTCGAGGCCGCGGGCGGAGCGCGCGCGGTGATGAAGCGCCTTGAATCCCTGCTGAACCTGGAGGCGCGCTCCGTCAGCGGGCAAAGCATGAGCGAAATTCTTTCCCAGGCCGAGGTGAAGGAGGACGGGGTGATCTGCAGCCTCGAGCACCCGCTCTCGAGGCGTCCGTCCCTCGTCATCATGCGCGGCTCGCTCCTGCCCGGGGGCGGCATCCTGCGGCAGGGCGGCACGGGCGCCCGCATGGAGAGCTTTCGCGGGCCGGCGAACATCTTCCACTCGCGCGAGGAAGCGCTGGAGGCGATCAAGCGCAATGCGGTGAAGCCGGGCGAAGTGGTCGTGCTGCGCGGGCTCGGCGTGCGCGGCGGGCCCGGGCTCGCGATGACCTCGGCGGTGGTGTTCGCGCTCGACGGCGCCGGCCTCATCGACCGCGTGGCGATGATCACGGAAGGCCAGCTCTCCGGACTCGTGAACAAGGGCCTCGTGGTGGGCGAAGCTTCTCCCGAGGCCGCCGACGGCGGCCCGCTCTCGCTCCTCGAGCAGGGGGACACGATTTCGTTCGACGTGGCGAAGCGCGAGGTGAACCTCGAGGTTTCCGAGGAGGAACTTACAAAGAGAAAAAGCAAGGTGCGCCGGTTCGGCTCGCAGGACGAGGGCGGCTATCTCGGCATCTATCAGCGGCTGGTGAAGCCGGTGCACAAGGGCGCGACCCTCACATGAAGACGATCAGCGAAGCGCGGCGCGACACGCCGGTGTACGGCGAGTTCGAAGTCGTGGTGGTCGGCGGCGGCCCGGCGGGCATCGCCGCGGCGGTCGCCGCCGGGCGCGCCGGGCGCTCGACGTTGCTGGTCGAGCGTTACGGCTTTCTCGGCGGCGCGGGCACGGCGGCGGGACTTTCCACGTTCTGCGGCCTGCACGCGAACGTGCACGGCGAGCACCGCCGCGTGATCCGGGGCGTGTGCGACGACGTGATCGAGCGCCTGGAGCGCCGCAAGGCGCTGCGCGAGCCGCACCTTTCGGTGCAGAAGCGCATCCAGGCGCAGGCTTACGACATCTCGGCGTACAAGATCGTGGCCGACGAGCTGGTGCTCGAAGCGAAAGCGAAATTGATGTTCCACGCCTTCGCCGTGGGCGCGGTGAAATCTGCGGACGATGCGATCGAGGCAATCATCGTCGAAACGAAGTCGGGCCGACGCGCGGTGCGCGGCCGGATGTTCATCGACTGCTCCGGCGACGGAGACCTCGCCGCCTGGGCGGGCGCCCCCTACGAAGTCGGCGACGGCAAGGGCAACATGCTCTATCCGTCGACGATGTACCGCATCAGCGGCGTCGACCCGGCGAAGGCGGGCGAGGCGTGGGACAGGATTCCGCGGCTGATGGAAGAGGCAGAGCGCAGTGGCCGGCGCTTCCCGCGCAGGAAGCCGATCGTGCGCCCGCAGCCGAACCCGATCGAATGGCGCGCCAACCTCACCCAGATCCGCAATCCCGACGGCACCGCGGTGAGCGGCATCGACGCCGACCAGCTCACCTACGGCGAGATCGAGGGCCGGCGCCAGTGCTGGGACACCTTCGAGTTCATCCGCGGCTCGGCCCCCGGCTTCGAGCGCGCCTACATCGTCGAGATCGCGCCGCAGATCGGGATCCGTGAGACGCGGCGAGTTCGCGGCGAATACATGCTGAGCGAGGACGACGTGCTCGACTGCGCCGATTTCGCCGACGCCATCGGCGTTAACGGCTGGCCGGTCGAGGCGCACGTCGCCGGCGACGTGCAGTTCGTTTTTGCGAGGCAAAAAAGAGGCTTCAACCAGCTGCCGTACCGGATGATCGTGCCGCAGAAGATCGATAATCTTTTCGTCGCCGGCCGCTGCGCCTCGATGACGCACGGCGGCCAGTCCGCGGCGCGCGTGAGCGGCCCGTGCTTCGTCATGGGCCAGGCCGCGGGCACCGCGGCGGCCCTCGCGCTTCAGGCGAACGTGGCGCCGCGGCGGCTCGAAGTCGGCAGGCTGCAGCAGGCGTTGGAACGCGACGGCGCCTACCTCGGCCGCGAGTTGGCGGCCATGCACACGTAGTCGGTTTTTTTCCGGAGGACCCTTTTCGGGAGGAGAAAATGGACGAGCAGCTGCAATCCCTGGATCAAATCACCACCACTGCCATCGACCTCGCGGTCAAGTTCGCGCCGAAGGCGCTGGTCGCGGTCCTCATCCTGGCCGCCGGGTTCTACGCCGGGCGCTGGGCGGGCCGCGGGCTGACGCGTGCGCTCGCGCGCGTGCAGCTCGAGCCGCCAGTGCGCGCGCTGCTCGCCCGCGTCACCGAAGTGATGGTGCTCGGCCTATTCGCGATCATGGCGCTGCAGAACCTGGGCGTGGAGCTGCTACCGCTCATCGCCGGCCTGGGAATCGCCGGCGCGGGCGTGGCGCTCGCCATGCAGGGCGTCCTCGGCAACATCGTAGCGGGACTGACGATCATGATCACGCGGCCCTTTAAAGTCGGCGACTTCATCTCGGTCGCGGGCGAGCAGGGCGCGGTCGAGGACATCAGTCTCTTCAGTACCACCCTCGGACACGCCGACCAGTCGAAGGTCGTGATCCCGAACCGCAAGATCGTCGGCGAGATCCTGCACAACTACCACGCCGTCCGGCAGCTCGGCATCGAGGTCGGCGTGTCCTACAAGACCGACATCGTCACCGCGGTGCAGACGATCCGCGAGATCCTCCGCGCCAATCCGCGCGTGCTGAAGGACCCCGACCCGGTGGTCGGCATCGCCAGGCTGCGCGACTCCTGCGTGGTGCTCGCCGTGGCGCCCTGGGTGCAGGCCGGCGACTACGGTCCGGCGGGCGCGGAGATCAACCAGGCGATCCTCGAAGCCTTCCGCGCGCGCGACATCGTCATCCCTGCGCCGCAGCGCGAGGTGCGGGTGCTTTCGACGACGGCCTACTTAGGAGACAGCGCGAAGGAGCGCTTCGCGAACCGCGACGCCGCGTAGCGGCGCTAGTCGCACTGCGAGTATTCCTTGTTGTGCGACTGCAGGACCGCGTTGCCGCTCGAGCTCAGGCCCAGCCGCAGAGGCTGCGGCGTCCAGCTCAGGCCGTCGGCGGAGAGCTCGAGGGTTTCGTTCTGCACGCGCCAGCGCGACTGCTTGCCCGGCGTCTGCATGACCTGGCCGTTCGGCATGAAGACCAGGCGCTCCTTGTTGCGGTTGCCGCCGATGTCGTAGGCGAAGCTGCACCAGGCGTTGCGCGTGAGGGCGCGGCTCAGCTCGCCCTCCTGCAGCGCGACCTTGGCTGGAAGCTTCGCGAGGCGCAGCTCGCGCGCCTTCTGCGGGTTCGGCTTTCCGCCCACGTCGGACTCCGTCAGCACGATCGAGATCTCGTCGCCGTCGACGCGGCCGGTGAGGTAGAGCATGCCGAAGCTGTTGGCGGCGGTGCCGCGCAGGCCGTCGCTTTCGGCGCGCGCCTGGACCTGCAGGCTCGAGCTGCCGTAGCCGGTGAGCGTGCCGTTCACGCGCTTCTGCCCGTCCTGGGTGAGCGTCAACATGACGTTGCCGCCGGAGGCGTTCTTGGCGGTATAGGTGCCGCCGTAGTTCTGAGCGAGCGCCGGAGCGCTCAGGAGGAATACAGCGGAAAGCAGGGCGGGGCGGAGCATGGAAGCCTCCTTATCGATTTTCTCCATGCTACGCGCGGCCTTGGCCGGCGCTTGCGGCATACGTCACGCCCGGCCGCACATCGCCGCCGCTAGCGCGGCAGAGCTTGCAGCACCCTTTCGCAGGCGGCAATGCTGCGCAAATGGGACTCGCGCATTTTCGCGATTACGTCACGGGCCTCGGGGTGGAGGGCCGGCGCCGCCTCCTCGAAGCGCTTCACCGCCCACTTGAGCCCGCGCACCAGATACTCCATGCGCGCCCCCGCACCCTGCACCGCGACCGCCTTGTCGTAGAACTCGCCGGTGGCGTGGCTGTAGGGCGCGCGTTCCTTTTCGAGCAACCGCCCGATCAGCGCGCAGTTGTGCGCCTCGTCGCTCTGGATCGCGCGCAGCACCTTCCATGCCTCGCCGTGGCGCGGATGGTCTTCCATGAAGACGACCAGCGCCTTCGCGCCGGCGCGCTCGGCTTCAAGCATGCGGTTCAAGAACTCAGTGTAGCTTGACGTACTCGTGCTCCACGGGAAGGTTGTTGATGCCGCGCTCGGGCGGCGCGATCCACGCGGCCATCCTGCCCGGCTGCGCGACCTTCTTCATCAGGGAATGCACGAACGCCCGGTCCGCGTCCGAGGGAATCCAGTCTGACAGAGATTTTTCGAAGACTGCCTTGGAGATCAGCCTGCCCTGCGGGTCCACGGGCAGGCCGACCCACGCGCCGATCGAGCGGCGGAAGCGCGACGAGGGCAGGGTGAGGCGAAAGTCGAAGCCGGCGCGCTCGATCTGGCGGTTCCAGCGCTTGAGCCCGATCTCGCAGTCCTTGAGATAGGACTCGCGCATCACCTCGTTCAGCGCGTTCAGCATCGGGACGTTCTGTGCTCCCTCGGGAGTGGCGAGCTCGAAGCTCTTGTCCCGCAACACGTGATCTTCATATTGGGTCTCATCGGGCCGGCCCTTCAGGCCGGAGGCGAAGTTGGCCGCCGAGTTCGACGAGATCTCGGAGCCGAAGAGGTCGAGCGAGCTCGAGCACCAGAAGTTGAGGTACCTCTGCAGCGTGGGCAGGTCGACCGCGCCCTGGGCGCGAATCTTCGCGGAGTCGTCGCTGCCGATCTCCTTCATCACCTCGAGCGTGCGCTTCACCACCCGGCCGATGCCGGTCTCGCCGACGAACATGTGGTGCGCCTCTTCGGTGAGCATGAAGCGGCAGGTGCGCGACAGCGGATCGAACGCGCTCTCGGCGAAGCTCTTGAGCTGATACTTGCCGTCGCGGTCGGTGAAGTAGGTGAAGCAATAGAGCGAAAGCCAGTCGGAGATCGGCTCGTTGAAGGTGGTGAGGATGCGCGGCTTGTCGCGGTCGCCGGAATGGCGCGCCAGCAGCTCCTCGGCTTCCTCGCGGCCGTCGCGGCCGAAGTAGGCGTGCAGCAGGTACACCATGGCCCAGAGGTGCCGGCCTTCCTCCACGTTGATTTGAAACAAGTTTCTCAAATCGTAAAGAGAAGGACAGGTATGCCCGAGCAGGCGCTGCTGCTCGACCGAGGCGGGCTCGGTATCGCCCTGCGTGACGATCAGGCGGCGCAGCGTCGAGCGGTATTCGCCCGGCACCTGCTGCCACGCCGGCTGGCCGATGGCGTCGCCGAAGCCGATCCTGCGGTCCGCGACCGGGTCGGCGAGGAAGATGCCCCAGCGGTAGTCGGGCATGTGCACGGCGCCGTAGTGCGCCCACCCCTGCGCGTCGACCGAGATGGCGGTGCGCAGGTACACGTCGGCGCTCTCGAAGTCGCTCGGCCCCATCTCGTGCCACCACTGCAGGAAGCGCGGCTGCCAGTGCTCGAGCGCGCGCTGCAGCGTGCGATCTCCCGCGATGTTCACGTTGTTCGGGATCTTCTCTGCGTAGTCGATGCTGCTCATCAGACTCTTTCCCAGTTGAATTTGGCCTTGGCCCCGGTCCCGTAGACCTTGAGCGCACCGTGTTCGCCGACGGCGTTGGGCCGCACGAAGATCCAGTTCTGCCAGGCGGTGAGGCGGCCGAAGACGCGCGTGAGCATGGTCTCCGGACCGGCAAAGCGCAGGCTTGCCTCCATGCCGGTGAGGGCGTCGGGCGAGAGGCTCGCGCGCTCCTCCACGGCGAGACGCACTTCGTCCTCCCAGTCGAGGTCGTCGGGCGCGGAGGTCACGAGGCCCAGGGTGGCGGCTTCGCCCGCGCTGATGGGTCCGTTCATGGGCATGGTCGGCGCTTCGCCGCCGAAGCGGGTGTGCAGGCGCGAGAGGCCGTTCGCCATCGGGTAGGCGCCGAAGTTGAGCGCGGACAGCGCGACCTTGGGTCCACTCATTTGCCCATCCTGGGCGTCGAGCATGTAGCTGCGGTCGGCCGCGAGCGCGAGCTCCATCAGCGTGCCGGCGAAGCACGAGCCGGGCTCGATCAGCGCGAAGATGGAGCGCGACGACACGTCCAGGCGCGAGAGCGTGCGGCGCAGGTAGCCGAGCGTCTCGCGCACGAACCAGTCCGAGCGCTCCTGCTGCAGCAGCGCGTCGAGCTCGAGCAGCCGCGCGTTCTCGCCCTTCGTCTTGAGGAGCCACAGGCCGATGTCGAGATGGTTGTGGCGCAGGTCGAGAATCGCGCGGTCGAGCTCGCGCGCGAGCCGCAGCGGATACCAGTCGGCGCTCCTTTCGAGCTTGACGCTCTCGGGCCCCGTGATGGTGACGGTGGCCGTGCGGCTCTGCTTGTCGACATTCATTTCAACGATGCGATTCGGACCGAGCTCGGTCAGCTCGACGCCTGCGCCTCCCGGCCGGTCCGACTTCTCGGCGAGCGCGAGCGCCCGAGCCCGCACCACCTCGGCGAACTCCTGGGGCTTCGCAACGTGGTCGACGAGCTTCCACTGCTTCGCGCGGTCGGCGCGCACGCCCTCGGCGGTGGTGCAGAAGACGTCCGCGAGGTCTCTTCGGACTTTCCGCTTGTCGGTGATTCTTGTCAGCCCTCCCGTCCCCGGGAGCACCCCGAGGAGCGGCACCTCGGGCAGGCTCACGGTGGAGGAGCGGTCGTCGACCAGCGCGATCTCGTCGCAGGCGAGGGCGAGCTCGTAGCCGCCGCCGGCGGTGGTGCCGTTCAGCGCGGCGAGGAACTTGAGGCCCGAGTGAGCGCTCGAGTCCTCGATGCCGTTCCGCGTCTCGTTGGTGAACTTGCAGAAGTTCACCTTCCAGGCGTGGCTGGAGGTTCCGAGCATGTAGATGTTGGCGCCGGAGCAGAACATGCGGCTCTTGGCGCTCGTGATCACCACGCACTTCACCTCGGGATGCTCGAAGCGCACGCGGTTCAGCGCGTCGTGCAGCTCGATGTCGACGCCGAGGTCGTAGCTGTTGAGCTTCAGCTTGTACCCCGGCACCAGGCCCTTGTCCTCGGCGACGTCGAGCGCCAGGGTGGCGAGCGGTCCGTCGAACGAGAGCTTCCAGTGGTGGTAGCGGTCGGGCCGGGTTTCGAAGGAGATCATGGCAGCGCCTTGCGGAGTTCCTGCAGCGTTTGTCTCACAGTCCTGCCGCTCGTGTCGAGCGCGAGCGGCGCGCGCGCGTAGAGCCGATCGCGGTCGGCGAGCAGCTTGCGAATCTCCTCGAGCGCTGCTGAACGGCCTTTGAAAGGCCGCAAATCACCTTGGGCCATGACGCGCGACATGTGCTCCTGCGCCGAGGCTTTGAGCCACACGCAGAAGCAGCGCTCGAGCAGCAGCTCGTAGGTCGAGGGCTCGGTGACGAGGCCGCCGCCCGCGGCGATGACGGCGCGCTCGTTCGCTTCGAGCACGCGCTCGAGCGCGCGGCGCTCGAAGCGGCGGAAAGCGTCCTGACCGTACAGGGCGAACACCTCGCCCAGGCTCGCGCCGGCTTCCTTTTCCACTTCGCGGTCGAGCTCGATGAACGGCACGCCGAGCGTCTGCGCGAGCCTGGCGCCGAGCGTCGACTTGCCGGCGCCGCGCAGGCCGACCAGGGCGATGCGCGCGCTGCGCGCCGCCGGCTCCTCGCGCACCAGCTGTTCCACCGGCACGCGCATGGCGCGCGCGACGCGCCGCAGCAGCAGCACCGAAATGTTGCCGCGGCCTGCCTCGAGCTGCGCGAGGTAGCGCTCGGAGACGCCGGACGACTCGGCCAGCAGCCGCCGCGACATGCCATGGGCGTTCCTCCAGGCGCGCACCCGGTCGCCGAGGCGGCCGAGGTAGAGCGCGTCCTGCGCTTCACTTGGGGGACGAGCCCGTAGAGGGGTGTGCAGGGGAGCGTTCATGAACTATAGTGCTTGACGACGATTCTATGGCTGCACTATAGTGAATGTCAATGAAAATCAACATCCTGGTCGGCACCATGACCGGCACGGCCCAGCTTTGCGCCCAGGAGATGGAGCTCGCGCTCGACGACGGCGAGACGCAGGTCAGCACGCTGATGATGGACTCGCTCGACAGCACGGTCTTCTCCCGCGAAGGCATGTTCCTCATCTGCACCTCGACCTACGGCCAGGGCGACGTCCCCGACAACGCGCGCGCGCTGTACGAGGACCTGAAGGCGAAGCGGCCGGATCTTTCGCGCGTGCGCTACGGCGTGTTCGGCCTGGGCGACCGCACCTACGCCGAGACCTTCAATTTCGGCGGTAAGCGCTTCGACGAGCTGCTCGCCGAGCTCGGCGCGCGGCGCGTCGGCGAGCGCCACATGCACGACGCTTCGAGCGGCGTGCTCCCGGAAGAGACCGCGCTCGAGTGGTGCCGGGAGTGGCTGGCAAAAGTGAAGGACAGCGTCGCCGCCGGTTGACACGCTGTCGCGCGGCCCCCTAGAAAAATGAGAGGGCACGCGTTTTGCATTGCCGCTCCACATGCGTACCGCGCTCAAGTGGATCGCCGGCGTCCTCGCGACGCTGGTCGTCGCGCTGGCGCTGTTCGTCGCTTTCGGATTGGACAGCCTGCGCGGACCGATCACCCGGGCCGTCACCAACGCGACGGGCCGCGAGCTCGTCATCGACGGCAGGATCCGCGCAGTCTGGAGCTGGCTGCATCCGCGCTTCAGGGTGGAGCGGGTTCGGTTCGCGAACGCCGACTGGGCGCGCGAGGACTGGCTTTTCAGCGCCGACGCGGTCGAGGCGGAGGTCCGGGTGTTGCCGCTGTTCGCGGGGCTGGTGGTGCTGCCGCAAGTGCGCCTCGAGGGCGCCGAGGTGAACCTCGAGCGCGACGAGGACGGTCGCCAGAACTGGATCCTCGACACCAAGACGGAGAAGGACGAGCAGAAAAAGAACTCCCGCGTGCGCATCGAGCTCCTGACGCTGGACCAGGGTCACCTCAGCTATACAGACGAGGCCCTCGACATCGACCTGCAGACCGATCTCAGCACGGACGCCACCGGGGTGCTGTTCGCCGTCACCGGCACCTATCAGGGGCTGCCGCTGTCCGGGTCGGGGCACTCGGGCCCGGTCCTCTCTCTGCGCGACGAATCGACCCCGTTCCCGCTCAAGGCCGAAGCGAGAGTCGGCGATACCCGGGTCGCCGTAGACGGCAGCATCACCGGGCTGGTCGAGCTCAAGAAGATCGAAACCCGGGTCCGCCTCAGCGGCAACTCGCTCGCGGAGCTTTACGACATCATCAACATCGCTTTGCCGCAGACGCCTGCCTACGTGACCGAAGGCAGGCTGGTCCGCGAAGGCACGCTCGTGCGCTACGAGAAATTCACCGGCAAGATGGGGACGAGCGACATCTCCGGCACGGTGCAGATCGACACCGGCGGCAAGCGCCCTTTCATGCAGGGCGATCTGCAGTCCAAGGTCATCGACCTCGCGGACCTCGGCGTGGTCGTCGGTACGGACCAGCCGAAGGAAGGCGGGGTCCTGCCGGATGCGCCGTTCGATCCGTCGCGCTGGGACAGCGTGGACGCCGACGTGCGCGTCAAGGCCGGGACGATCCGGCGACCGGCGCAGCTGCCGCTGCAGGATCTGTCCACCCGCATCCAGATGAAGGACCGCGTACTGACGCTGAACCCGCTCGAGTTCGGCATCGCGGGCGGGAAGTTCGCCGGGCCGGTGACGCTCGACGGCACCAGGGACATCATCGGCGCCAATCTTCAGATGCGGGTGCAGAAGCTGCAGCTTGCGCAGCTCTTCCCCACGATCCAAAGCAACAAGGCCTCGGTCGGCGACATCGGCGGGCTGGTGGAGCTCAAGGGCACCGGCAACTCGGTGGCGCAGATGCTCGGTACCGCGAACGGCAAGATCGGCTTCTTCATGGACGGCGGCCAGATCAGCGAATTCATGATGCAGCTCGTGGCGCTCGATCTGTGGGGCGTGGCAAAGGCCGAGCTGACGGGCGACAAGCCGGTCGAGGTGCGTTGCGCGGTGGCCGACTTCGACGTCAAGAATGGCGTCATGAACACCAACGCGTTCGTGTTCGACACCTCCGTCGTCAAGGTGGAAGGCGGCGGCACCATCAACCTGAAGACGGAGGGGATGGACCTCAAGCTCAATCCCCGGCCCAAGGACTCGAGCGTCGCCTCGCTCAACTCGCCGCTCTACGTGCGCGGCACCTTCAGCCACCCGAAGCCCTCGCCCGACGTCGGGCGCCTGGCGGCGAAGGGCGTGGGGGCGATAGTGATGGGCATCATCAACCCGCTGCTTGCCGTGCTGCCGCTCGTCAAGGAAGGCAAGGGCGAAGACAGCGCCTGCAACCAGCTCGTGGCCGAGGCCACGAAGCTCAAGCAGCAGGCTGCGAAGGTGCCGAAGAAGGCGCCGCCTACGGCGTCTTCTTCAGACCAATCAGCTGCATCAGGCGCGACAGCGCCGCGTCCTCCTTCGAAATAAGCTCGCCGAACTGCGCCGCGGGCAGGAAAGCAGGCCGCACCCCGACGTTCTCCGCGCTTTTCTGGAATTCGGGCGACTCCACCGTGCGCCGGATCGCGCCCTCCAGGGCTCCGATCACGGCGCGCGGCGTGCCATGGGGCACGGCGATGCCGCGCCAGGCTTCGAGCGACACGTCGATGCCCTGCTCGCGCGCAGTCGGGACTTCGGGGAGAGCGGGATCGCGGCTCGGGATGAGCGCCGCGAGCAGGCGCACCTGGCCCTGCTTGACCGGCGCCGACAGCGCCGCGGGCAGCTGCACCACCGCATCGACATGGCCGCCGAGGAGGCTCGGTACGACCTGCGCCGCGCCGAAGGGCACTTCGTTCACTTCGGCGCCGGCCGCGCTGAAGAGCGCCGCGAGCGAGATGTGCGTGTGGCTGCCGATGCCGGAATGGCCGACGCTGATCGCCTTGGGCTTCGCCTTCGCCTCGGCGACGAGATCGCTGAGGGTCTTCCAGCGCGCATCCGAGCGCACCGCCACCACCACGGACTCGACCAGCACCCGAGCCACGGCATCGAAAGCGCGGTAGTCGAATTCGAGCTGGCCGGAATGGTACGTGGTCGAGATCGAGTTGGAATTCCACACCAGCGAATAGCCGTCGGGCTTTTGTCCGTGGACGTACTTGTAGCCGATCGCCCCGCCTGCGCCCGGCCGGTTCACCACCAGCACGCGCTGTCCCAGGTGCTTCGACATGCCGTCGGCGAGCATGCGCGCCGTGACGTCGGCCGAGGTGCCGGCCGGGAACAGCACCGTGATCTCGATCGGTCCGCGATGAGGAAACGCGGGCTCCTGCCCTTGAACCTGAAAGACAGCGAGGCTGAATAGAAGCGGCAGTAGTTTCGCACCGAGTTTCACGAAAGAATTTCCTTCACCTCGACTCGTCTTCCCTCCCGCGCCGAGCGGATGCCGGCAAGGATGACCGCGAGCGAAGCGGTGGCGCGCTCGCCGTCCATCTCCGGCTCGCCGTCGCCGCGCGCCGCGCGCATGAATTCCTCGAGCTCCTCGACGATCGGGTCGTTCTTCTGGGCGGGAACGGGCGTGGCGCTTTTCGTCCCGCGCTTCAGGACGCGCAAGCCCTGGTGCAGATCGTAATAGGCGGTGGCTTCCTTGCCGTAGAGGTTCATGAGGTAGTACTCGGAGGCGGACGCATAGCTTGCATTCAGGGTCGAGAGCGCGCCGTTCTCGTGCTCGAGGACGAGGCTCGCGACGTCGGGATTGTCGCCGGGAAGCACGAGGCGCACGAACTGCCCGCTCACCGACTTCACCGGCCCGAGGATATACTCCAGCACGTCGGTGTAGTGGATGCCGATCTGCAGCATGACGCCGCCCGGCATCCCATCCGCGGTGTAACGCCAGGAACTCAAGTCGATCTTGCCCAGCCGGTCGCGGCTGATGTTGGCCTCCGCGTTCACCAGCTTGCCGAATTTGCCTTCCTGAATTTGTTGCTTGATGAAGCGGAAATGCGATTCCCGGCGACGCTGATAACCAAG
>DATLUZ010000115.1:0-6001 GCA_035577785.1 Burkholderiales bacterium | reverse complement strand
CGCTCGGGCAAGCCCGTCTTCGGGTCGAACGCGACGATGAAGCCTTGGTACTCCACGGCCGGAAGACCGTTGATGTCGGCGGCGGGCTTGACCGCGTCGGGATTCGCGAGCATCGCCGAAATCATCCCTGCGATGCCGGTGCGCGCGCGCTCGCGCTGCGTGGTCGCAAGGCGGTAACCCGACATCGAGTGCGCCGGCGGGTTCGCCTTCAGGCTCTCGGCGTTGCGGCCGTTGCTGTCGATGCCGATCACATAGCCGGCCTGGGGCGTCACGACCTCGCTATAGGTAAAGGTGCGCGCCGTCGGGTAGGCGAAGTTCTTCTGGTAGTCGTACCGGGTCGTACGGGAAGCGAGATCGGAGATCGAATCGATCTTCCCCTCCGCCGAGAAGCGCGGCTCGCCTCCCGGAACTTCGGACTGCTCGGGCTCCCACCATTTCGAAGTGCCGCTGGTGCTGATCGTCTTGATATCGCCGAGGGCCCTGGCGCCGCCCATGGCATCGGCGGCCTTGCTGACCAGGCTTTGCTCTTTGGTCGGGGTGGCGCAGGACGCCAGCAATAAAGCGCCGAAAAGCGCTGCGAGCGCGTACCTCATCGTCTCCTCCTGTGGGGGTGGGCAGGGAGGAGAACAGTAGGCCGAAAGGCCTATTCCTTCAAGACGTCGCTATCTTCCGGCCGTTTCGGCGGGAGTAACGGCCGTGAACTCGTCGCGGCTGATCCGCCCGTCGCCGTTCCGGTCGACGCCCAGCCAGTTGGCGCTGAGGGCCTCCTGGCTGGTGAGCTCGGTGCCGGTCAGATAGCCGTCATGATTCTTGTCCAGGCGCTCGAACAGCCCCTGGCTCGAGGCGGCGTCCCGGCGGAAGTTGGGGCGCGGCGCCGTGGCCCCGCCCGAAGCGTTCTCCGAAGCGTTCCCTGAGGCGTTTTCCGTGGCGTTCTCCGTGGCGTTCTCCGTGGCGTTCTCCTGATTGGGAGGGGTCGCGGCAGGCTTTTCCTGGGCGAAGGCCGAGGTCAGGGCGAAGAGCGTTAGGGCAAGGACGAATCTCATGGGTGGCGAGCATAGCCCGCTCATCCCACACCCCCCAGCGGGGCGGCATGCGCCGCCCGGAGCATGCTAGCGCGCGGCGAGAACCGGAAGCAGGGACTCGGCGCGGATGCGGCGCGACTGCTGCAGCAGCTCTTCCCAGAGCGTGTCGGTGTCCTTGCGGAAGATGGTGTCGACTTCGGCGTTCATCACCGACCACAGCCCGCGATCGATCTCGCTCTTCAGCTCGCCCGGCCGCCAGCCCACGTAGCCGACGAAATAGCGCGCGTCGTTCGGCGTGGTTTCGATGACGTGGTCGATCGTGTTCGCGCGGAAGGCGAGATACAGATTGTTCATCAGCAGCACCGAGCCGCCGCCCGGGGTATGGTCTGCGCGCACCAGCGCGACCAGCGCGCCGCGCGAGAACGGGCCGCCGTAGAACACGGGCTCGACGACCTTCTTCGAGGGCTCGTGTTCCGGGAACAGGCTGCCGAGCGAGCGCTTGGTCGGCCGGTTGAGAATGACGCCGACATGCCCGCCGTTCGGCGCCGGCGCGGCGAGCAGCACCGTCTGTCGATACTCGAGGTCGCGGAATGCGGGATGCGCGACGAGCAGCATGGCGTCTTCCAGCTGCTGGGCGCGCGCCAAGCCGGGCAGCAGCCCGGATACCAGCGCGAGAAGCGGGACGAGAAGCGAGGTTGCGGCGAAGCGGAGTGCGGCGGTCATGACCCAGTATACCTGTGGATTTGACGCCGCTGCCATAGGTCCGGTTCTCGGATTTTGGCTATATCGAGCTAACGGCGAAACGCCTGTTCCGGGCGGCCGAGGTCGAATACCTTGCAGCAGGTGAAAGGCGGGCGCCCGCGGCGCACGCAGCGCCTAGGTGAACGCCTGGATGCCCGTCTGCGCCCGGCCGAGGATCAGCGCGTGGATGTCGTGCGTGCCCTCGTAGGTATTGACGACCTCGAGGTTCACCACGTGCCGGATGACGCCGAACTCGTCGGAGATTCCATTGCCCCCGAGCATGTCGCGCGCGACGCGGGCTATGTCCAGCGCCTTGCCGCACGAATTGCGCTTCATGATCGAGGTGATCTCGGGCGTTGCGATGCCTTCGTCCTTCATGCGCCCGAGGCGCAGGCACCCTTGCAACCCGAGCGTAATCTCGGTCTGCATGTCGGCGAGCTTCTTCTGCACCAGCTGGTTGGCCGCGAGCGGCCGGCCGAACTGCTTGCGGTCTAGAACGTACTGGCGCGCGCGATGCCAGCAATCTTCCGCTGCGCCGAGCGCGCCCCACGCGATGCCATAGCGCGCCGAATTGAGGCAGGTGAACGGGCCCTTCAGGCCGCGCACTTCTGGAAACGCGTTCTCCTCCGGGCAGAAGACGTCGTCCATCACGACTTCGCCGGTGATCGAAGCGCGCAGACCGACCTTGCCGTGGATCGCAGGCGCGGACAAGCCCTTCATGCCTTTCTCCAGAACAAATCCTCTAATTTGTTCATTTTCTTTGGCCCAGACGACGAACACGTCGGCGATCGGCGAGTTCGAGATCCACATCTTCGTCCCGGTCAGGCTGTATCCGCCGGACACCTGCTTCGCGCGCGTCTGCATCGAGCCCGGATCGGAGCCGTGGTTGGGCTCGGTGAGGCCGAAGCAGCCGATCCACTCGCCGCTCGCGAGCCGCGGCAGAAATTTCTTCCTGGTTTCCGGATTCCCAAACTCATGGATCGGCAACATGACGAGGGACGACTGCACGCTCATCATCGAGCGGTAGCCCGAGTCGACGCGCTCGACTTCGCGCGCGATGAGGCCGTAGGAGACGTAGTTCAGGCCCGGGCCGCCGTACTCGGCCGGGATCGTGGGGCCGAGCAGGCCGAGCGCGCCCATCTCGCGGAAAATGCTCGGGTCCGTTTTCTCGGATCTGAACGCTTCGAGCACCCGCGGCGCGAGCTTGTCCTGGCAGTACGCGTGCGCGGCGTCGCGCACCATGCGCTCGTCCTCGGTGAGCTGCTGCTCGAGCAGCAGCGGGTCCTCCCAGACGAACTCGGCCCTGGGTTTCTTGATCGGGGCATTCATCAGTGCATCCTCTCCAGGATCACGGCGAGCCCCTGGCCCACGCCGATGCACAGCGACACCGCGGCGTAGCGCCCGCCCGACTGCTGCAGCTCGCGCGCGACCGTGAGCGCGAGGCGCGCGCCCGAGGCGCCGAGCGGATGGCCGATCGCGATCGCGCCGCCGTTCGGATTGACGCGCGGGTCCTTGAAGTCGACCTCCATGAGCCTCAGGCAGCCGAGCACCTGGCTCGCGAAAGCCTCGTTGATCTCGATCACGTCCATCTCGCTCAACTTGAGGCCGGCCCTTTGAAGCGCCAATGGAATCGCGTACGCCGGCCCCACGCCCATGATGCGCGGCTCGACGCCGGCGCTCGCCGCCGACACGATGCGGGCGATCGGCTTCCTGCCTTTCTTCTCTCCCCACTTGCGGCTGCCGATGACCAGCGCAGCGGCGCCGTCGTTCACGCCGGAGGCGTTGCCGGCGGTGACGACGCCGCCTTCAAACAAGGGTTTCAGCTTTTGAAGTGATTCGAGCGTGCTGTCGCGCCGCGGATGCTCGTCGGCATCGACGAGCGTGGCGGGTGCGTCTTTCCTTTTCGAGGGAAGGGAAACCGCGCGGATCTCGCCCTTGTAGAAGCCCTCGGCTTCGGCTTTCGCGTATTTCTGCTGCGAAGCGAGGGCGAACTCGTCCGCCTGCTCGCGCGAGACGCCGAATTCCTTCGCCACGTTGTCGCCGGTCTCGGGCATCGTATGGTTGCCGAACTGCTTGACCACCTTCGGGTTCGGGAAGCGCGAGCCGATGGTGGTGTCGAACAGCTTCACGTCGCGGCTGAAGGGAGAGTCGGCCTTGGAGAAGACGTAGGGCGCGCGGCTCATGCTCTCGACGCCGCCGGCGATGTAGAGATCGCCTTCGCCCACGCTGACGGCGCGCGCCGCGTCGACCACGGCCTGCAGGCCGCTCGCGCAGAGGCGGTTCACCGTCACGCCGGGCGTCGTGGGCGGCAGGCCGGAGAGCAGCGCCGCGAAGCGCGCCACGTTGCGCGAGTCCTCGCCCGCCTGGTTGACGCAGCCGAGGACGACGTCGCTGATCTCCTTCGGCTCGATGCCGTTTCGCGCCACCACCTCCTTGATCACCTCGGCCGCGAGGTCGTCGGGCCGCATCGGGGCGAGCTTGCCGGCGTGCCGGCCGATGGGGGTGCGCAGTCCGTCATAGATGTAGGCATCGAGCATCGCTCAGTTCCTCTCAGTTACGCTAATCCGGGGCTAACAAAGATGCGCCGAGTTTTGCACGGCGCTTGAGCCAGGGGCTGGGGCGATAGCGCGGCTCCTGGTAGAAATCATGCATCGCCTCGAGCACGGCAAGGACGCGCGCAGGGCCGGCGGCGTCGCCCATGGCGAGCGGACCGCGCGGATAAGACAGTCCCAGCACCACGGCCCGGTCGAGGTCCTCGGGCGTCGCGATGCGCATCTGGGCGATGTCGCAGCCGACATTGACGATGTGCGCGACGACACGCTGCGCCACGAAGCCGGGCGAATCCTTGATCACCGACACCGGCACACCGTCGGAAGCGAGCAGCGCATGCGCAGACCGCCTTGTTTCCTCCGTCGTGGCGGGGGTGGGCATGATCGTTCTTCGTTTGGAAAAGCCGAAGAGCGGATCCACCGCCACGCTGCGGCGCGGATCGAGGCCGAGCTCGAGCGCGCTGGTCGTGGCATCCTTGCCGAGCGGAGCGACGAGGCAGAGCGTGGCCGCCTCGGGCTTCGCCGCCATGCGCGCCTCGAGCTTCGCCAGCAGCTCTTTCAGCTCCGGGACGGCCCATACCGACTGCGGTTTTGGAGTTCCTGGAGGAACTTCATCGGCCACCGGTTCGGCCGTCCCGTCTTTCGAATAGGCGTACCAGCCGCGCCCGGTCTTGCGGCCCAGCAGCCCCGCGGCGACCCGCGCCTCGCACAGGAACGAGGGCTTGTACTTCGGCTCTTCGAAATACTGCTGGTACATCGATTTCATCACCGCGTGGGAGACGTCGAGGCCCACGAGGTCCATCAGGCCGAACGGGCCGAGGCGGAATCCGGCCGCGTCGACCAGGACGCGGTCGATGGTGGCGAAATCGGCGACGCCCTCCGAGAGGATGCGCAGCGCCTCCGGGACGTAGGCCCGGCCGGCGTGGTTGACGACGAATCCCGGCGTGTCCTTGCAGCGAATCGGCGTGTGGCCGAAGCGCCGCGCGAGCGCGGAGAGCGCCTCGGTCACCGCAGGATCCGTCAGCTCTCCGGCGACCACCTCGACGATCTTCATCACAGGCACCGGGTTGAAGAAGTGGTAGCCCGCGATGCGCTGCGGCCGCTTGCAGGCTGCGGCCATGGCAGTCACGGAGAGCGACGAGGTGTTCGAGGCGAGCACGGTGTCGGCGCCGACGATGCCCTCGAGCCTCGAGAAGAGCGCGCGCTTCGCGGCGAGATCCTCGACGATCGCTTCGACCACCAGCTGGCAAGGCGCGAGCGCCTCGAGGTGATCGACGACCTCGATGCGGCGCAGCGTGGCGTCGACGGCCCCGCGCTCGAGCTTGCCGCGCTCGGCGAGCTTGCCGAGGGTCTCGCCGATCGAATCCCGGGCCTTGCGGGCGGCGCCCGGCTGGGCGTCGAAAACGAGCGTGCGCGCGCCGCATTGGGCTAGCACCTGGACGATGCCGCGTCCCATGGTGCCCGAACCGGCTACGCCGGCGACCAGATCGGCGCGGGAAGCGTCTAGCATGAGGGGGAAGCCGTATTGTAGTGGCTATAATTCATTGAGAGGATAAGGAGGAGGCTCTCGAAAATGAGACGCATGCTGGCGGCGGGCGTGTCCGCGCTGCTCTTCGCCGTCTGCGGATCGGCCTGGCCACAGGCCTTTCCGGCGAAGCCGATCACACTGATCTGCCCGTGGCCGGCGGG
>DATLUZ010000114.1:0-17643 GCA_035577785.1 Burkholderiales bacterium | reverse complement strand
GACCTCGACGGCGTGCGCCAGGCGCTGCTGCGCGGCGACGGCGCGCCGATCCACTCGATGGACAACGCTTATTACAAGGCCTACACCATCGCCTCGCTCGGGCTGGCACGCAAAGAAGAGACTACCAAGGCGATCGCCGACCGCATGGCAAAGGCCCCGCCCAGCACCGTGCCGCAGACGCCGCTGCCGAACGTGACCTACGCGCAAGGCGCGGTCGCGATCATGGCGGGCGGCCAGACGATCGGCGGCCTGGGCGTGAGCGGCGCGCCCGGCGGCCAGTTCGACGAAGAATGCGCGCGCGGCGCGCTCGACAAGATCAAGGACAAGATGAAGTAGCGCGCAGCTGCAGGAGCTGCGCCACCGCCGACACCGCCACCTCGGCGGGGTGCTTGCCGGCCTTGAAGAGGCCGATCGGCGAAACCAGCCGCGACGCGTCGACGCCGCGCGCGCCCAGCCGCGCGCGCAGCTTCGCCGCCTTGGTCTCGGATCCGATCATGCCGACGAAGCGCGCATCCTTGCGAACGAGGGCGCGCTCCACGATCTCGAAGTCGAGCGCGTGGCTGTGGGTCATGACGAGGTAGAACGCGCCCGCCGCCGCCTCGTCGACGGCGAAAGCCGGCTCGTCGTCGATCACGATCCGTGCCGTCGTGTGCTCGGGAAACTGCTCGCGGCGCGCGTCGACCCAGGTGAGGCGGCAGGGAACGCGCTCGAGGATGCGCGCCACCTCCTTACCCACGTGGCCGGCGCCGAAGAGCACCACGTCGAACAGGTCCTCTTCACCCTCCATCGCTGCCACTCTCTTGAAGGCGAGTGTGGTGTTGCCGCCGCAACACTGGCCGAGCGAGTCGCCGAGGACGAATCTGCGCTGGCGCTCGTTCTCACCGGAGGCGAGCATCTCGCGCGCGATCGCGAGCGCGGTGTACTCGAGCTTGCCGCCGCCGATGGTGCCGCGGGTTTCGCCAGCGCCGACCCACATGCGCGTGCCGGGCCCGCGGGGCGTGGAGCCGCGCGTTTCAACGACCCGGACTTCGATGAAGCTCATGGATCGCCTTGAGGACGTTCTCCGGCGTCGCGGGCGCCTCGAGCGGCACGGGCTCGCGCGAGCTCGACGTCGCGCCGACGGCGTCGGAAATCGCCTGGAACACCGATAGCGCGAGCATCAGCGGCGGCTCGCCGACCGCCTTGGAGCGATGCGCGACGTCGCGCACGTTCTCGCCCTTTTCCCAAAGCCAGACGTTGAATACCGGCGGGCAGTCGCCCGCCGCCGGGATCTTGTAGGTCGAGGGCGAGCGTGTGAGGAGGCGGCCGCGGTCGTCCCAGACCACTTCTTCGGTCGTCAGCCAGCCCATCCCCTGGACGAAGCCTCCTTCGATCTGCCCGCGGTCGATCGCCGGGTTGAGCGAGCGGCCGACGTCGTGGAGCAGATCGGCGCGCAGCAGGCGCGTTTCGCCGGTCAGGACGTCGATCGCAACCTCCGCTGCCGCGGCGCCATAGGCGAAGTAGTAGAAGGGCGTGCCGCGCCAGCGCTCGCGGTCGAACTGGATTTCGGGCGTGCGCCAGTAGCCGGTCGCCGAGAGCTGCACGCGCGCGAGGTAGGCTTCGCGGACGAGCTGGGTGAAGCTGATCGTCTTTGTGCTCCCGATCGAGACCTGGTTGGGAAGGAAAACGACTTCGTCGGGACTTACGCGGTAAGTCTCGGCGCAGTGCCGGACGAGTCGCCGCTTGAGAGTGCGGCATGCGTCGCGCGCCGCCTCGCCGTTGATGTCGGTGCCGCTCGAGGCGGCGGTGGGCGAGGTGTTGGGGACCTTGCCGGTTGAAGTGGCGCTCACCTGCACGCGCTCGAGGTCGACCTGGAGCTCCGAGGCGACGATCTGAGCCACCTTGGTCATCAGCCCCTGGCCCATCTCGGTGCCGCCGTGGTTCAGGTGCACGCTGCCGTCGGTGTAGAGGTGCACCAGCGCGCCGCCCTGGTTCATCGCCTGGGTGGTGTAGGCGATCCCGAACTTCACCGGCGTGAGGGCAAGACCGCGCTTGAAGAGCGGCGACGAAGCGTTGAAGGCCTTCACTGCCTCGCGCCGCCGGCGGTATCCGGCGCGCGCTTCCAGCTCGTCGATGAGCTCGGGCAGAACGTTGTCCTTGAGCGCCATGCCGTAGTGCGTGACGTCGCGCGGCGCCGGCCCGTAGAGGTTGCGCTTGCGCACGTCGAGCGCATCGACGCCGAGGTGCCGGGCGATCGCCGCCACGACGGCCTCGGCCGCGAACATGCCTTGCGGCGCGCCGAATCCGCGGAATGCGGTGCTGGACGCGGTGTGCGTCCTGCAGCGGTGCGAGACGATGCGCACGTTCTGCAGGAAATAGGCGTTGTCGCAGTGGAACACGGCGCGGTCGTTCACCGCGGCCGACAGGTCGGCGGAGAGGCCGCAGCGCGAGGCGAGCGTCAGGTCGAGCGCCTCGATGCGTCCGGTCCGGTCGAAGCCCACGTCGTACTGATAGAGGAAGTCGTGGCGCTTGCCGGTGCCGACGATATCGTCGTCCCGGTCGGCGCGCAGCTTCACCGGACGGCGCGTCGCGCGCGCGAGGAGGGCGGCGCCGATCGCGTAGACCGCCGCCTGCGTCTCCTTGCCGCCGAAGGCGCCGCCAAGGCGGCGCAGCTCCACCGTCACGGCGGCGTCGGGGACGCCGAGCGCCGCGGCCACGAGGTGCTGGATCTCGGTCGGGTGCTGGGTGGAAGAGTGCACCAGCATCTCGCCGCGCTCGCCCGGGATGGCGAGCGCGATCTGTCCCTCGAGATAGAAGTGCTCCTGCGCTCCGCAGCGCAGCCGGCCCCGCAGCCGGTTCGCCGCCCCCGGAAGGCTTGCCACGGTGCCGCGCTCGCATCTGACGCTCGGCACCACGAATTCGCGCGCCTCGAGCGCCTGCTCGATCGTCACCACCGGGTCGAGCTGCTCGTATTCGATCCGGGCGAGACGCGCGGCGCGCCGGGCGAGCTCGACGCGGGTGGCGGCCACGGCGAAGAGCGGCTGGCCGCGGAATTGCACCCGGTCCCTGGCGAGCGCAGGCTCGTCGGCCACCACCGGGCCGACGTTGTTGGCGCCGGGAATGTCGCCTGCGGCGAGCACCGCGACCACGCCTTCGGCGGCGCGCACGGGAGCGAGATCGAGTGCGAGGATTCTGGCGTGGGCTTCGGTCGACATGCCGAACGCGGCGTAAAGCGTGCCCGGCGGCTCGGGCAGGTCGTCGACGTAACGCGCTTCGCCGCTGACATGCAGCGCCGCGCTGTCGTGGGGAAGCGCCTGGTGGATCACGTTACGGAGCCAGGTCGAGCAGGGCGCGTGCGCTCGCGCCGGCATGGAATCTCCGCAGCAGTCCCTGCGCCGCGCGCAGGCGGTACCAGGCCGACGCCCTTTGGTCGGAGATCGGGCTGAAGTCCTCCACCAGCGCCGTGCATGCGGCCTCGAGCCCTTTCGCGACGTACGCGGCCTCAGCCTGGCGCGCGCGCGCCGGCGTCGCCGCCATGCCGCCAAAGCCGAACCGGGCCTTGCTGCCGTCGACGTGAAAGGCGGCGCAAACCGAGGAGATGTCCTGGTCGAAGCGCTTGGACAGCTTGTACGCCGCGAAGCGCGCGCCCGGCGCGAGCTTCGGCACGCGGATCGCGCGGATGAACTCGCCCGGCAGCATCAGGCTCTTTCGGTAGCCCGTATAGAAGAGCGCGAGCCGGGCTTCGCGCCTGGCATCGCCCTTTTGCAGCACGAGCGTCGCGTCGAGGGCGAGCAGCACCGGCATGGAGTCGCCGATCGGCGAGCCATTCGCAATGTTGCCCGCGAGCGTGCCCACCGCGCGCACCTGCACCGCTCCCAGCCGACGCAGGAGCTCGCCGATATCGGGATGGATGCGCTCGAGGGCTTCGTAGGCCTCGGCGTATGTGACGGCTGCCCCGATCTCTATATGTGAAGGATGATCCCTTAGAGCCCTCAGTTCGGCGACCCGGCCGATGTAGGCGACGTCGTCGAGATCGCGATGCTCCTTGGTGATCCACAATCCGGCGTCGGTGCCGCCGGCAAGAATGGCGGCGTTCGGGTGCTCCACGAGGTAGCGCGCGAATTCCGCGACGCCGAGCGGACTGAAAAATCCCTTCAGGCGCGTCGGCTCCTTCGGCAGCGCTGCAATGCGCTTCGTGCGCGCTGCGTCCTCGACGGCTTCCTGCTGCCAGTCGGCGAGCTCGCGTGCGTGCTTGCCCGCCTGCAGGATCGGCCGGTAGCCGGTGCAACGGCACAGGTTTCCGGCGATCGCGTCGGAGAGCTCCGGCGGCGTGCCGCTCTTGCAGTGCGCGTAGAGCGCCATGACGAAGCCCGGGGTGCAGAATCCGCATTGCGAGGCGTGGCAGTCGACCATGGCCTGCTGCACCGCTTGCAGCCGATCGCCTTTCTTCAGCCCCTCGACGGTGATGACTTCCTTCCCTTCGAGCGCGCCGAGACACAGGATGCAGGCGTTCACCGGCTGGTAGCGCAGCTTCCCGGAGGGAACGAGATCGGCGAGCACCACGGTGCAGGCGCCGCAATCGCCTTCGGCGCAGCCCTCCTTGGTGCCGACCAGGCCGCGCGTCTCGCGAAGCCACGTCAGGAGCGTGCGCGCGGGCTTCTCTTGCGCAAGCGAGACGCGCTCGCCGTTCAGCAGGAAGTCGAGCGCCGCCTTCATCGGTGGATCGCGCGCCACACCCGCTCGGGCGTGAGCGGCATGTCGAGATGCTCGACGCCGAACTCGGCCAGCGCGTCGACCACGGCGTTCGCCACCGCCGCGAGCGCCGGGGTGGTGCCGCCCTCGCCGCCGCCTCGCATTCCCAGCGGATGGCTCGCCGAGGGAACCTCGCTGATCTCGGTGTCGAACATCGGGAGCTGGTCGGCGCGCGGCATCGCGTAGTCCATGAAGCTCGCCGAGAGGAGCTGTCCGCTCTCGCGGTCGTAGCGGCAGGCTTCCCAGAGCGCCTGGCCGGCGCCCGCGGCGATGCCGCCGTGGGTCTGGCCGTGCAGGATGAGCGGATTCACCGCCCTGCCGCAATCGTCCACCGTGGAGTGGCGCACGATCTCGACCACGCCGGTCTCCGGATCGACTTCGACCTCGCACACCGCGCAGCCGAAGGGATAGGACGGCAGCGGCGTGGTCTCGTCGTAATCCGCGACGAGCGCACCTAGATCGAATAGGCCGATGGACCGGTCGGTGCCCTTCACGCGAAAGCGACCGCGGTCAAACTCCAAATCTCTTGGTGAAACTTCGAGTCGATCGGAGGCGCGCTGTCTGCCCTGCTCGACGATGCGGTCGCAGGCGTGCGCCATGACCACCGCTCCCATGCGCATCGAGCGTCCGGAATGCGAGCCGCCGCCGACCGGCGTGGCGTCGGTGTCGCCCGTCAGGAGCGTCACGCGCTCGAGATCGGCCGAGAGCCACTCGGCGACGAGCTGCGCGAAGCTCGTCTCGTGGCCCTGCCCGGCCGAAAGCGTGCCGAGCACCACCTCGACGCGTCCCTCGGGCAGCACGCGGATCTCGGCGCGCTCGCGCGGCGCGCCGGTGTTGAGCTCGATGTAGTGGCCGAGGCCGATGCCCCGGCAGCGCCCGCGCGCGCGGGCTTCATCGCGCCTTCTTTCGAATCCCGCCCAGTCGGCGAGCTCGAGCACGCGCCTCATCGCGCCGGCATAGTCGCCGCTGTCGTAGACGAGGCCCGCGGGGTTTCGATAAGGGAACTGACTGACCAGGTTGCGGCTGCGCAGCGCGACGCGGTCGAATCCGTGCCGGCGGGCGGCGACGTCGATCAGGCGCTCGATCACGAACATGATTTCCGGCCGGCCCGCCGCACGATAGGGTGTGGTCGGCGCCATCGTGCTCAGGATCGCGCGGCCGCGGACTGCCGACGCCGGCACGTGGTAGACGCTGGTCGACACCGCCATTCCCTTGGTGAGCGGAATGAACGACACGGCATGCGCGCCGACGTTGCTCACGTAGTCGCAGCGCAGCGCGAGAAAGCTGCCGTCGGCGTCGAGCGCGAGCTCGGCGCGCGCGACCAGGTCGCGCGCGTGCTCGTCGCTGAGAAAGGCCTCGGTGCGCTCGCAGGTCCACTTGACCGGCCGCCCCAGCCGGCGCGCCGCCCAGGCGACGAGCGCGAACTCCGGATAAAGGTTGTTGCGCGTGCCGTAGTTGCCGCCGAGCTCGCGAGTGACCACGCGTACGTCGGTTTCCGGCACGCCGAGCGCGCCCGCGATCTCGATGCGGGCACGGTGCGGCCCGGCGCAGGATGCATACACGGCATAGCGCCTCGTTTTCTCGTCGTAGCTCCCGAGCGCCGCGCGCGGCTCCATCGGCACGCCGGTGACGCGGTTGATCGTGGTTTGCAGGGAAACCACGTGGCGGGCGCGCTTCATCGCCGCATCCGCTTCGGCTGGCGCGCCGATCGTGGTATCGGCGCACACGTTCGGCGCATCCCACACTCTTTCGCCGTCCCCGGATGGGACGGGCGCGATGACCGCCGGAAGCGGCTCGTAGTCCACGTTGACGCGCTCGGCGGCGTCCTTTGCCGCCATCGCGGTCTCGGCGACGACCACGGCGAGCGCCTGTCCGACGAAGCGCGCCTTGTCGGCGGGCAGCAGGGGATACGGCGCGAGGAAGCTCGCGTTGAGCTGAACCTCGTGCGGGTTGGGCGTCACGGGGCGAAACGGAATCGGCTTCAGGCCGTCGCGCGCGACGTCCTCGCCGGTGAGCACCGCGAGCACGCCCGGCATCGCGAGCGCACGGCTCCCATCGATGCTCCGGATGCGTGCGTGAGCGTGCAGCGAGCGCACCACGCTGGCGTGCGCCTGCCCCGGTAGATTGAAGTCGTCGGTGTAGCAGCCCGCGCCCCGCAGCAGCCGGGCGTCCTCCTTGCGCGTCACCGGCTTGCCAATGCCCTCGAGCGCGCGCGATGCTCTGGACTCTAGAAAGGACATCAGGTCCGTAGTATTCCATGTCCCTGATCTAGAATCAGGGGATGGCGCGCGTCGCGTACGAGGACGAAATCATCATCTCCTGGGTGGAGCTGCACCGCGATGCGCGGTTCCTCTCCGAGCGGCTGCACAAGCGCGGCCCCTGGAAGGGAATCATCGCCGTCACGCGCGGCGGCCTGGTGCCGGCCGCCCTGGTGGCGCGGGAGCTCGACATTCGACTTGTCGACACGATCTGCGTCACGAGCTACGCCAGCGGCACGCCTGGCGGCGCGGACCAGATCCAGGGCAGCGTGCGCGTCCTGAAAGGGGTCGCCGGCGACGGCGAGGGCTACCTGCTGATCGACGACCTCGTCGATACGGGACGCACCGCGCAGGCCGTGCGCCAGCTTCTACCGAAGGCCTATTTCGCCACGCTGTACGCCAAGCCCGCGGGCCGGTCGATCGTCGACACGTTCGTCAAGGAGTTCAAGCAGACGAAGTGGATCCACTTCCCCTGGGACATCGAATACAGCTTCGCCACGCCGATCAAGGACGGCGGGCGGGCCATCGCGGGACCCTAGAGGCACCATAGCGCCATGCTGCTCGTCATCGGCAACAAGAACTACTCCTCCTGGTCGCTGCGGCCATGGATCGCCATGAAGGTGTTCGGCTTCGACTTCGACGAGAAAAGGATTCCCCTGTACGGGGAACGCTCGAAGGAAGCGATCCTCCAGCATTCGCCGGCCGGCAAGGTGCCGATCCTGGTGGACGGCAAGGCCACGGTGTGGGATTCGCTGGCGATCCTCGAGTACCTGGCGGAGCGAAACCGCAAGCTCTGGCCCGCGGATGCGGCCGAGCGCGCCCGGGCGCGCTCGCTCGCGGCCGAGATGCACTCCGGGTTCGCGAACCTGCGCAACCACATGAGCATGAACGTGCGTAAGCGCTACGCGGGCAAGGGCCGCACGCCGGAAGTGCTCGCCGAGGTCGAGCGAATCAAGGCCATCTGGAACGAAGCGCGGAAGCCGTTCCTCTTCGGCGCCTTTAGCGCGGTCGACGCGATGTACGCGCCGGTCGTGCTGCGCTTTCGCACCTACGAAGTGGAGCTGCCGCGCGCGGCGCGAAGCTACTACGACGCCATGCTCGAGCTGCCGGCGATGCAGGAGTGGATCGCCGCCGCGGAACGCGAGACCGAATCGATCCCGCAGTTCGACATGTACGAGTGAAAGCCTACGTAGTCGGCGGCGCGGTGCGCGACGAGCTGCTCGGGCTGCCGCTGAAGGACAAGGACTACGTGGTGGTCGGCGCGACGCCCGAAGAGATGGTCCGGCACGGATTCAGGCCGGTGGGCAAGGATTTCCCGGTGTTCCTGCACCCGCAGACCCACGAGGAATACGCGCTCGCGCGCACCGAGCGCAAGAGCGCTCGCGGCTACAAGGGATTTACCGTCCACGCGGCGCCCGACGTCACGCTGGAGGACGACCTGCGCCGGCGCGACCTCACCATCAACGCGATGGCGAAGGAGCCCGAAACGGGGGCGTTGATCGATCCTTTCCACGGGAGGGGAGATCTAAAGGAAGGCATCCTCAGGCACGTCAGCGAAGCCTTCGCCGAAGATCCGGTGCGCATCCTGCGCGTGGCGCGCTTCGCCGCACGTTTCGGCTTCCGCGTGGCCGACGCGACGATGGCGCTGATGCGGCAGATGGTGAGCTCGGGCGAGGCGGACTACCTTGTGCCCGAGCGCGTGTGGCAGGAATTCGCACGCGGCCTCGCCGAGCCGCATCCGGAGAAGATGTTCGAGGTGCTCGAGGCCAGCGGCCTGGCCGACAAGCTTCTCGATAACGTGAAGCCGGTATTGCCTATTCTTTCCATGACCGCAAAGGCTACCTCGTCGGTTCCGATTCGATTCGCGGTCATCGCCTGGCCGCACCAGGAAGCCGAAGTGGAGGCGGTGTGCGCCCGCCTGAAGGCGCCGAACGAGGTGCGCGAGCTGGCGCTCCTCGCCTGCCGCAACCGCGTGGTGTTGCGCGCCGCGCCCCAGGCCACCGCGGCAGCGCTGCTGGAGCTGCTGAAGCGCACCGATGCCTTTCGGCGGCCCGAACGCTTCGCCGAGCTGCTCGAGGTCGCGCGGCTCGCCGATCCGAACATGGATACCCAACGGGCAAGACGAGCGTCTGTCGCGGCGGCGGCCGTGGACGCGGGCGCCATAGCGGCGCAGGCCTCTTCCCCCGCGGAGATCGCGCGCCTCGTGGACGAGGCGCGCGTGCGCGCGATCGAGCGCGCATGATCGCCGCATCGCTCGGGCGCAATCTGCTCGCGGGAGTCCGGCTCGCATTTTTCCTGCCGCTGCGCGAGCTCGACTTCCGGGTGTCCGCGGTCGACTACGCCGCGCTCGTCGCATTCAACTTTATGCTCTGGATCCTCGCCGCCGGCCTGCGAGTCGGCTTCACCGGGGAAATCGACTACTCGGCGCTGCTCGTCTATCTCGCCACGGTGCCGCTGGTGCTCGCGGCGGCGCTGCTGGTGGCGCTCCTCTACGGCGCGCAGCAGCGCCTGCTCGCGGTGGCCATCGCGCTCACGGCCTCGGACCCGGTATTCGAGCTCGCGGGGCTCGCACTGCCCTACGTCATCGTGCCTCTGGGCGGGCTCGGCGCGACTGCATACTTCCTATTGCTCGGCTGGATCTTCGCGGTGGCGGTGCGCGCGGTCGCTGTCAGCGCGGGGACGCGGCGCCCGCAGTTCTACCAGGGCGCGGCGGTCGTCTGCGCGATGATGGCGATCGCGCTCTTCCTCTATCCGCAGACCGAGGTATGGCAGCCCCCCGAGGGCGAGGAGGAGGCTGCGCCGCTCGCCGACGAGCGCCTGTTCCACCTGCAGGGCGAGCTCATCGAGCGCTCGCTCGCCGCGATCGAGCCCGGCCGCGCCGGCGTGCGCGAACAGTACTTCGTGGGCTTCGCCCCCGACGCGAGCGAGGAGGTGTTCGTGCGCGAGCTGCGCTACGTGAAGCGCCTGTTCGACGAGCGCTTCGGCACCGCCGGCCGCTCGATCGCGCTCGCGAGCAGCAACGACGCGCTGGAGGAGATCCCGATCGCGAGCGTGACCAACCTTGGCCGTGCGCTCGAGCGCGTCGGGCGCGCCATGAACGCGGACGAGGACGTGCTGGTGCTCTACATCACCGCGCACGGCGACCGCGACCACCGCCTTTCCGCCTCGCAGCCGCCGCTCGAGCTCGCCCCGCTCACGCCGACGGCGCTTGCCCGGATGCTGCACGACTCGGGCATCAAGTGGCGCGTGGTGGTGGTGTCCGCCTGCTACTCGGGCGGGTTCGTCGAGCCGCTGCGCGACGACAACACCATCGTCATCACGGCGTCGGCAGCCGAGCGCACCTCATTCGGTTGTGAGGCGGGTCGCGATTTCACCTACTTCGGCGAGGCGTTTTTCCGCGACGCTCTGGCGAAAACCGCTTCCTTTGCCGAGGCATTCGAAATCGCGCGCAAGCTGGTGACCGAACGTGAAGCGGCCGAGCACCTGCCCGCGTCGCTGCCGCAGATCGCGGTCGGGCGCTCCATCGGCGAGGTGCTGCGGCCGCGCTAGATGATCCGGGCCAGCGCCCAGACGATGAGCGTAAGCAGGACTGTGCTCGCGAGCGGCACGTAGTAGACGCGCCCGCGAACTGGAATACGGAAATCGCCCGGCAGCCGCAGCCGCTGACCGACTGCCGCTAGAATCACGAGCCCAATCAGAACCGTCAAAAGCCATTTCAACATGATCGAACTCTATACGTGGAGCACGCCCAACGGGCGCAAGGTGTCCATCATGCTCGAGGAGTGCGCCCTGCCGTACAACGTCCACAAGATCAACATCGGGACCAACCGCGAGCAGTTCACCCCCGAATACCTGAAGATCAACCCGAACGGCAAGATTCCGTCGATCGTGGACCCGGACGGACCGGAGGGCAAGCCCTATTCCATGATGGAGTCGGGCGCGATCCTAATCTATCTGGCGGCGAAGACCAGGAAATTCATGCCTAACTCCGAACGCGGGAAATACGACGTGCTCCAGTGGCTCATGTTCCAGATGGGCAGCGTGGGGCCGATGTTCGGCCAGGCGCATCACTTCATGCGCGCCAAGAAGGACGAAGTCCCGTACGGCAGCGAACGCTACGGCAACGAGGCGAAGCGCCTCTACGGCGTTATGGACCGCCAGCTCGAGGCGAACGAGTACCTGTCAGGCAGGGAATACACCATCGCCGACATCGCCACGTATCCCTGGGTGGCGCGCCACGAATGGCACCGGGTCGACCTCGGCCAGTTCCCGCGCGTGAAGCGCTGGTACGACGCGATTGGCGCGCGCCCGGCGGTGGCCAAGGGGATGGCGGTTCCCCAAACCTGAAGCCCTAGAGAACGCTGTGCGCGAGGACCCGGGCTAGCGCAGCCGCATCGATCGGCTTGGCAAGGTGCTCGTCGAATCCCGCCGCCAGGGCGCGGCTGCGGTCTCCGGGTAGCCCATAGCCCGTCACGGCGACCATGAAGGGACAGGGGCGGCCGTTGAGGCTCGCGCGCAAGCGCCGCGCCAGCTCGTAGCCGTCCATGCGCGGCAGCCCGATGTCGATGAGGGCGATCTGCGTCGACCCGGAAAGGAGGGCTTCGAGGCCTGCGACGCCGTCGTGCGCGACGCGCACGCGGTGGCCCGAGAGCTCGAGCAGCCGGCGCAGCGTGTCGGCGGCATCGGCGTTGTCTTCCACGATCAGGACGTCGCGCGCGGCAAGGGGCGTCGCGTCGATTCCCCGGGCAGGCGACGGCGCCGGCGGGTCTATGGCGGGCAGGCGCACGCTGAAAGAGGCGCCTTGGCCCGGGCCGTCACTCGCGGCGCTCGCTGCTCCGCCGTGCAGCTCGGCGAGCCGCCGAACGAGCGTGAGGCCGATGCCAAGGCCGCCTTTGCCGCGGTCGAGCGCCGCGTCGCCCTGGACGAAAAGCTCGAAGGCGCGCGCGCGAAGCTCCTCGGACATGCCGACACCGGTGTCGCGAACCTCGAGCACGGCATCGTTCCAGGCTTGCTTGACGCTCACCGCCACGGTTCCGCCGGCCGGGGTGAACTTGAGCGCATTCCCGACCAGGTTCGCCACGATCTGCTCGATGCGCGTCTCGTCGGCGTCGACCCATACCGGAACGAGGCTTCGCTCGAGGCGATGGGCGCGGAAGCGATCCGAGGACTCGAACGTGGCGAGCGCCCGCGCGACCACCGCGGCGAGGTCGATCGGGCGGCGCTCGAGCACGATCTTGCCCATGACCGCGCGTCCGGCATCGAGCAGATCGTCGGTCAGGCGCGCGAGGTGCGCGACCTGGCGCGAAATGACGGCGCGCGCCTCGTGCGCGGCTGGCGCATCGATCCGCGGATGGGAGAGAAGGTGGCTCGCGTTGGCGATGGCGCCGAGCGGGTTGCGCAGCTCGTGCCCCAGCATCGCGAGGAACTCGTCCTTGGCCCGGCTCGCTGTTTCCGCCGCCCTGCGCGCCTCGCGCTCGCGGCGCAGCAGCTCTTCGCGCTCGGCTTCGTGCTGCGAGCGCTCGGCGGCGGCCGAGGCAAGGGCGCTCCCCACCTCGCGGATCTCCAGGATCGGCGTCGAGGGCGGCACCACGGCCTCGCGCCGGCCGAGCGCCTGCGCCGCGGCGCTCAGCCAGGCCATCGGCGCGGCGATGCCGCGCGCTATGGCAAGCGCGGCGAGCACGCCGAGCGCGATCGAAATCAGGATGCCCCCGCCGTAGACGAGCAGCGAGCGCGTCGCGCCGGCTTCGACCGCGGCAGGCGGGATGCCGATCGCCACGGTCCAGCCGGTCTCGCGCGAGCGGCTGAAGGAGCTGTAGACCTGGTCGCCTTCCAGCACGAAGGAGGTTCCCGATCCTTCGTCACCCTGGTGCATCAGCTTTTCCAGGCTCGGCGCGGGCGGCTTGTTCAAGAACTCGGCGTGCTGGCGCGAGCGCGCCACGCGCTTGTTCTTCGCGTCGAATACCGACACTACCCATTCAGGGGGAATGCGCTGTCGGTTGAGCACCTCGACAAAGGCCTCCGGCCGCAGCGCCGCCGTGAGCACATAGCGCACCTCGCGCTCCCGCAGCACCGGGACCCGTACCGGGACGGCGAGGACCGGGGTGCGCCCCTCGGTCATTCCGCCGATGGCAGGACGCCGCGTGAGCACCACCCGCTCAAGGCTTTCGGGGTCGACCACGCTGGAAAGCTTCGCGCCGAAGGGCTGGTTCGCGTTCGCGAGCTGCTGGCCCGCCGGATCGGCCAGCGTGACGGTCACCCAATCGGGGCGGCGGGCGTGCACGCGGCGCATCACCTCGTGGAAGCGCTTCAGGTCTCCCGTATCGAGCGCGGGCCCCTCTGCGAGCGACTCGAGCGCGGCCACCGAGCGGTGCAGCTCGGCGTCGATCGCCGCGGCGAGCGCCCGGGTCAGCTCGACTCCGGAGCGCTCGGCCTGCGCTTTTTGCTCGGAGGCGAGCGCGAGGAGCGCGATGCCCGCGGCGAGGGCGAGCGGCATGATGCCCGCCGCCGCCAGAAGGAACAGCCTTCGCCGCAGCGGCTGGCCCGCCATCAGCGCCGGGCGTACCTGCGAAGAAAGGCGTTGATCTCCTCGATCCGCAGCTGCGGCTCGCCGGGAACCGGTTGCGAGCCCACGACGCGGTTCATCCACTCCATGTTTTCCTGCATGCGCGCGACCACCGTGGGCCATTCGTAGGCAGTGTGGCGCTTTGGATCGGGCAGCACGTGGCATTGGCTGCACGCCAGCCGGAAGGCCTCGCCGGAAGGCTGGTTGACTTCTGGGTAGGCGCGCACGTCGAGGGGCGTCTGCGCGTACTTCTGGAGATAGGCGACGATCGCGCGGGTCTCGTCCTCGCGCGGCGCCTTCACGCCCGCCATCATCTCGGACATCAGCGTACCCATGTTGCCGCGGCCTTCCATCCGCACCACCATCCGGTCGACGACCGCCGGCCACTTCGCGGCGTGATGCATCGCCGGGTTGGCGAGGTTGTGGCACTGCACGCAGTAGCGCAGCGTCAGGCGCGCGCCCTGAGAGGCCGCGTCGGGCAGGTCCGCCGCGGCGTAGGTTGGCGGCAGGATGCGCTCGAGCATCGGCCCGTGCGGGCTCGACTCCCAGCGCTTCTTCGCCTCGTCCGCTTCGTCGGCGCGGCCCAGGCCGTGGAGGAAAAGCGCGGATACGAGTAGAAACCGGCGCATTCGCAAAGTTTATCTAAAGGCTGTGCGAACGGTCACCGCGTGAAAATCCCAAGAGCGGCGGCTTGACGCCACGGCCCACGGCCAGCACCTTGAAGAGCTCGCCCATCTCGGCGGGCGAAAGAAGCTTCTGCGCTTCCGCAGCGAGCGGCGCGTAGTGCAATGCGTTCTCGGCGTTCGCTTCGCCGAGCACGTCGGTGATGCCGCAGTTCACGAGGAATTGCGCCTGCGTGGCATAACCCAGCACTTCGAGCCCGGCGTCCACGGCGGCAGTGGCGAGCGCGGTGAAATCGACATGCGCGGTGATGTCCTCCTCTCCGGGACGCGCGAAGACGTCGCCGTGCGCGCGATGGCGGTGGTGGCACATGAGCGTGCCGGTCGCGCGCTGCGGATGGTAGTACTCGCCGCGGGGAAAGCCGTAGTCGAAGATGAAGATCACGCCTTCCTCCAAGCGCGCGCCAATCTCGCGCATCCACGCCTGGGCAACGAGGCCGATCTCGCTCTCGTAGGGTGTCGGCACTTGGATTTTTACCGCCTCCTCGAGCAACACGCCGGTCGCAGGCTTTTCTTTCCACATGAACTTTCCATCTGAAAAAATAACGCCACGCTCCATGATTGCCTCTTTACGCCACGCGAGCGCATGCACCGGCATGGCATCGACGACTTCGTTGGCGATCACGACGCCGCGGATGCGCTGCGGAAGGCCCGCAAGCCACTGCGCCCGGGCGCCCAGGCGGGCCTGCTGGCGCGCCTGAAGCTGCGGGCTGATCTCGACGATCCGATAGTCGAATGCGTGCCGAGAGAGCAGGGTGGCGGCAAGGGCGCCGCTGCCCGCGCCGAACTCGAGCACCGGATAGGCGAGCTCTTCGAGTTGGCGCGCAAGTGTGCGGCCGAAGAGCGAGCCGAGCTCCGGCGCGGTGATGAAGTCGCCGTCGCGACCGAACTTCTGCGCGCCGCCCGCGTAGTAGCCCACGCCCGGCTCGTAGAGCGCGAGCTCCATGTAACGCGCGAACGGTATCCATCCCTGGTTGGCAGCGATCGCTTCTCGCAGGCAGGGGAGCACGCGGCGAATTTACCCTAGAATTCAAGGCACTCATGGATGAGTTGCTCTCCGGCAGGGTGGCCCTCGTCACCGGCGGCGCGCGGCGTGTCGGCGCGGCGATCGCGCGCCGGCTGCACGCCGCGGGGGCGAACGTGCTGCTGCACTACCGCGACTCGGAAAGCGACGCGGCGAAGCTCGAAAACGAGCTTAACTCGGCGCGCGCGAAGAGCGCGGCACGGGTGAAGGCGGAGCTGCTGGCGCCGATCGCGCCGCGCGCGCTCGTCTCGGCCGCGCTGCAGAGCTTCGGCCGGCTCGATCTGGTGGTGAACAACGCCTCGAGCTTCTTCCCGGTCGACCTCGGCGCGATCGAGTCTTCGCACTGGGAAGAGCTGGTCGGCTCCAATCTGCGGGCGCCGCTCTTCATCTGCCAGGAAGCCGCCCCGGAGCTTGCCAAGCGCGAGGGCGCGATCGTCAACATCGTGGACATCCACGCCGAGCGTCCGCTCAAGGGCTACCCCCTCTACAGCATCGCCAAGGCGGGGCTCGCGGCGCTCACCAGGTCGCTCGCGGTGGAGCTGGCGCCGCGCGTGCGCGTGAACGGCGTGGCTCCGGGCGCCATTGCCTGGCCAGAGGACAACCAGTTCGATCCCGCCGAGCGCAGCCGCATCATCGCCACCACTCCGCTCGCGCGCCTGGGCTCGCCGCAGGACATCGCGCAGGCGGTCCACTTCCTCGCCGCCGCGCCTTATATCACCGGCCAGATCCTCGCGGTCGACGGCGGCCGCTCGGTCTACCTCTAGGAAAAGGCAATGGCCTGGATCTGGCTCACCCTCGCGGGTCTCCTCGAGGTGGTCTGGGCCATCGGGCTCAAGTACACCAACGGCTTTTCGCGCCTGTTGCCCTCGGTGATCACCGGCCTGGCCATGCTCGCCAGCGTCTACTTTCTCGCCCTTGCGGTGCGGACCATTCCGATCGGCACCGGCTACGCAGTCTGGACCGGCATCGGCGCGGTGGGCGTCGCCATTCTCGGCATCATCCTTTTCAATGAGCCGAGAGACGTGCTGCGAATCGCGTCAATCCTCTTGATCGTCGCCGGCATTGCCGGCCTGAAGCTCGTTTCGCCATAGGCCGGCCTACTTCGGCGTTACGAATCCGATTGGTTTGCGGCTTGGCACCGAAGGAGACATCAATCTTCGCAGCGCTTCGAAGACCTCTTTGAACTGCGCTCTTGTGGGCAGCCAGGGTTCGGCGAAGGCTGACAAAGGCCCGCACGACGTAGATCGATACCTCAACTGCCCGCGTCGAGCTCAGTACGCTTGCAGCCATCAAGGAGCCATGCTCGGTAAACGCGTAAGGCAGATACCGGCGGCCGCCGCGGCTGACGACAGGATTTGAGGTCGCAAATTGCGACCTCAAACGGCCAAGCTCTTGATCCGTCAACTGAAACACGAAATCAGACGGGAAGCGCAGTGGGTTACGACGAATCTGCTCATTGAGTCGCTTGGTTGTTACCCCGTAGAGTTCGGCCAAGTCGGAGTCAAGAAGCACCTTCGCGCCTCGCACCCAAAGCATGCGCGAAACGATTTCGTCCGATTCCTGCGGTTTCCCAGCTTGGGACACACCTTCTGAACGCAATCTGTTCTGCCGGGATGACAAGCTAAACTCGATGTCCGTGAACATCCGACCCATCCTGAAGCGGCAACTCAACCCAGTACGCGATCCCCGCAAGGACGCCTACGAGGAGGCGAAGCTCGCCAAGCGCATCCGCCGCCAGGTCGGCGAGGCGATCAGCGATTTCGCGATGATCGCCGAGGGCGACCGCGTGATGGTCTGCCTGTCCGGCGGCAAGGACTCGCACGGCCTGCTCGACGCGCTGCTTTCGCTGCAGGAGAAGGCACCGGTGCGCTTCGAGCTCGTGGCAGTGAACCTCGACCAGAAGCAGCCGGGTTTCCCGGCGCACGTGCTGCCGGAGTATCTGGCCGGGCGCGGCGTGCCCTTCCGCATCGTCGAACAGGACACGTACTCGGTGGTGAAGCGCGTCATCCCCGAGGGCAAGACGATGTGCTCGCTCTGCTCGCGGCTGAGGCGCGGTGCGCTCTACCGGGTCGCAGGCGAGATTGGCGCGACCAAGATCGCGCTCGGGCATCACCGCGACGACGTGCTCGCCACTTTCTTCCTCAATCTCTTCCACGGCGGGCAGCTGAAGGCGATGCCGGCGAAGCTCGCCTCGGACGACGGCAGGCACGTGGTGATCCGGCCGCTCGTCTACGTCGCGGAGGCGGATCTCGCGGCGCACGCGCAGGCGCGGCGCTTCCCGATCATTCCGTGCACGCTGTGCGGCTCGCAGGAAAACCTGGAGCGCAAGCGCATCGGCGAGATGCTGCGGGAATGGGAAAGGAACCACCCTGGCCGCATCGAATCGAT
>DATLUZ010000113.1:0-9412 GCA_035577785.1 Burkholderiales bacterium | reverse complement strand
GGCCGGCTGAAATCGAACTTCCTCATCAACATCGGCTACGGCATCGGCACCAAGCTGCCGCCGCGCAATCCCCGCCTGAGTTTCGAAGAGAGTTGCAGATTCGTGTAGTTGTTCCATCCCGGTAGCTACTTCTAGCTAAAGCCGCCGCGCGCGTAAGCAAAGTGTCAAGCTTTCTGACGCGCCAGCCGATCGGGCCGTGAAGAGTTCCCTGCTCCTTTAACACGATCGCGCGTAGCTTGTGGGTTCGCCCGGGGAGGCGATTCGATGTTGAGGATCCTGATCGTCGACGACGACCGCAACATGCGCGAGTTGTTGTCGCTGCATCTCAAGCATGCCGGCTACGAAATCCAGACTGCCGAAGACGGGATCGCGGCCGGCTATGCGGTGCTCTACCAGCAGCCCGACCTCATCATCTGCGATGTGCTCATGCCGCACATGAACGGCCTCGAGTTCGTGGCGGCGTTACGCGCCGATCCGGTGCAGCAAAACATCCCGGTCATCTTCCTGACCACCGCCGCAGAAGCCGAAGCGCGGGGGAGAGAGCTCGGCGCGGTCGGCTTTCTTCGCAAGCCCGTGCGCGCCGACGCGCTGCTTTCGTTCATCGCGGAGAAGATCGAGGGCGGGCTGGTTCCCCTGCGCTGACCTGCACCGACCTCTTGCGCCGCAGCGCAACAACCCCGCGGCGCACAAAGTGCTTATCGGCACGTCCTGCCTTGTGCGGTATTTCTTACCGCCATTTCCGGCGGCCCGTTATCGTGCGGAGCTTGCTCAGAGCGGCTGCCACGGGGGACGCCATGAAGACCAACAAGACCATCGAAGCTGCCATCGCGCTGTCGCAAATGGAAACGGTCGAAATCGAGAAGATCGGCGCGACGACCGGCGTCAAGCTGAGGCTCGACCCGGCGCGCTCGAACAAGAACTTTCGCGTCTTCCGCGGGTGCTGCGATGCGCATGGCGCCATCGCCGAAGTCGAATGCCGCACCACCCGGGTCAAAGGCGCAGCGCAGGGCACGCTGATCTACGTTGCCCTGAACGAAGGGCAGGCGCCAACGGGAAGCGAAGTGGTCTCCCGGCTCGGCAAGCCGCAGAGCATTCAGCAGGCCACCGGCTCCTCCGTCTACGCCTACGAGATTCCCGGCGGCGAGCTCAGGTTCGCCGTCAAAGCCGGCTCGCCCGAAGCGATACTCTCCATCGCCATCGAGAAGACCGCCTCGGCCAGTTCCGCCGCGCGCCGCTCGGCGCAGTGGGCGGCGTCGATCTGACGCCGGTGAGTTCTTGAGCTCCAACTGACCGCTATTCAAGTCTGACGCCAGCTACATCCGGTCCAGGCCCTCGTCGTCATACGAGGCCGGGTCGGAGATCGGCTCGATGTGAACCAGCACGCCCGAGTTCGGCACCAGCGAGCGGATGCGTTCCTCGATCTCCTCGGAGAGCTGGTGGGCGCGCTTCACGCTCCACTCGTCGGGAACTAGCAGATGGAAGGAGATGAAGCGCCGCGAGCCGGCCTGGCGGGTGCGGAAGGCGTGGAACTTGACGGCGTAGCGATTGGCGTACTCGTTGAAGATCTTGTTCACTTCGTTCTGGTCTTCGGGGCTGATGGCGGCGTCGAGCAGGCCGACGACGGAACGGCGCACGAGGCCGATGCCTGTCCACACCACGTGAATCGCCACCGCTAGCGCGACTAGCGGGTCGAGGCGCTGCCAGCCGGTGGCGTAGACGAGCGCGACGCCGGCGATGACGCCGGCCGAGGTCCACACGTCGGTCATGAGGTGCTGGCCGTCGGCCTCGAGCGTGATGCTGTCGTGGCGCTTGCCGGCGCGGGTCAGCACGACGGCGACGCCGAAGTTGATGAGCGACGCGACCACGGTGATGCTCAGGCCGAGGAGCGGCGCCTCGAGCGGCTCGGGCGCAAGGAGCCGCGGGATCGCGGCGTAGAGGATGCCGCCGGCGGCGAGGACGATGAGCGCTCCTTCGACGCCGGCCGAGATGTATTCGGCCTTGGACAGGCCGTAGGGAAAGGCCTGGCCGGGCGGCGTGGCGGCGAGGCGCAGCATCGAGAGCATGAGCAGCGCCGCGGCCAGATTGACGAGCGATTCGAGGGCGTCGGACAGGAGACCGACCGATCCGGTCAGCCACCACGCGAGGGCCTTCAGCGCGATCGTCGCGATGGCCGCGGCGATCGACAACCAGGCGAAGCGCTCGAGGTTGGTTTCCATGCTTGGAGATCAGGCGGGAGAGATTTTGCCCTTTTCCAGCTTGTAGCCGCGATCGGCGACGCGCTCGGTGAAGCGCGCGCTCTGCTCGGCGAGGAACACTGCGACGCCGGCCCACTTCATCTCGAGAATGGCCGCAGCCACCTGGTCGACGATCACTGGGGCGAGGCCTTCCGAGGGTTCGTCGAGCAGGATCGCCTTGGGATTGCCGGCGAGGGTGCGAGCGATGCAGAGCATCTGCTGCTCGCCGCCCGACATGCTGCCGCCGCGACGTTGCAGCAGGGCGCCGAGGGTGGGAAAGAGGGCGATGAGCTTCTCCATGCTCCAGGTGGGCGCGTCCGGGCGCGGCGGCTGGCGGCCGACCTCGAGATTCTCGGCCACGGTGAGGTCGGTGAAGATGCGCCGGTCCTCGGGCACGTAGCCGAGGCCGAGTCGCGCGATCTCGTGCGGCGCCTGCCGATCGATGCGCTCGCCGCCGAAGCGGACTTCGCCGGAGCGCGCCTCGACGAGGCCCATCAGCGCCTTGAGCGTAGTCGACTTGCCGGCGCCGTTGCGCCCGAGAAGGGCGACCACTTCGCCTTGGCCGACAGCGAGGTCGAGCCCGAAGAGCACCTGCGCGCGGCCATAGCCCGCGCTCAGGCCGCGGGCCTCAAGCATCGCCAAGGTACACCTCGCGCACCTTCGCGTCGGAGCGCACTTCTCCGGCCGAGCCCGAGGCAATGATCTCGCCCTGGTGCAGCACGATGATGCGCGCGGCGTGGCCGAACACCACGCTCATGTCGTGCTCGGTAAAAAGGACCGCGATGCGCTCGCTGTGGGCCACCTCGGCCGCGAGCTCCATCAGCAGGCCTCGCTCCTCCGGCGCCATTCCGGCGGTCGGCTCGTCCATGAGCAGCACCCGTGGTCGGCCGGCCAGCGCCGCGGCAAGCTCCACCCGCTTGAGATCCCCGTAAGCGAGCACGGCACAAGGCCGCTCGGCCTGGCTCGCCATCCCGACGCGCTCGAGCAGCTCCTGCGCTTCGTCGCGATGGAGCTTTGGTGCCGCCGCAAGCAGGGACCCGATCCGGTGATGGTAGGAAAGAAGCGCGACCTGCACGTTCTCGCGCACGCTCATCGAGCCGAACGTCTGCGTGATCTGGAAAGTGCGTCCGACGCCCATTCGCGCGATGCGGTGCGCAGGCAGCCCCGCCACGCTGGCGCCTCCGACGAGGATGTCGCCCGCATCGGGAGCGAGCTGGCCGTTCAGCAGGTTGAAGCAGGTTGTCTTCCCGGCGCCGTTCGGACCGATGAGCGCGACCACCTCGCTCGGGTCGAGCGCGAAGGACACGTCCTTCACTGCCTGCACGCCGCCGTAGGCCTTGCAGAGACCGCGGACCTCGAGCGCGCTCATCGCGCGAGCTTTTCCTTCACGAAGCCCGCGACGCCCTGGGGGAACGCGAGGACGAGCAGGACGACCACCGCGCCGATCGCGGCGCGCCAATATTCGATCTCGCGGGAGAGCGAGTCCTCCAGCCAGGTGAAGAGGCCCGCGCCCCAAACCGGGCCCGTGAGCGTCTGCACCCCGCCGAGGAGCACCATCACCAGCGCGTCGACTGAGCGCGGGACCGAAAGCACCTCGGGTGAGATCGAGCCCTTGGAAAAAGCGAACACGGCGCCGGCGACCCCGGCGAGAGTACCAGCGATGGTGAATGCCGCCCACTGCACGTTGCGCACGGGAATGCCGACCGCTTCGGCGCGCAGGGGCGAGTCGCGCGAGGCGCGAAGGGCGAAGCCGAACGGCGAGTACACCGTCCGCCAGACGAGCGCGATGGCGGCGCCGCAGAGGACGAGCACGAGATAGAAGTAGGCGGGCTTGGAGGCGAGCCACTCCGCCGGCCATGCGCCGATCAGCCCGTTGGAGCCGCCGGTGACGCGATCCCACTGGAAAGCGACCGACCAGGCGATCTGCGAGAAGGCGAGGGTAAGCATGGCGAGATAGACGCCGGAAAGCCGCACGCAGAACCAGCCCGACAGCAGTGCACCCGCGAGCGCGAGCAGGGGCCCCGCCACCAGCGCCAGCTCCATCGGAAAAGCGACGCGCAGAACGAGCAGCGCGGCGCCGTAAGCGCCCAGGCCGAAAAAGGCGGCGTGGCCGAAGGACGCCATGCCGCCGGGGCCCATCATGAAGTGGAGGCTGGTCGCGAAGAGGGCGAAAACCAGGAGGTCCGTCAGGAACACGAGGAGATAGCCCTGCGAAACGAGCGGCGCCAGCGCGAGCACTGTGAAGGCCGCGGAAACCAGGATCAAGAACGCGCGTGATGGAACCCGGAACGGCGTCTGCATCGCGCCGGGGCCGCGCGCCTCGGGGATCGGGCGCCCGAGCAGCCCCCAGGGCCGCAGCACCAGCACCACGGCCATCACGATGAACTCCACCGCCAGCGTCAGCTTGGAGAAACCGAGCGCGAAGCAGAACGCCTTGATCACACCGATGAGGAGCGCGGCGAGGAAAGCGCCGGGGATCGAGCCGAGCCCGCCCACCACCACCACGACGAAGGCGTCCGACACCACGCCGAGGTCGATCTCGAGGCTCGCCGGCTCGCGCGGGATGGCGAGCGCGCCGCCGAGCCCGGCGAGGGCGGCGCCGACCGCGAATACCACCGTGAAGAGCACCTTCTGGTTCACCCCGAGCGCGGCAGCCATCTCGCGATCCTGCGTCGCCGCGCGCACCAGCGTTCCCCACCGGGTGCGCGTGAGAAGCAGGTACAGCAGCACGAACACCACCGGCCCGATCGCGATGAGGAAGAGATCGTATTGGGGGAACGCGCCGCCGGCGAGCTGCACCGCGCCGCGCAAACCCGGTGCGCGCGGTCCCAGCATGTCCTCGGGGCCCCACGCCCACAAGGCGAAGTCCTTGATGAGGAGGACCAGCGCAAACGTGGCGAGGAGCTGGAAAAGCTCCGGCGCCCTGTAGATCCTCCTGAGAAGCGCCACTTCTATGAGGACGCCGAACGCACCCACGGCGACCGCCGCGATCGGCACGGCGGCCCAGAAGCCCACGCTTCCGGAGAGCGATACGGCGAGATACATGCCGAGCATGTAGAGCGAGCCGTGCGCGAAGTTCACCACGCGGGTGACGCCGAAGATGAGCGAGAGGCCCGCCGCGACAAGGAAGAGCGAGCTCGCGGCGGCGAGGCCGTTCAGGAACTGGAGCAGGGCGGCAGTGCCGGTCACTGCCGCCGTTCTAGTCTGCTTTTCTCAGGAGGCGGATTTCCTGGTCGGACGGCTGGAACCTCGCGCCGTCGGCGTAGTACCAGTTCACCATCACGCCCTTGCCGCCTTTCTGCGCGAGCTGGCCGACGTAGGCGCCCATCGTCGACTGGTGGTCGATCGGCCGCCACTTGATCGTCCCGAAGGGCGATTGCATCTCGAGGCCTTTCAGCGCCTCGACGAGCTTCTCGGTGTCGGCCGATTTCGCCTTGCGCATCGCATTGGCCACCGTGTAGACCGCGGTGTAGCCGACCACCGAACCCTGGCGCGGGTAATCCATCCAGCGCTTCTCGTAGGCGTTCAGGAACTTGGTGTGCTCCGGCGTGTTGATCTCGCTCCACGGGTAGCCGGTGACCCACCATCCCGGCGGCGTCTCGTCCTTGAGCGTGTCGAGATACTCCGGCTCGCCGGCGATCAGGTTGAACACCGGCCGGTCCTTGAAGAGTCCCCGCGTATTGCCTTCGCGCACGAACTTCTGGAGGTCGGCAGCGAAGAGCGCGCTGAAGATCGCGTCGGGCCTGGCGTCGGCTAGCGCCTGCACCACCGCGCCGGCGTCGATCTTGCCCAGCGCGGGCGCCTGCTCGGTGACGAACTCGACGCCGGGCTGCGCCTTGGACAACAGGTTCTTGAACGACGCAGCCGCCGACTGGCCGTACTCGTAGTTGGGATACACGATCGCCCAGCGCTTCTTGCCGAGCTTGGCCGCCTGCGGGATGAGCATCGCGGTCTGCATATAGGTCGAAGGCCGCAGGCGGAAGGTGTAGCGGTTGCCGTTCTCCCACACGAGCTTGTCGGTAAGGGGCTCGGAGGCGACGAACAGCACCTTGCGCTGATTGGCGAGGTTCGCCACGGCGAGGCCGACGTTCGAGGCGAAGGTGCCCATGAGCAGGTTCACCTTGTCGCGCGAGAGCAGTTCCTCCGCAACGCGCACGGCATCGCCTGGCGTGCCGCCGTCGTCGCGGCTGACCAGCTCGAGCTTCCTGCCGTTGACCCCGCCCGATGCGTTGACCTCCTCGAGCGCGAGCTCCATGCCCTTCTTGTAGGGCTCGAGAAAGGCCGGGAACACCTTGTAGCTGTTCAGCTCGCCGATCTTGATGTTCTGCGCCTGAAGAGAGAAAGAAGCGGCCAGGCCGATCCCGGCCGCCACGAACTTCAGCAGTTTCATGTCTCGCCTTCCACTTTCGCGCCGCGGTCCGGCTTGATCTTGTCCGTGCCGCCGGGAAACACGCGCCAGAACTCCCTGCGTATGAGGCTCGCGATGGTCGCACTCTTGTTGAGGCCGTGATAGCGCGCCACCGCCTCCAGCATCGCGAGATCGCGCGCCGTGGCGGAGAACGTGCTCACGCGTGCCTTGGGCCTCACCACCGCGTCATTATATATGCTTTATATAACATTTAAGCAACCCCGATGGCGCGCGTCGGAAGCTGCTAGGCTTGCGCCCGGACCCGGGCAGAACCCGCGTCCTGAAGCAAGAGCTGCCGTGCACGCACCCAAGAGCTTTGGCTACCGCCAGTCCACGCAACGCCATCAGCGGCGCGATGCGGCGTATGCAGTCATCCTCGACGACAAGCAAAGGGTGGCGTGCGTCGTGGACAAGCGACGACTCTTTCTTCCGGGCGGCGGGTTGGAGGCGGAAGAAGACGCGCTGCAAGCAGTCCATCGGGAGGTGGCTGAAGAATGCGCGATGGCGCTGGAGATCATTTCGCCGCTCGATTCCGCGGTCCAGTTTTTTCGAGCGGCACGCGGCCAAGCGTATGAGCTTCGTGCATCTTTCTTCTTGGCTCGCTTCGGCAGCGCGCTCGATCGACCGGCTCAGCATGAGCTGCGCTGGCTTTCAGTGGCGCCCGCACCGCCACTCTTTTACCATGAGTGTCATCGATGGGCAGTCGAGCAGGCTGTGAGCCGGAGAACCGCGTGACCCGGTTGCTTATTCTGCTTCCGCTGGTGTTCGCGACCGCGCTGGTCCCGGCACAGACGCGAAATGATGCGCTGATCGCGCGCGCGAAGGCGCTCGAGCTCGACACGCCGTACGTCGCGCCGCCGGGCGACCCGCTGGAGCTCCACGCCGCGGGCTATGCCAAGGTGATGTGCTCGGCGGTGTTCGTCACGGGACTCGATCCCGACTTTGCGCGAGACAACGTCGGCTTCTTCACCGGGCCGTACGAAGAGCGCGCGAGGCTCGGGAAGCCCGTGATCGATCGCGCCGCGAAAGCAGTGCATGTCACCCTGCCGAACGGGGTGAAGCGAACCGCGCGCTACCTCGGTGACCAGGGATGCGTGACGCTGCCGCCGGGGAAGGACGCGCCGGAGTTCAAGCCGGTGCGCATCAAGCGCCAGCTTCCCGACCCATCTACCCGGCCGTGGCCCATGGGCGACGTGCTGCCCAAGGATCCGCCTGCCGGGCTCGACATGGCGAAGGTCAGCCGGGCGCTCGACGCCGCGTTCGAGCCAGCCGCCGCCATGACGGCGGCGTTCGTCGTGACGTGGAAAGGACGCATCGTCGGCGAGCGCTACGGCAAGGGCATCACGATGCATACGCCGCTCGAGAGCTGGTCGATGGGGAAGAGTGTGACCGCGGCGTTGATGGGCATTCTTGTCCGGCAGGGCGTCTATACGCTCGACCAGCCTGCGCCCATACCGGAATGGCAGGGCCAGGGGGATCCGCGCGCGAAGATTCGCATCTCCGAGCTGATGCGCATGTCGAGCGGGCTGCGGATTCGCGCGCCGCAGGATCCGGACTACGACCCGTCGCGCGGCTATCCGGACCATGTCTATCTCTATACCGGAGCGGTGAACGCTTTTCACTACGCCGCCACACGGCCGCTGCAGTGGCCGCCGGGCACCGTGGGCCGCTACCGCAACTGCGACCCCGTCCTCGTCAATTACCTGGTGCGTCTCGCGGTCGAGAGGCGCGGCGAGGAATACCTGTCGTTCCCGCAACGCGAGCTCTTCGACGCCATTGGCGTTCGCACAATGGTGATGGAAACCGATCCCTACGGAGACTTTCTACTGCAGGGTTACGAGCTCGCGTCGGCGCGCGATTGGGCACGTCTTGCCAATCTCTATCTGCAGGACGGGGTCTGGAACGGCAAGCGGATCCTGCCGGAAGGCTATTCCAGATTCGTGAGCACGCTGGCGCCGGCGTGGCGAGACGACGGCCGCCCGATCTACGGGGCGTTCTTCTGGATCAACGGCGAAGGCGCTTTCCCGGTGCCGAGCGATGCGTATTACATGGCCGGGTCGGGCACTCAGATCGCGCTCATCGTTCCGTCGCACGACCTCGTCGTCGTGCGCATGGGCCACTACCGTGGCGGAGGACCCGGCTTCCAGAGTCTGCAGCGCGCACTCGCGCTTCTCATGGAAGCGATTCCGCGAAAGAACTAGGCGGCCTTGCGCTCGGCGGGCGGCGGGAGCTGCCTGAGGCAGCGCCCGATCCAGAGTGCGGTGAGCTTCTCCTGCACGCCGTTCTGCGCCAGGCGCTGGGCGAGGGCGGCGAAGTCGACCTGGTCGAGCGGCTGGTCCTGGTTGAAGCAGGAGAAGACGTAGGTCGTCTCGCCGGTCTTCGGGTCCACGTGCGGCTGCAGGCACTGCGCGCAGATCTCTTTCATCATGCATTGCATCGGGCTGTTGATCGAGCCGATCGCGACATGATCCTTCTTCAGGAATTTCTCCAGGATCGCGTGACGGGCTTGCGCCACGGCGGCCATCATGCGGTCCGAGCCGATGGCGATGATGCGGTCGGCGTTCTGGAACCTGATCGTCTGCTCGCCGAGCCCGCCCGAGGCGTACGCGTGCATCGCTTGCACAATGTTGCCGACGAAGCTGCGGTCCTGCGGCCGCTCCGGATCGAAGCCCGGCGCCTCGTCGCAGCACCAGAGCACGGCATCGGCCGCCTTCTCGATCTCGCCCACCTTGTAGCGGTCGCGCACGCGCTTGTAGCCGGCGACGTAGAG
>DATLUZ010000112.1:0-21083 GCA_035577785.1 Burkholderiales bacterium | reverse complement strand
ATGCCGATTTGGATGCGCTGCAGATCTCCGCTCGCGATACTGAGCAGCATCGCGGCAATGAGGAGGCAGGCGGCGATGCGCGGCCGATAGATGACCGCCGAATAGCTGGAGCGTCGCCGCCGCGGGGCTGGCGGCGCGGTGACCGTCGCTTCCTTCAAATGCGCTCGAAGATCGCGGCGATGCCCTGCCCGCCGCCGATGCACATTGTCACGAGGGCGTAGCGCTTTCCGATGCGCTCGAGCTCGTAGAGTGCCTTGACCGTGAGGATGGCGCCGGTCGCGCCGATGGGGTGCCCGAGCGCGACGGCGCCGCCGTTCGGGTTCACCTTGGCCGGGTCGAGCCCGAGATCCCTGGTGACCGCCATGGCCTGGACCGCGAAGGCCTCGTTCGACTCGACGACGTCCATGTCGGCGGGCTTGAGCCCGGCCTTCTCGAACACGCGGCGCACCGCCGGGATCGGCCCGAGGCCCATGACCTGCGGCTCGACGCCCGCATGCGCGTAGGCAACAAGGCGCGCCATCGGCTTAATGCCGGATTTCTTTGCAAAAGAGGATTCAACGAGTACAAGCGCCGCGCCGGCGTCGTTAATGCCGGAAGCGTTGCCAGCCGTGACCGTGCCGTCCTTCTTGAACACGGCCTTCAGCTTCGCCATGTCCTCCGGCTTCAGGTCCTTGCGCACGTGCTCGTCGGTGGTGAACTGCGCCACGCCTTTCTTCGTCTTGACCTCGATCGGCACGATCTGACTGTTGAACAGGCCCTGCTCCATCGCCCTCGCGGCGCGGCGGTGCGACTCGACGGAGAACTGGTCCTGCTGCTCGCGCGTGAAGCCGTACTTCGCGGCAATGTTCTCCGCGGTCACGCCCATGTGGCCGTTGCCGAAGGGGTCGTGCAGCGCGCCCACCATCGCGTCGACCACCGCGGCATCGCCCATGCGCTGGCCCCAGCGCCCCGTGGGCAGGAAGTAGGCCGCGCGACTCATGCTCTCGGCGCCGCCCGCCACCGCGACCTCGCAATCGCCGAGCAGGATGTGCTGGCTCGCCGAGACGATCGCCTGCAGGCCCGAGCCGCACAGGCGGTTCACCGTGAGGGCCGGCGTGCCCACCGGAATGCCGGCCTCGACCGCGGCGACGCGCGAGAGATACATGTCCTTCGCCTCGCCGTGGATGACGCTGCCCATCACGACGTGGCCGACGCTCTCGGGCGCAACCCTCGAGCGCGCCACGGCCTCCTTGATCGCGGTCGCACCAAGCTTGGTTGCCGCCATCTCCTTCAGCGAGCCGCCGTAGTCGCCGATCGCAGTACGCGCACCGGATACCACCACCACTTCGCGATTACTCATTGCAGTCTCCGTCAGTCATTGCAGTTTTCCGTAGAGATCGTGCTCGTCGACGCGATCCACGAGCACCTTCCTGAATTCACCTGTCTGTCCACCTTTGAACCGCACCACGCCGTCGATTTCGGGCGCCTCGGCGGGTGAACGCCCGACGCCCGGCTCGTCGACGAGCACCGTAAGCGTTTTGCCCACCCGGTTTTTGAGCTTGGTCAAACTTATGCGCGCCTGTGCCTGCATGAAGCGCGCCCGACGCTCCTCTTTGACTTCATCGGGAACGGTACCCGGCAGGTCGTTCGCGGCAGCGCCCTCGACCGGGGAATAGGCGAAGCAGCCGACGCGGTCGAGCTGCGCCTCTTCCAGGAACCGGAGAAGCTCGGAAAACTCTTCCTCGGTCTCCCCGGGAAAGCCGACGATGAAGGTGCTGCGCAGCGTGATCTCCGGGCAGATCGCGCGCCAGGCGCCGATCCGCTCGAGCACCTTCTCCGCGCTCGCCGGGCGTTTCATGAGCCGCAGGATGCGCGGCGCGGCGTGCTGGAACGGGACATCGAGGTAGGGAAGGACCTTGCCAGTGGTGGAAGATGAGGCCATCAACGGGATGACCTCGTCGACGTGCGGGTACGGGTAGACGTAGTGCAGGCGCACCCACACGCCTAGCTCGCCCAGCGCGCGGCAAAGATCGGTCATCTTCGTCTTGACCGGCTTGCCGCCGATGAAACCGGTGCGGTACTTCACGTCCACGCCGTAGGCGCTGGTGTCCTGCGAGATCACCAGCAGCTCTTTCACGCCACCCTTCACCAGATTCTCCGCTTCCTGCATGACCTCGCCGATCGGGCGCGACACGAGGTCGCCGCGCATCGAAGGGATGATGCAGAAGGTGCAGCGGTGGTTGCAGCCCTCGGAGATTTTCAGGTAGGCATAGTGCCTCGGCGTCAGCCTTATCCCGGTTCCTGGTATTAAATCCACGAACGGGTCGTGCGGCTTCGGAAGATGCGCGTGCACCGCGCTCATCACCGCAGCCGTGTCGTGCGGACCGGTGACGGCGAGGACGGAGGGATGCGCTTTTTCAACCACGCCCTCCTTTGCGCCGAGGCAACCGGTCACCACCACCTTACCGTTCTCGGCGAGCGCCTCGCCGATGGCGTCGAGGGATTCGCGCACCGCCGCGTCGATGAATCCGCAGGTGTTCACGATCACGAGGTCGGCGCCGGCGTAGGTCGCCGACGTGGCGTAGCCCTCCGCGCGCAGCTGGGTGAGGATGCGCTCGGAATCGACGAGCGCCTTGGGACAGCCTAGCGAGACGAATCCAACCTTAGGATTTGTCCGCGTCGCTCTTGTTCTGGCCAGTCGGAAAACCGGGAAAGGAAAGACCCGAGAACATGTTGCGCGCCTGGCTCTGCATCTGCTCCTGGAACTGCGCGAACATCTTCTGGCTCTGCTCGATGTAGGCCTGCATCAGGCTCTGCATCGCGGGACCCTGCAGGTTCATGAATTGCGCCCACAGGTCCTGCGACATCCGCGAGTTGTCGCCGTAGACGCGCTGCGACTGCTCCTGCAGGGCCTTCTGGATGTCCTGGAAGGCGCGCACGTTTCGCTCCAGATAGCCGCCCATCATGCCCTGCATGGCGTTGCCGTAGGAGCGGATCATCTGCGACAGGAGGTCGCTCGAGAACATCGGCGCGCCGCCCGATTCCTCTTCCAGGATGATCTGCAGCAGGATCTGGCGGGTGAGGTCGTCGCCGCTCTTGGCGTCGACCACCTGGAACTCCTCCTGCTTCAGCACCATCTGCTTCACGTCCGCGAGCGTGATGTAGCTCGACGTCTTGGTGTCGTACAGGCGCCGGTTGGGATACTTCTTGATCAGCCGGAGGTGATTCTCGACCTTCGAATCGCGGGTGGGCTGCGGTGCCGGCATGAGTCGAGTCTACTCCTTAATGTGCTCAGTACATGTGCTGGCCGCCGTTGATGGAGATGTTGGCGCCAGTCACGAATGCGGCTTCTTCGGAGCAGAGGTAGATGATGAGGCCGGCCACTTCATCGGGCTTGCCCAGGCGCCCGAGCGGGATCTGCGGCAGGATCTTGGAGTCGAGGATTTCCTTCGGTATCGCGGTCACCATCTTGGTGCCGATGTAGCCGGGCGAGATGGTGTTCACGGTCACGCCCTTGCGCGCGACCTCGAGCGCGAGCGCCTTGGTGAAGCCGTGAATCCCGGCCTTGGCGGCGGAATAGTTGGTCTGGCCGAAAGCGCCCTTCTGCCCGTTCACCGACGCGACGTTGATCACCCGGCCCCAGCCGCGGTCCACCATCCCGTCCATCACCTGCTTGGTCATGCTGAAGCACGAGTCGAGGTTGGTGCGCATCACCGCGTCCCAGTCGGCCTTCGACATCTTCTTGAAGGTCATGTCGCGCGTGATGCCGGCGTTGTTCACCAGGATGTCCACCGCTCCGACCTCGGCCTGGATCGTGCGCACCTTGCGCGCGCAATCTTCGTAATCGACCACGTCCACCGGGAAGGCCGCGAAGTTGTAGCCGCGGCCCTTCATTTCCTCGAGCCATGAGCGGTACTTGGTGTTCGAAGGCGAATAGGTGACGACCACGCGGTAGCCCGCGTCGGCCATCTTGGTCGAAATCGTCTCGCCGAGGCCGCCCATGCCTCCGGTGACGACGGCGATCCTTTGCGCTGCCATGACCTCTCCTGGCGGGTCTTCCTCTGGGATCGGCCAGTCTACATCATGTGCATGCCGCCGTTGACCGAGATGTTCGCCCCGGTGATGTACCCCGCCTCCTCGGAGGCCAGGAAGGCGACCACGGCGGCGATTTCCTCGGGCCGGGCAAGCCGGCCCATGGGGATGGTGGCGACGATCTGGTCCCGGATCTCCTGCCGGATCGCCTTAACCATGTCGGTTTCGACGTAGCCGGGAGACACGGTGTTGACCGTCACTCCTTTCTTGACAACCTCCTGCGCGAGCGCCTTGGCGAAGCCCGCCATCCCGGCCTTGGCCGCGGAGTAGTTGGTCTGGCCGAACTGGCCTTTGAGCGCGTTGACCGACGAGATGTTGACCACGCGGCCCCAGCCGCGCTCGCACATGCCGTCCACCACCTGGCGCGTGACGTTGAACACGCTGTTCAGGTTGGTGTTGATCACCGCCATCCAGTCCTGCTCGGTCATGCGCTTGAACACCGAGTCGCGCGTGATGCCGGCGTTGTTCACCAGGATGTCGACCGGCCCAACCACCGAGCTCACGTTGTAAAACATCTCGGCGCACGAGTCGAAGTCGGCCACGTCGCCTTCGGCGGCGTGCACTCTGTAGCCGTGCGAGCGCATCGCGTCGAGCCACTCCTGCTTGCGCTCGTAGCCCGGCAGGCAGCCCGCCACCACGGTGTGGCCCGACTGCGCGAAGCGCCGGCAGATCGCGCTGCCGATCCCGCCCATCCCGCCGGAGACGAAGGTAATGCGCGGCACGACCGGACGCGCGCGGTCGCTCCATGTTTCTTCGCTCGATCCTTCGATCACCTCTGCTTCCTGCTTCATCGTTTTTCCTTTCATCGTTCTACGGCGAGGGCGACCCCCATTCCGCCCCCGATGCAAAGCGACGCGAGGCCGCGCCGCGCGTCGCGCTTCTGCATTTCGTGGAGAAGGGTGACCAGCACGCGCGCGCCCGAGGCGCCGATCGGGTGGCCGAGCGCGATGGCGCCGCCGTTCACGTTCACCTTCTTCGTGTCCCAGCCCATCTGCCGGTTGACCGCGATCGCCTGCGCGGCGAAGGCCTCGTTGATCTCCATGAGATCGAGGTCCTTCGGCTCCCAGCCGGCGCGGGACAAGCAGCGCTTCGAGGCCGGCACCGGGCCCATGCCCATGTATTTCGGATCGACGCCGGCGGAGGCGAACGCTTTGATTCTGGCGATGGGTTTCAACCCTAATTCCTTGGCCTTGCGAGCGGAGGTCAAAACCACGGCAGCGGCGCCGTCATTGATGCCCGAGGCATTGCCCGCGGTCACCGTGCCGTTCTTGTCGAAGGCCGGCCTCAGGCTCTTCATCGCCTCGAGGGTGGCGCCGTGCCGAGGATACTCGTCGTCGGCAAAGACGACCGGTCCCTTCCGGGAGGGAATTTCGACCGGGATGATCTCGTCCTTGAACTTGCCGGCCTTCTGCGCCGCCTCGGTCTTGTTCTGGCTCGCGACCGCGAACTCGTCCTGCTCTTCGCGCGTGACCGCGTATTCCTTCGCCACGTTCTCCGCGGTGACGCCCATGTGGTACTGGTTGAAGACGTCCCACAGGCCGTCCACGATCATCGTGTCGACCATCTTCGCGTCGCCCATGCGGAAGCCGTCGCGCGAGCCGTTGAGCGCGTGCGGCGCGAGGCTCATCGACTCCTGGCCGCCGGCGACCACGAAGTCCGAGTCGCCGTTCGCGATGGCTTGCGCTCCGAGCATCGCCGCCTGCAGGCCCGAGCCGCACACCTTGTTGATGGTCATCGCGGGAACCATGTAGGGGATGCCGGCCTTGATGGCCGCCTGGCGCGCCGGGTTCTGCCCTACGCCCGCGGTGAGCACCTGGCCCAGGATCACCTCCGACACCTGCTCCGGCGCCACGCCCGCGCGCTCGAGCACCCTGCGGATGACGAGCGCGCCCAGATCGGAGGCCGGGGTCTTCGCGAGGCTGCCGCCGAACTTGCCGATGGGGGTGCGCGCCGCGCCGACGATGACGATTTCTTCCATGACGTTCTCCTAATCGATTCGTTGCTTCACATAGCGGCCGGGGGCCGCTTCGATGGGCCTGTGTTGGACACTTCCCGGCGTCGAAGGTGCGGCGCGCTTGCCGCCGCCATGGCGTTCGAGCCATCGCGACCAAGACGACCACCAGCTGCCCCGGTTTTCAGTGGCAATTTGCAGGAAATCCTCGGGCTCTGCGGGGTAGCGTTCCGACGTCCAGTAGCTGCGGCGGTTCTTCGCCGCCGGATTGACCACGCCGGCGATGTGGCCGCTCGCGCCGAGGATGAACTGCTTGTCCGTTCCTCCCAACAAATGCAGCGTCCGGTAAGCGGATCGCCAGGGCACGATGTGGTCCTCGCGCGTGGCGAGGACGAAGAGCGGCAGCTCGATCGCGCCGAGATCGACCGGCGCGCCGCAATTAGTGAGCGCCTTGGGCTCGCGCAGCTTGTTCGAAAGATACGTGTTGCGCAGGTAGTAGCAGTACATCGGCCCCGGCAGGTTGGTGCTGTCGGCGTTCCAGTGAAGGATGTCGAACGCCGCCGGCGTCTCGCCCAGGAGATAGTTGCTGACGACGTACGGCCAGACGAGATCGTTCGCGCGCAGGCTGGAGAAGACTAAAGCGAGGTCCGAGCCCGGCAGGATCCCGCCCTTGCCGATGGTGGCCTCGCGCGCGGCGACCATCGCTTCGTCGACGAAGAGGCCGATCTGCCCGGTCTCGGAGAAGTCGAGCATCGTGGTGAGGAACGTCACGCTCGCGACGAGATCGTCCTTCCTGTGCGCGAGGACCGCGAGCGCCGCGCCGAGCAACGTGCCGCCCACGCAGAAACCGAGCGCGTTGACCTGGTCGCTCTGCGCGATGTCGCGGGCGATGCGCAGCGGCGCGAACACGCCGAGCTCGAGGTAATCGTCCCAGGTGAGCTGCCCCTGGTCGGCGCGCACGTTGCGCCAGGAGACCAGGAACACCGTATGGCCGCTCGCGACGGCATGCGCCACGAACGAGTTCTCCGGCTGGAGGTCGAGGACGTAGTACTTGTTGATGCACGGCGGAACGATCACCAAGGGGCGCCTCGCCACCTCGGCGGTGCTCGGCGCGTACTGGATGAGCTGGACGAGCTCGTTCTCGAACACCACGCTCCCCGGCGTCACCGCAAGGTTGCGGCCGACCTCGAAGGCGCTCTCGTCGGTCTGGCTGATGCGCCCGCGCTGGGCGTCGGCGAGGAGCTGGCCCAGCCCGCGCGCCAGACTCTCGCCGCGCGTCTCGAGCGCCTGCTCGAGCGCCTGCGGGTTGGTGGCGGGGAAATTGGCCGGGCACATGGCGTCGACCCACTGCTTCACCGCAAAGCGCGCACGCTCCTTCGCCAGAGGCTCAAGCGCGGTCTGCTCCACCGATTCAGCGAGATAGCGCGAAGCGAGGAGGTACGACTGCTTGAGGTAGTCGTAGTAGGGATTGGCGCTCCACTGCGGATGAGCGAAGCGCCGGTCACTCGGCTCCGGCGAGACGATCTGCTCGCCGCTGCGATCGATCAAAGCGCCCCAAAGCTTCGCCTGTTTCTCGAGGTAGCTCGCTTGAAGAGCGGAATTTGCGCCGAACCACGAAGCGTCGACTGGGGGCGGGGCCGATGCCATCAGCCTCATCCAGCCCTGCGTCAGTTCGTTGGTGGACTGCGAGATCGCCGCGAGGACGGCCTCTGGGAACCCAGGTTCCATGCGCGCGCGCATTTTGCACCGCACAAACGCCGCCGTCAAATGATTTTAACTTACTGAAAGATTAGTTCTTTTCGATCATTAGACCAGGACCAGGCGAAGCCCCGCAATCATGCCGATGCCTAAGGCGATGAGCAGGGCCTGCGAGGCGGTGTCGCGAAGGTGGGGACGCCGGTGCAAACCCGGGATCAAATCGGCCACCGCGACGTAAATCATGCTCGCCGCGACGAAGCCGAGCAGGGTGGCTTCCCAGTCGGCCACCGCGCGCAAGCCGAAATAGCCGATCAGGCCGCCCACGACCGTGGCGAGGGACGAAAGCAGGTTCATCGCGAGCGCCCGCGCCCGCGTATAGCCCGAATGCAGCAGGATCAGGAAGTCCCCGACTTCCTGGGGAATCTCGTGCGCGACGATGGCGACCGCCGCGATGATCCCGACCTGTGTGCTCTGCAGGAAGGCGGCCGCGATGAGCAGGCCGTCTACGAAGTTGTGCATCGTGTCGCCGACGATGATGAGGAGGCCGCTCCGCCCGTGGTCGTGGCCTCCTGACCCCTCCCCGTGGGGGTCGTGCACTTCGCAGTTCTCGGTGTGGCAATGGCGCCAGAGCAGCAGCTTCTCCAGCACGAAGAAGAGGAAGATGCCGCCGAGGATGGCGGCCGCGGCCTCGTGCGAATTGCCGCGCTCGAAGGCGTGGGGGATCACTTCCAGGAAGGCCGCCCCGAGCAGCGCGCCGATCGCGAAGGACACCAGGATCGGCACCCAGCTCGCGCGCAAGAGCAGCGAGAAGGCGGCGAGCCCGGCGGACAGCGTTCCGCCGACGAAGCTCGCGGCGAGGATCCAGCCGAGTGTCACGGTCATGGGGGCGGCGATTTTACTCGGTCAACCATATGAGCGCGGCCATGCGACCGCTAGTGCGGTCCCGCCGGTACGAATAAAAGCGTTCCGGCTCCGAGTAGGTGCAGTAGCCTCCCCCGAAGATGCGCTGCACTCCGCTCGAGCGCAGCCGTTGCCGCGCCACGGCGTAGAGGTCGAGCAGCCAGTGTCCCGGCCGCGCCGGCGTGAACGCCGCCTGCGCGGCGGCATCGCGGGCGAGGAACGCCGCCCGCACTTCGTCGCCCACCTCGTACACCTTGGGGCCGATGGCGGGGCCGAGCCAGGCCAGCAGCCTTCCACCTGCGATGCCCATCGCCTCGACCGTGGTCTCGATGACGCCGGCGCAGAGCCCGCGCCACCCCGCGTGCGCGGCGCCGATCACCGTGGCGTTCTCGTCGACAAGAAGCACCGGCATGCAGTCGGCGGCCTTGACGGCGCACACGCGCCCGCGAACCCGGGTGATAGAAGCATCGCCTTCGCGCCCATTGCCCGGCGGGTCGAGATCGATCACGCGGGTTCCATGCACCTGCCGCAGCCAGGCCGGCTCGCCCGGCAACAACACCCGCAGCTCCGCGTCGACGGTGTTGCGCGTGGTCATGACGGCGCGCACGTGCGGGGGCGCGGGCCAGTCAGGTCGAATAAGCTCGGTCACCGACTGTCTCCGAGTTGCTGCAGCAGGCGTTTCATGTCCTTCGGCAGCGGTGCGCGCCAGGTCATCTTCTGGCCGGTGCGCGGATGGACGAGGCTGAGCTCCGCGGCATGCAGCGCCTGCCGGGGAAAAGTGAGCCCGTGCCTCGTGCCGCGGCGGTAGACCGAGTCGCCGACCAGCGGATGCCGGATGTGCTGCAGGTGAACGCGGATCTGGTGCGTTCGGCCGGTTTCCAGCCGGCACTCGAGCAGCGCCGCGTGCCCGAAGCGCTCGACGACGCGGAAGGCGGTGCGAGCAGGCTTGCCGCGGTGAGTTACCGCCATCCGGACTCGCGAGCGTGCGTCGCGCCCCACCGGGGCGTCGATCATGCCGCCCGCCGGCGGGTCTCCCTGCACCACGGCGAGGTAGACGCGCCGCATGCTGCGATCGGCAAGCTGCTTCACGAGCGCCGCCTGCGCCTCGACGGTCTTGGCGACCACCAGCAGGCCGCTCGTGTCCTTGTCGAGCCTGTGCACGATGCCCGCGCGGGGCACGGCGGCGAGCGCCGGCGCGTGGGCGAGCAGACCATTGAGGAGCGTGCGGTCGGGCTGGCCCGCGCCGGGATGGACCACGAGCCCCGCGGGCTTGTCGAGCACGATCAGGTCGGCATCCTCGTGCACGATCCTGAGCGGCATGCGCTGAGCCTTCGGCGCCAGCGCGTCCCGCGCCGGCGGCGGCTCGAGGAGCACATGCTCCCCGCCGGTGACCGGGTAGCGCGGCTCGGCGCTGCGTCCGTCGAGCCGGATGTGGCCCGCCTTCAGCCAGGCCTGCAGCCGGCTGCGCGAGTACTGCGGGAACAGGCGCGCCAGCGCCTGGTCGAAGCGCATCCCGCCCAGATCGCTCGGCACGGTGCTGCGCATGGGCGCGACGAAGCTTTCCTCCCAGTCCGCGTCCTCGTCGACGCTATAATTTTTCCCGCTCATGCGATCAAGTTTACTTCTTGCGGTGCTTACGCTGCTCCTCGCGGGGTGCGGCCTCTTCTCCGGCAAGGAGGACGACGAGACCATCGGCTGGTCCGCGCAGCGCCTCTATGGCGAGGCGAAGGACGCCATGTCGAGCAAGGAGTGGGCGAAGGCGATCAAGTACTTCGAGAAGCTCGAGGCGCGCTTTCCCTATGGACGCTTCGCGCAGCAGGCGCAGCTCGAGATCGCGTATTGCAATTACAAGGACGGCGAGCGCGCCTCCGCGATCGCCGCGGCCGACCGCTTCATCAAGCTCTATCCGAACCATCCCAACGTGGACTACGCGTACTACCTGAAGGGCCTGACCAACTTCAACGACGCGTCGGGCTTCATGACGGCGGTGACGACGCCCGACATGACCGACCGCGATCCCAAGGCCTCGCGCGAGGCGTTCGAGTCGTTCAAGGAGGTGGTGACGCGCTTTCCAGATTCGAAGTACGCGGCCGACTCCTCCTTGCGCATGCGCTACCTCGTAAACGCGCTCGCTTCACACGAGGTCCACGTCGCCCGCTATTACATGAAGCGCACGGCCTACGTGGCGGCCGCCAACCGCGCCCAGTACGCGATCCAGCACTATCCGCAGGCCCCTTCCGTCGAGGACGCGATGGCCATCCTGGTGAAGGCGTACGACGCGCTCGGCATGGCCGAATTGCGCGACTCCGCCGACCGGGTGCTCCAGGCGAACTTCCCGAACAGCGTGTACCTGAAGGGCGGCACGCGCAAGGTCGACGTACCGTGGTGGCGCCTGTGGGACCCCAACTGGTGACCGTGGTGACGCTATGAGCCGCCGAATCCTCGTCATCGGCGCGGCCGGCATGATCGGCCGCAAGCTCGTCGAGCGCCTTTCGGCGGACGCCGCAGCGAGCGAGCTCACGCTTCACGATGTCGTCCCCTTCGAAACCAGGCACGCGAAGGTGGTCTCCGATCTCTCGCTGCCCGGCGAGGCGGAAAAGCTGGTGGCGGCGCGCCCCGACCTCATCTTCCACCTCGCCGCGGTGGTATCGGGCGAGGCGGAGACGGATTTCGAAAAGGGATACCGCGTGAACCTCGACGGAACGCGGCGCCTGTTCGAGTCGATCCGTAAAGTGGGAGGAGATTATCGGCCGCGCGTAGTGTTTACCTCGTCGATCGCAGTGTTCGGGGCGCCGTTTCCGGAGGCCATCGACGACGAGTTCCTGAACGCGCCGCTGACCAGCTACGGCACGCAGAAGGCGATCGGCGAGCTCCTGCTCGCCGACTACAGCCGCCGCGGATTCTTCGACGGCATCGGGCTGCGCCTGCCGACGGTCTGCGTGCGCCCCGGCAAGCCCAACAAGGCGGCCTCGGGTTTTTTCTCCGGCATCATCCGCGAGCCGCTCGCGGGCGAGGAGGCGGTGCTGCCGGTGTCCGAGAGCGTGCGCCACTGGTTCGCATCGCCGCGCGCCGCGGTGAACTTTCTGCTCCACGCCGCCCGACTGGATACCAAGGAGCTGGGAAACCGGAGGAACCTCAGCATGCCCGGCATCTCGGCGACGGTCGGCGAGCAGATCGAAGCCTTGCGCAGGGTCGCCGGCGACAAGGTGGCGAAGCTCATCCGGCGCGAGCCCGACCCGCTCATCGAGCGCATCGTGAGCGGCTGGCCGCAGAACTTCGACGCCAGCCGCGCGCTGGCGCTCGGCTTCCGCGCCGACTCGACCTTCGACGACATCATCCGCATCCACCTGCAGGACGAGCTGCAAAGAAGCGCTCCACCGCCGACAGCTCGCGCGTAAGCGGCATCGGCGGCAGGCTCTGCAGGATGCGCCGGCCGTAGGCTCTGTTCACGAGCCGCGGGTCGCACAGCATCAGCACGCCGCGGTCGGTCTCGTCGCGGATCAGGCGACCCGCGCCCTGCTTGAGCTGCAGCACCGCCTGCGGCAGCTGCAGCTCGTTGAACGGGTTGCCGCCCGAGCTGCGCACGCCCTCGATGCGCGCGGCGAGGACCGGGTCGTCGGGCGGCGCGAACGGCAGCTTGTCGATCACCACGAGCGAGAGCGCCTCGCCGCGCACGTCGACGCCTTCCCAGAACGACTGGCTTCCGAGCAGGACCGCGTTGCCGAGGGCGCGGAAGCGCGACAGGAGCTGGCTGCGTGAGCCGGTGCCCTGCACGAGCAGCGGATAATCGATTTTTCCTTCAAGGATCTCATGGGCGCGGCGCAGCGCCCGCAGCGTAGTGAAAAGGAGAAACGCGCGGCCTTCACTCGCGCGCAGGACCGGCAGCGCCGCCTCGATCACCGCCTCCGTGAACCCGGCCTCGCCGGGCTCGGGCAGCGCCTTCGGCACGTACAGCAGCGCCTGGCGCTGGAAATCGAACGGGCTCGCCCAGCGCCGGGTGGTGGCGTCGCCCACGCCGAGCTCGCGCGTGAAGTGGCCGAAATCCTCGCCCATCGCGAGCGTTGCGGAGGTGAAGACCCATGCGCGCGGGTGGTCGGCCATCTGGCGCCGGAAGAGCTCCGCCGAGGAGAGCGGCGTGACGTGGAGCTGCACCGCGTGGCTGAAGACTTCCACCCAGCGCACCTCGGCGGACACCTCGGTTTCCCGCAGCCGCACGAGGAGGTGACGCCCCGCGCTCGCGCGCCGCGCGCAGGCGTCGAGTCCCTCGGCGCGGCCTTCGTGCGCCGCGAGCGCCTGCTCGAGCAGCTGGAGCGCCGAATTCAGCTTCGCCAGGGCGTCGGTGAAGCCCTGCAGGCGAAGCGCCTGGCTCCAGGCGAAACGCGCGCCGGCTTCGCCGAACACGAGCCGCAGATCGCGCGCCGCCTTCTCCACCCGCGCGGCGACCGGATCGAGCTCGGGCGAGGCGCCGCCGGCCGCGCGCAGCTCCAGGCGCACGTCGCGCGCGAGCTCGACGATCTGGGCGCTGGAAAGCGTCTCCCCGAAGAACATGCGCGCGGTCTCGGGAAGCTGATGCGCTTCGTCGAAGATCACGGTGTTGCACGCGGGCAGGAGCTCCGAGATGCCTTCCTCGCGCAGCACGAGGTCGGCGAAAAAGAGATGGTGGTTCACCACGACCACGTCGGCGGCGAGCGCATTCTTGCGCGCCCGCATGACGAAACAGTCCTTGTAGTCGGGGCAGCCCTGCCCGAGACAGTTCTCGCGCGTCGAGGTCGCGTGCGCCCAGGCCGGCGCGTCCTCCGGCACGTCGGCGAGATCGGCACGGTCGCCGGTCGTCGTCACCGCGGCAAAGCGCTCGATCTTGCGGATCTGCGCGGGCTCGTCGCGCGTGGCGAAGCGGCCCTCTCGCGCGGCGCGCCGCAGGCGGTACAGGCACACGTAGTTGGCTCGGCCCTTGAGCAGCGCGATCGTCGCGCCCGAGGCGAGCGCTGCGCGCACCGCCGGCAGGTCGCGGTCGAAGAGCTGGTCCTGCAGCGTCTTGGTTCCGGTCGAGACGATGACCTTGCCGCCGGCGAGAAGCGCCGGCACTAGGTAGGCGAACGTCTTGCCGGTGCCGGTGCCGGCCTCCGCGACCAGCACCCCGGTGCGCTCGATCGCCTCGGCGATTGCCTGCGACATCTCGAGCTGTTCGGTTCGCAGCCTGAAGCCCGGGACGTGCTGCGCAAACGGCCCGTCGGCGGCGAAGGTGCGCTCGAGGATCGGTTTCAAGGCCTGATCTCGTCCACCTTGAGCCAGACGCGGCCGGACTGCGTGCTGCGACTGCTGCGCGCCGACAGGAACGCACTGTCGTCGCGGACCGTGCCCTCGAGCGCGCTGCCGATATCGAGCCATTCGCCCAGCCGGCCGCTTACGGTGGTGGAAAGCGCCTGCTGGCGTCCAGGCGTGTCGCGGCGCTGGGCGATCTCTACGAGCACCTTGTCTCCCGCGAGTCGCGGTATCGCTTCGAAGCCGCTGGCGGTTTCGCGCGTGACCGAGCCGTCGTAAATCGGCGTGCTGCGGCCGGTGGCGATGAAGGCGCGCCCGCCTTCGAGGACCTGGATGCGCTGGTCAATCCTCCCGCTGCTCGCGCTTCGACTGTCCTGCGCCTGCACTTCGATGCTCGAGCCGCGGTTGCTGATCCGCCCGCTCGTCTCCACGCTTCCCGATGCGCTGTCCCCTGCGCCATCGAAGCGAACTGATACTTGCAACCGGCGCAGGGGCCGGTCGATTTCGTCCAGTGCGCGCCTGAGCTCGTCGAGATTGCCGGGACTCGTGCGAACGATGAGCTGCGTCCCCTGGCCGGTCAGCGTGGCGCCTGGCTCGAGGAGCGGGCGCAGCGCGGGAAGGACCTGATCGGCCGTGCGATGACGCAATGGGATGATTTCAAGGGAGGCTTGCCCGGCGGCCTGGCCGGCGAGCGCCGCCACTGTCAGCAGAAGGGTCGCGAAGACCGCGCGGCTAAGGTCCATTTCCTCCACAGCAACGCGTTAGAGCACAGGGCGTGGACCGCAGGCCGATGGAAATTATGCGGATAGCGCTTTTCAGCCCGGGGTCAATCCGTAAAGTAGTAGTCCACCGCCACGTCGACGGCGAACTGCTTGCCGCGCAGCACCGGCGGAACCGGCACGTCGGCGGCGGCGCTCCTGAACATCTCCTGCGCCTGCCGATCGAGCACCTCGTGGCCCGAGGTCTTGGTGACGACGAGCGACGCCACCTGGCCGCCCTGGCCGACCACCATGCGCAGCGCAACCACGCCTTTCCAGTTGTTGTCGGTAGCCACGCGCGGATAGCGCTTGTACCTGGCCGCGACCAGCTTGAGCTGCAGCCGATACTTTTCCAGCGAGCCAGGATCGTCCGCCGGCGCCGCTGTCGCGGCGGGTGCCGCCATCGCCGTTTCGGCGCCCACTGGGTTCCCAGGCCTTTCCTCCTGTGGCGCTGGAAGCTCCGGTCCGGGTTGTCTCCGGGGTTCGGCGATGGGCGACTCTTCCACGGCCGGTTCGGCCGCGGGTTCGACGGTGCGCTCGACGATAGGCGCCGGTGCCGGCTGCGCCAGGCGCTTCGGCGCCGCCGGCTTGATCTGCGGCGGCGGCTTGGCCGGCGCCGACCGGCGCGGCGGCTCGGCAGCCGGCACGGGTGCCGGCGACTCGACCAGCCGTGCGAGGATCGAAGGAAACTGCGACTCGCCCACGCGCGCGCGATCGCGCTGGGAGACGCCGAAGAGCAGCGCCCCATGCAGCACGATGGACGCCGCTATGGCGTACTTGAGTGCTCGGTTTTCCTCGCTGTACATGGCCGGCCGTGCAGAGCAGGCCAATATAGCACCTGCAGCATCTAGGTCGCTCGCAGCGCGCGCCAGATCTTCTCCGGCGTGAGCGGCATCTCGAGGTGCAGCACGCCGCGCTCGTGCAGCGCGTCGAGCACGGCGTGCGCCACCGCGGGCGCCGCGCCGATGGTGCCGAGCTCGCCGCAGCCTTTCACTCCAAGCAGGTTGGTCTTGCATGGCACGCTCTCGTCGAACGTCGCCTGCATCGGGGGGAACTGGTCGGCTCGCGGCACGCAGTAGTCCATGAGCGAGCCCGACAGGAGCTGTCCGCTCTCCCGGTCATAGATCGCCGCCTCGAACAGCGCCTGCCCGGCGCCCTGGGCGATGCCGCCATGCACCTGCCCTTCTACGATCGGGTGATTGATGACGCGGCCGATGTCGTCGCAGGTCGCGATGCGCGCGAGGGTCGCCTCGCCGGTCTGAGGGTCGACCTCGACCTCGACGACCTGCGCACCGTTCGGCCACGACGGCGTCGACGGGGTTTCGGTCGCGGTAACGCGAATGCTTTTTCTCTCCTGCGCTTCGGCGATGTCGGCAAAGGCGATCGAACGATCGGTGCCGGCGATGTAGAAGCGTCCGCCCCGGAATTCGATATCCGAAGCCGCCGCTTCGAGGACTTCGGCGGCCAATTCGCGCCCCCGCGCGATCATCTTGCGTCCCGCGGCGACGAGCGCCGAGCCGCCGACGAACGCCGAACGTGAGCCGACGCTGCCCACGCCGGTGGCGAGGTCGGTGTCGCCTTGCACGATCCGGATCTTTTCGCTTTCCATCCCGAAGAGTTCTTGTACAAGTTGCGAATACGAGGTCTCGAGCCCCTGCCCCATCGCCTGCGTGCCGGAAAACACCGTGACCGTTCCGTCCGCTGCGACTTCGATGTCGACCGTTTCGGTCGGAATCGCCCCGGTCCATTCGAGGTAGACCGAGACGCCGCGCCCGCGCAGCTTTCCGCGCCTTTTCGATTCCTCTTTTCTGTTTGAATAGCCTTGCCAGTCAGCCACATCGAGCGCGCGATCGAGCATGCGAGCGAAGTCGCCGCTGTCGTAAACGTCCCCGAGGTGCGTGCGGTGCGGGAACTCGCTCGGTCGGATGAAGTTTCGCCGGCGCAGCTCGAGCGGATCGAGCTTCATCTCGCGCGCCGCCTTTTCCATCAGGCGCTCCATGAGGAAGTTGGCCTCTGGGCGGCCGGCTCCGCGGTATGCCCCGGTCGCCATGGTGTGCGTGAGCACCGCTCGCACGCGGTAGTGCACTGCCGGCACGCGATACACAGTGGTCTGGACCTTGGGGGTGAGCTGCAGCGGGATGATGGCCGAGGAGCCGACCGGCACCGCGCCGATGTTGGCGAGCGCCTCGGTGCGAAGCCCGAGGATGCGGCCTTCCCGGTCGAGCGCGAGACTCGCCCTCACGCGCTGGTCGCGCCCCATGTGCGCGGCGAGAAATTCCTCGCTGCGCTCGCCGCGCCAGCGCACCGGCCGGCCGAGCTTGCGCGCCGCGTGGCATACGAGCGCGTCCTCCGGCGTAAGGCCCGTCTTCATGCCGAAGCCGCCGCCGATGTCGCCGTTGACCACGCGGAACTCCTCGGGCTTGCGCTTGAAGACGGCCCCGAGGAGCTCGCGCGCTCCGGTGGGGGTCTGGTTCTGGGTATAGAGCGTGGTGCGCCCCGCGTCGAACACCCCGATGCAGGCGCGCGGCTCCATCGCCATGGCGATGACGCGCTGGTTGTGCAATTCCAGGCGCGTGACATGCGCCGCACCCTTGAAGATTCCATCCATGAGCTCCGGATCGCCGTAGGAGGCTTCCGCCGCGACGTTGCCAGGCGCCCTTTCCCACACGAGCGGCGCGCCCTCGGCGACGGCGGCGTCCGCATCGACGACCCCCGGGAGCTCTTCGTATTCGACGGCGGCGAGCTCCGCCGCGTCCTGCGCCTGGTCACGGCCTTCGGCGACCACCGCGATGACGGGCTGACCGACGTAGTACACCTTGTCTTCCGCCAAAGGCGTGCGCGCCGGAGCCGCCATCGGCGAGCCGTCGGCGCGCTTGAACGCGGGCGGAAACGGGATATGCCCTACGCCGTCGACGCGCAGGTCGGCCATCGACCACGCGGCGATAACGCCTTTCGCCTTCCTTGCATCCGCCAAATCGACCTTCAGGATCTTCGCGTGCGCGTGCGGCGAGCGCACGACGACGAGCCAGGCCTGGTTGGGAAATTCGCGGTCGTCGCTAAAGAGGCCTTTGCCGGCGAGGAGCCGGTCGTCTTCGAGACGCTTCTGCGAGCGCGCCGCGCCGAATCGCGCCGACGCGGGGTCGAACTGCACCTGCAGTGGAACCGAGGTCATTCAAGGGAGGCGGACGAGGATTCGAGGAAAGTCCGAAGTCTACGTTAGTCCAAAGGCATCAGCGCGTCGAAGCCGCCGATCCTGACCGATGTTCGCCGGGTTCAGATTCAAAGCGATGTATAGGCTTGGTTTTCGATCGCCGCGGCGTCGCATTCGCGAGCCCCAGGCCGATGCAGACCTCCGTCCGCCAGCGATGGTGCTGTCTTCGTTTCCTGTGGCATGATGCAGCCGCCGAAGAAATCGGCTCGGGAGGAAGGGGTTGCGCGTTTCGAAGACGCCTATCAGCGCGTACAAGCGCATCGTTGCGCTCGGATCGTTCGCGCTGGCCGCGCTCGCGGCTGCCGCAACCTGCGGTGCCGAGATCTTCACGCTCGTCCGGCCCGACGGCTCCCTGCTGATCACCGATGAGCCGCCGTTTCCGCCCGCCATACCCGTGCTCGCCGTGGCGCGCGCCGAGCATCCGATCGACGCGATCGCCAAGCGTCATGGCGTCGATCCCCTGCTGGTGCGCGCGATCATCCGCGTCGAGTCCAACTTCGACCCGAAGGCCGTCTCGCCGAAGGGCGCCGTGGGGCTGATGCAGCTCATGCCCGAGACCGCGATGCGCTACGGCGTGGAAAACCGGTTCGATGCCACGCAAAACATCGACGGCGGCGTGCGCTACATGCGCGACCTGATGGCGATGTTCAACGGCAACCTCAGCCTCGCCCTAGCCGCCTACAACGCCGGCGAAGGCGCGGTTATCAAGTACGGTCGCCGCATCCCGCCCTACCCCGAAACCCAGCAATACGTCGTCGGGGTGCGCTCGTACTACAACCAGTTCCGCCGCGCCGATCCGGCGAAGAGCCGCAATTTAGCCACCGTCCCGTAGCCGCAAGACGACGCTTGATCGTCGGATAGCGCCTTAGTCACGCCCGGTCCTGTTAGGTCGGGGTGTCAACTAAATCGGGGGAAGATCGGTGTCGCTGTCAATCGCGTTGTTAGGTTGTAGCTCGCCTAGCGACATGGAAACCACTCTCGCAGCAACTTCAAAAATGCGGCCTCCGGAAGCCTGTTGGGTTCGAACTTCACGTCCTTGAATAGATCGGCGTTGTCTTCGACTTTCTTCCAAATGACGTCGACGCCTCGGTCCTCCGGCGGCAAGCAGAAGCCCGAGCCATTACGCATTACCGCGAACGTATAGATTGTCCCAACGGTGAAGGCATTTGCGACCGCTTCATCACGAGATTTGGGGGCGCGCTGCGTGTCCTGCGCGCTTGAGGCAAGGGCTACACACGCTAATGCGACAGTGACGATAGCGCGGTGCATGGACTGCAACCTAACGTTCGGCATCGGCCGCCGGCGGCTCCTCGCCGGTCGGCTGCATGCCGGGTTAGCTTGCAGCTCTACTTCTCCCGTTCCCAAATCAGGACTCCACGAGTCATTGGCGCTCCCGGAAGAAGAGGGCTCGGCGCCCAAGCCGATGTCACCTGTAGCCGATCACTCTCGAGCTTATAGAAACGCACTTGCTCGGTGCCATGCCAGGCTGGATTCCAGGAAACGTCGACCTTGGTGATCCACTTGTCGCCTTCCAGGCGATACATTCCAGTATAGGCAAACATGGTACGGAACAGGACGGCGAGCTCCTCGTCCGTTTTGCCAGGTTTACGCCCTTCGCCTTCGAGCACGGCCATCATTCTGGCCTGAGGCGTCATGATGATATAGCCCGTAGGGTTCTTGCCGAAACAGGGGCGGCTGTCCCTGCCGTCCTGAAATTGCGTCTCGCACGAAATGAGCTTCCAAATACCAACGAGCTTTGCACCATCGTCAGCGACCGCCGTTTGGGTGCCGACCAGCAAAGAAAAGAACAGTGTGATCCATTTCAACATGCATCCCTCCGTTCGCAGAACAGCTTTACCCAGTAGTACTCGAAGCCAGGGTATGGCACCGTGATGCTGCAAGCTAACGTCCCGGTTTTGGCGCGCTGAGGGAGGAGCGACGCAGGAGCGCCGATATGTAAGCGTCGCTCAACAACCGGATGTTAGATGCCACGGCCCAATACCGGTTGGACTCGCCGGAATTCTTCGCTTGCCATGGAATGCCATGGGAAATGGCCGTCATGCGAAGGCCAAACTATCTGATAAAGCGGAAAGTCATTGCCGTAGTAGTACCAGCGCGCAAACCCAACATATTCGTAGTAGCTGGTCTTCGGCACTTCGACAAAGCAACAGGAGTAACCCTCCAGTAGTTTGTCTGTCGGTTTATCGAGATCTAGGCGCTCGTCCTTGGGTAGGCCACCGACGGCGTTCCAGATCACTTGATGCGCCACTTCCCGTTTTAGACCATAGATGAGCAGTTCTGGATGTTGGTATGTCTTGAAAAGGCCGACAGTGAAGAAATACGGACCTTGATCGCCTTCCGCCAAGATATGAACGCCATGCCATCCGTATTTCGCAATATCGTCGAGCACCTTCTGCTCGGACGCGTCCTCGGCAACGGTGCGAACTCTTGGCATCTAACGTAGAGGTTTGCAGCGCGGCGAGCCCGACGGCAAATTAAGTGATGCGCTTGCCGCCGCGTCTGGCAACACCGCCATGTTATGCCGCATGCGCGGCCTTAAATGCATACCGCTCGATCAGCGCCCCGATGAAGAAACCCGCGCCGAACGCCAAATAGGTGTAGGTCGCCTCAAATGCTGCGGCGGGGCCATGTGCTTTGAGGGTCGCCAGCAAACCTGCAGACCCAAGCACGAAACCCCACGCACCCAAAAGAAACAAGGGTTGGAGTCGTCGCCAGAAACGCTCAGCGGCGCCTACACCAAACCGACGATCAATGAGGCGCTGGAGACCACCCTCAACAAAACGTTGGATGAAGTTCTTCCGAGTGAATATGTGATTCGCCACAACAAGAACTGGCGGGACTAGCAGCCCGAAGAGCGGAAATACATACGAGAAACGATCCGGCGCGAAGGTGACGTACGGGGATGTAGGGAGATCTAAACCTGCCACAAGGGCCTGCGACAGTATGAGTGCCCAAATGCCAACGACGCATAGGAGTTGCCGGTCGTGCAGCAACGGTTGCTTATGCGGCATAACGCGCCGCAGCGCAGGCGTCGGTCACCAACGCGCTGTTAGGCGCCATGGTTGGTTTCCCCTTCAGAGAATTTGCGCAGACCCTCCTCAAGGTCGATGCTCCTGGGCCAGTATTGCGCCCCCTGTGCGAGCCAAGCCTTACGAAGAGAGTCCGGCGATCCGGGATGCTGCGCTACGAAGCTTTGCAGCTGTTCGCGCAG
>DATLUZ010000111.1:0-16424 GCA_035577785.1 Burkholderiales bacterium | reverse complement strand
CGCGGATCGCGGTGCTACAACCGGATAAAACGAGAAGGGCGATCAGGGCCAGCGCTCTTGTTGTCATGTTGTCTCCCTTGAACGGCCCGAGCAGGTTACCAGCGTGCTCGAAATGCCTCTGTTGCAAAGTTTGCAGACTTTTTCATTCGTCGAAGCGAATGAAGCGATGTCGTTCAGCGACGACGCCGCGAGCGGAAAGTCAGAGGTTCTTTCGCGCTTCGAGCCTCGCCAGGACCGTCCAGAGCAGCATCAGCGCCAGAAGGAGCGCGGCGGCGAAGGCGAGGCCGAAGCTGGATGTGCCGAATACCACACGAAACGCTCGCTCACCTCGCGCTGCTGGCTCTGGCGATGGATCGCCGCCGGAGCCATGACGAGCGCCGCCGCGAGCGCGACCAGGAACAGCGCGAGAAAGTGCAGTTGCCGTTCGCCGGGCGAGAGCATGTGGTCGAAGCCGTCGTTGAACACCGCGATCAGCTGGAAACCGAAGAGCGCCTGGATGCCGGGCAGCACCATGCGGCATTCCTCGAGCACGTGCGTGGCCGCGGAGTCGAGCTTCACCGTCTCTTTTTTTCCGGCGCCGAGCGGCTTGGCGATAGCCATCACGGCCCGCGGTGCAACTTTCGCGCCTAGATCTCGATGCGCGTGCCGAGCTCGATCACCCGGTTGGTGGGGATGTTGAAGAAATCGGTGATGTTGCCGGCGTTGCGCGCCATCGCGGCGAACATGCGATCGCGCCAGCGCGCCATCCCGGCACCGCCTTCGGCGGCGGCGATCAGCTCGCGCGAGAGGAAGAACGACGTCTCCATCATCTCGATGTCGAGGCCCGCGCCGGCGCAGAGCTTGAGCGCCCGCGTGACGTCGGGCCGGTCGAGGAAGCCGTAGTGGACGAGCACCCGCCAGCACCCGTTGCCGAGCTTCTGGCAGACCACGCGCTCCCGGTTCGACACCCACGGCTCTTCGCGCACCTCGACGGTGAGGAACACCACCCGCTCGTGCAGGACCTTGTTGTGGGCGAGGTTGTGGAGCAGGGCGTGCGGCGTGGCCTCGGGGGTCGCCGTGAGGAAGATCGCCGTGCCGGGGACGCGCATCGGCGGATCGAGGAACAGCGACCTGAGGAAATCGTCGAGCGGCACCGAGGAGGCGCGCAGGCGGCCGAACAGGTGCTCCCGCCCGCGCCGCCAGGTCGTCATCATGGCGAACACGCAGCTCCCGATGACGAGCGGGAACCAGCCGCCGTCGGCGATCTTGAGCAGCGTCGCGCCGAAGAACGCCAGGTCGACCACCAGGAAGAACCCGGTGGCGAGCAGGCACAGCCATAGCGGATAGCGCCAGGCGTAGCGGATGACGAAAAAGGTGAGCAGCGTGTCGACCATCATCGTGGCCGTCACCGCCACGCCGTACGCGCCGGCGAGGCGCGACGATGAGCCGAAGCCGATCACCGCCGCAGTGACTGCCAGGCATAGCGTCCAGTTCACCGCCGGCATGTAGACCTGGCCCATCTCCCGCGCCGAGGTGTGCACCACATTGATCCGCGGCAGGAAACCGAGCTGTACCGCCTGGCGGGTAATGGAGTAGGCGCCCGAGATCACCGCCTGCGAGGCGATCACCGTCGCGGCGGTGGCGAGCGCAACCATCGGATACAGGGTCCAGCCCGGCAGCAGCAGGTAGAAGGGATTGGTCACCGCCTCGGGACGCACGATGAGGAGCGCGCCCTGGCCGAAGTAGTTGAGCACCAGCGCGGGCGCCACCAGGCTGAACCAGCCGACCCGCACCGCCTTCTTGCCGAAGTGCCCCATGTCCGCGTACAGCGCCTCGGCGCCGGTCACCGCGAGCACGACCGCGCCGAGGACGATGAACGAGGCGGCGCCGTGGCCGGTGACGAAGGAGAGCGCGTGCAGCGGATTCACCGCGCCGAGGACCACCGGGGCGCGCATGATGCCGCCGATCCCGGCCACGCCGATGGCAATGAACCAGAGCATCGTGATGGGACCGAAGAAGCGCCCCACGGTCGCGGTGCCGCGCACCTGGAAGGCGAACAGGGCGAGCAGCACCCCGACCGCCAGCGGGACGACGTACGGATCGAGCAGCGTGGTGCCGATGTGCAGGCCTTCCACTGCCGAGAGCACCGAGATCGCCGGCGTCAGCACCGCGTCGCCATAGAAGAGCGACGCTCCCGCGAGGCCGATCAGCGTGAGCGGCAGCCGCCACTTTCCCTGGTCGCGCACCGCGGACGAGGCGAGCGCGATCAGCGCCATGATGCCGCCCTCGCCGCGGTTGTCGGCGCGCATGATGAGCACGACGTACTTGAGCGACACCACGATCATCAGCGCCCAGAACACGGTCGACAGGCCCCCCAGGATGTTCGCCTGCGTGAGCGGGATGCCGTGCTGCGGCGAGAACGTTTCCTTGACCGCGTACAGCGGGCTCGTGCCGATGTCGCCGAACACGATGCCGAGCGCAGCGACGGTCAGGGCGCCGAGTGTGGAACGCTGGGAGACTGCACGTTTCAAGGGTGCCGAACGCTACCCTTGCACCGCACAAAATGCAACACGCTACTCAACCCGCTTCGTCAAGCGCGTTTGCGGGCCGGAGTCCTCGCGAGGAGCGCAGCGTGCTGGGCTGGCGGCACCGCTTCGCCGTAGAAGAAACCCTGCACCTCGTCGCAGCCCGCCCGACGAAGGAAGCGCGCCTGTGCGTCGGTTTCGACGCCTTCCGCGACCACGCGCATCCCGAGATTGTGGCCGAGGGAGATGATCGCCTGCGCGAGCACGCCCTCGTTCTCGCCCCCATTTTCGCCCGCGGCGGCGCCGATGTCCCGCACGAAGGAGCGGTCGATCTTCAGCTTGTCGATCGGAAGGTTCTCGAGGTACGAAAGGCTCGAATAGCCGGTGCCGAAATCGTCGACCGACAGCGACACACCGAGCGACTTCAGCCCCTGCAGCGTGGCGATGGCCGCGTCCACGTCGTGCATCACCGTGCTCTCGGTGAGCTCGAGCTCGAGGCTCTGCGGATGGATGCCGGTTTCCTCGAGCACGCGCGACACCTTGCGCACCAGGCCGTCCTCGCGGAACTGGCGCGCGGACAGGTTGACCGAGGTGAGCCCGGGCGCGAGTCCGGCGTCGATCCAGGCGCGCGTCTGGCGGCAGGCCTCCAGCAGGACGAACTCGCCGATGGGCACGATGAGCCCGGTCTCCTCGGCGAGCGGGACGAAGCGCGCCGGGCGCACCAGGCCCCATTCCGGGTGCAGCCAGCGCAGCAGTGCCTCCGCGCCGGTGATCGCGCCGCTGGGCAGGTCCACGCGGCTCTGATAGTGCAGCACGAGCTCGCGGCGCTCGAGCGCGCGGCGCAGCGCGCTCTCCAGGGCGAGACGCTCGTTCACCCGCTCGTTCATCTCCGCGGTGTAGAACTGGAAATTATTTCGGCCGCGCTCCTTCGCCCGGTACATGGCCGCGTCGGCGTTCCTGAGCAAGGTCTCGACATCGGGCCCGTCCTGCGGGTAGAGGCTGATGCCGGCGCTGCAGGTGACCACCAGGTCCTTGCCGTCGATCTCGAGCGGCCGGGCGAGCTCCTCGGTAATGCGCTGCATCGCGCGGTAGATGATCTCCTCGCTCGACTGGTCGTTCAGGATCAGCACGAACTCGTCGCCGCCCAGGCGCGCGACCGTGTCGCCGTCGCGCAGCATTCCGCGCAGGCGCCCCGCCATCGCCTTGAGCAGGCGATCGCCCGCGGCATGGCCGAGGCTCGAGTTCACGACCTTGAAGTGGTCGAGATCGATGACCGCCACGGCCACCGCGCGGCGCAGCCGCTGGCCGTACACCGACTGGCGCAGCCGGTCGTTCAGCAGCGTGCGGTTCGGCAGGCCGGTGAGCGCGTCGTAGTTCGCCTGGTGCTCGAGCTGCAGCTGGTAGCGCTTGCGCTCGATGGCGTACTGCATCGAGCGCAGCAGCAGCTCGCCGTCGAGGCGCGCCTTGGCGAGGTAGTCCTGCGCCCCGCGCTTCACTGCCGCGAGGGCAAGATTGCTGTCGTCGTTCCCGGTGAGCACGATGATCGGCACGTCCGGAGAATGGGCGTAGACCTTGGCGAAGGTCTCGAGGCCCATGCTGTCCGGGAGCGAGAGGTCGAGCAGCACCAGCCCGACACCGCCGGCCAAGAGCCGCTCGAGGCCTTCCGCCAGGCGTCCCGCGCACTCGATTTCGAACGGCGCGCCGGGCACCTCCGCAAGCATCTCGCGGATCAGCCGGGCGTCGCCCGGGTTGTCCTCAATCAGGAGGACCCGATGCATTTGTTTTTTCCTACTGGCCGTTCGGCGGCAAGGTTACGACCGTAAGCCAGAAGGCATCGATCGACTTCACCACCACGATGAACTTCTCCAGGTCGACGGGCTTGGTGACGTAGCAGTTGGCGTGCAGGTTGTACGTGCGCAGGACGTCCTCCTCGGCCTTGGACGTCGTCAGCACCACGACCGGGATGCGCTTGAGGTCGGCGTCGTTCTTGATGTCGTGCAGCACCTCGCGGCCGTCCCTTTTCGGCAGGTTGAGGTCGAGCAGGATGATGTCCGGCCGCGGCACGCTGCGGTGCTTGCCCTGGCGGCGCAGGAACTCCATCGCCTCCACGCCGTCCTTCACCCAGTGCAGGTTGCTGTAGACCTTGCCCTCCTTGAGCGCCTCGCGCGTCAGGCGCTCGTCGCCGGGGTTGTCCTCGACCAGCAGGATTTCCACCGGCCTGTTTTCATCCACCATTGCCCGTCTCCTTCTGATGTTTGGGCAGCGTGAAACTGAAGGCGCTGCCTTCCCCTAGCGTCGATTCGACCCGCACCGTGCCGCCGTGGCGCTCGACCACCTTCTTCACGATGGCGAGGCCGATGCCCGTGCCGGGGTACTCGCCCTTGTTGTGCAACCGCTGGAACACCATGAAGATCCGCTCGAAATACTGCGGCTCGATGCCGATGCCGTTGTCGCGCACCGCGATCTCGCAGGCCTCGCCCCGGTCGTGGACCGCGACGTGGACCTTCGGCGCGAATTGCGAGCGGAACTTGAGCGCGTTGCCGATCAGGTTCTGGAACACCTGCGCGAGCTGCGCCGCGTCCGCCGGCAGCGTCGGCAGCGGGTCGTGGGTGACCGCGGCGCCCGATTCGTCGATCGCGGCCTTGAGATTGGCGAGCGCGCGCGACAGCGCCCTCTCGAGCTCGATCGGCTTGAAATCCCGGCTCTTGGTGCCGACGCGCGAGTAGGCGAGCAGGTCCTCGATCAGCTGCTTCATGCGCGCCGCGCCGTCGACGATGTAGCCCATGAACTCGCCCGCGTCGGCTCCGAGCTTGTCGCCGTAGCGCCGGCCGAGGAGCTGGGCGTAGCTCGACACCATGCGCAGCGGCTCCTGCAGGTCGTGCGAGGCGACGTAGGCGAACTGCTCCAGCTCCGAATTGCTCCGCTTGAGCTCCTCGTGCGCCTCGCGCAGCGCCGCCTCGGCGTTCTTCCTTTCGGTGATGTCGTCGAGCACCGAGATGGCGTAGAGCGGCCGCCCCTGGGCGTCGCGCTCCATGGCGATCGCGATGTTCACCCAGATCATCTGGCCGTCCTTGCGGAAATAGCGCTTGTCGAGGCGCGCCGATTCGATCTCGCCGGCGAGCAGCCGCGCGCGCGGCGGGTCGGCAAGGTCGCGGTCCTCGGGATGCGAGATGTCCTTCGCCGTGAGGTTGCGCAGCTCCGCCTCGCTGTAGCCGAAGATCTCGCACATGCGCCGGTTCACGCGCAGGAAGCGCCCGTCGAGGCTCACGTGCGCAAGGCCCGAGTCCGCGAGCTCGAAGGTGCGGCGGAAGCGCTCCTCGCTCTGGCGCAGCGCCTCCTCGGCCTGCCGGCGCGCGGTGATGTCCTCGTAGACCGCGATCTCGTATTGCGGCACGCCGCCCGCGTCGCGCTCGACCACCATGGTGAAATGCACCCACACCACCTCGCCGTTCTTGCGGATGTAGCGCTTCTCCAGGCGCACGGCGTCGATCTCGCCCGCGTACAGGCTCGGGCGCTGCTCGTTGATGACCTCGGAGTCCTCCGGATGCGAGATATCCTTGCCGCGCAGCTTGAGGAGCTCGTGCTCGGGGTAGCCGAGGATCTCGCACAGCCTCCGGTTGACGCGGATGAAGCGCCGGTCCATCCCGATGTGCGCGAGCCCGGAACCGGCCAGCTCGAAGGTGCGGCGATAGAGCACTTCGCTTTCGCGCAGCGCGGCGAGATCGTCGGGCTGGGCGAGCGCCTGCTCGACCGAGCGAATCTTGGCGGGCATAAGCGGCGATTCTATCCCCGGGGGCGCGCCCATGGCCTGCTAAAATGCCCTGTTGCGCCAAGGGCTTCCAAAAGCCGGTGAGCATTTTGCCCGCTCGCCGTCGCGCAAACGCCCGGGTCAGGCGAACGGGCGGTACAGTCCCTTCGACATGGCCTTGTGCGCGGCGAGCGGAAGCACGATGTCGAGCGTCGGCGTCGCCAGCTTCGCGGCGCGCGCGAAGGCGAGCGGCGCGACGAGCTGCGCCTCGATTTCCATCGGGCGGCCCTTCAGGTAGTCCTGCAGCATCGACGGCTTGTGGCCGATCGCGCCCGAGACGTGGCCGCCGCCCGGCCGGTGCGGCGCGCGCGCGATGTCCACGCCGTGCGCGGCGGCGATCGCCGCGGCCTCCGCTTTCATGCGGCCCGAGATCGCCTTGAGCTCCGCGTCTTCGGTGATGCCGGAGGTCGTGGTCTCCGCGAGCAGGCACAGGCTCGCGCTGCCCAGGTTCTGCACGAGCTTTGCCCACACCGCCTGGCGGATGTCCTGCGGCGGCGGCGAAGCGATCCCGCTCGCCTCCAGCGCGCGCCGCAATTCACCCACCACGAACGGATTGCGGTTGTCCGCGTCTCCGATCACCAGCATGTTGTTCCCCGGCACGAAGTTGCGGATCACGCCGGGCTCGACCACCTCGTTCGCCGAGTACACGACGCCGCCCACCACGTTTTGTCTTGGAACTAAATTTCTCAGCTTGCCTCCAGGGTCGAGCGCGGGAAGCTCCTCGGCGTACCACCACGGAATGCCGTTCTGCGCGAAGACCACCGCGGTCTCGGGGCCGAGCAGCGGCGCGGCCGCGTCGACGAAGCCGCCGAGCGCGTTCGCCTTGACGGTGACGAAGACGGCGTCCTGCACGCCGATGTCCGCCGTCCGCACGCGGCCGGCGATGACTTCGTCGCCGTGCAGCAGCTTCACGCCGCGCGCGCGCATGGCATCGAGGTGCGCGCCGCGCGCCACCACCGAAACCTCGTGGCCGCCCGCGGCGAGCCGCGCCGCGAGATGCCCGCCGACCGCGCCGGCGCCGAAGACGCAGATGCGCATTTGCGCCATCTTATAGAATCCGCGCATGCATGAGCGGCCCCCCGTGGTGATCGCCGGCGCCGGTCCGACGGGGCTCATGTGCGCGCTCGCGCTCGGCGCGCAGGGCATTCCCGTCGTGGTGTGCGAGGCCGAGGCGTCCCTCACGCACGACCTGCGCGCCGGCTCCTACCACCCGCCGACGCAGGACATGATGGCAAAGTACGGCATCACCCAGCGCATGCACCAGCACGGGCTGCAGGTGCGCCGCTGGCAGATCCGGGAGCGCAACGGCAGCCAGGTCGCCGAATTCGACCTCGGGATTCTCTCGGACGTCACCGCCTACCCGTACCGCCTGCACCTCGAGCAGCACCGGCTGACGCCGATCCAGCTCGACATCCTTCGCAAGCAGGCGAGCGTGCAGGTGTATTTCGGCCATCGCGTCATCGGCTTCGAGCAGAAAGGCGAGCGGCTCAAGGTCCGCGTCGAGTCCGACGGGATTCCCGGCACCTTCGAGGCGTCGTGGCTCGTCGGCGCCGACGGCGGCCGCAGCACGGTGCGAAAGCTGCTCCCGATCGAGTTCGAGGGATTCACCTGGCCCGAGCAATTCCTGGTGGTGAGCACGCCGTACGATTTCAGCCCCCACGGCTACGCGCTCAACACCTATGTGGCCGACCCGGTGGAATGGGCGGCGCTTTTCAAGATGCCCGATGCCGGACCGCCGGGCGTATGGCGCGTGGTGTTCCCTTGCGACCCGGGCATGCCCGACGACGCGCTGCTCGACGCGCAGCACGTCGAGGCGAAGATGAAGGCCTTCCACGCCCAGGGCTCGCCCTACGAGGTGCGCCACAAGGTCATCTACCGCGTCCACCAGCGCGTGGCGAGCGAATGGCGCGTCGGGCGCGTGCTGCTCGCGGGCGACGCCGCGCACCTCAACAACCCGCTCGGCGCATTCGGCCTGAACAGCGGCATCCACGACGCGGTGAATCTCGCCGAGAAGCTCGGCCGGGTGTGGCGCGGCGAAAGCGGCGAGGATCTGCTCGACCTCTACGTGCGCCAGCGCCGCGCGGCCTGCGTCGACCAGGTGCAGGCGATGTCGATCCGCAACAAGCGCATGCTCGAGGAGCGCGACCCGGAGGTGCAGCGCGCGCGCATGGACGAGCTCGTCGCCACTGCCAGCGACCGCGAGGAGGCGCGCGCCTTCCTCCTTGAGAGCTCGATGATCTCGGGGCTGCGGAAAAGCGAGGCCATCGAATGAAGATCTGCCGCTACGACGAGGCGCGCATCGGCCTGGTGCAGGGCGACGCGGTGCACGACGTCACCGCGGTCGTCGAGGCGGAGCTGGGCGGGTTCACCTATCCGCTGCCCAGACACGATCCTTTCATCGCCGCGCTTGCCTCCCTAAAGCCAAAGATGGAGCAGGCGGCAAGGCGTGCAAAAGCGGTTCCGCTGGCCGAAGTCAGGCTGCTCGCGCCCGTGGCCAATCCCGGCAAGATCATCGCCGCGCCGGTGAACTACGCGAAACACCTGCAGGAGGTGCTTGCGGACCAGGGCATCCACCACGGCAACCTCGTGAGCGAAATCCACAAGGCGGGGATGTTCCTCAAGGCGACGAGCGCGGTGGTCGGCCCCGGCGAAGGCGTGAAGCTGGTCCACACCGACCGCCGCAACGATCACGAGGTCGAGCTGGCGCTCGTCATCGGCCGCAGCGCGAAGAACGTCAGCGCCGCGGCCGCGCCCGACTACATCGCCGGCTACTGCATTGGCCTCGACATGACGATCCGCGGGCCCGAGGAGCGCAGCCTGCGCAAGTCGCCCGATTCGTATTGCGTGCTCGGACCGTGGCTCGTCACCCCCGACGAGGTGGGCGATCCCGGCAAGCTGCAGGTGTCGATCGCGGTCAACGGCGAGCCCCGCCAGGATGCCAGCACGAGCGATCTCATCCTCGGCGTGGCGCAGCTGATCGCATGGGGCTCGACGTTCTACACGCTGCATCCTGGCGACGTGATCCTCACCGGCACGCCGCAGGGCGTGGGACCGGTCCGGCCGGGCGACACGATGCGCGCCCGCATCGATCGCATCGGCGCGATGCAGGTAAAGGTGTCCTGAAAGAAAAGGGCCAGGCTTCGCGCCTGGCCCTTCTCACAACCCTAACTGCGTTTACTGCGACTTCTTGGCTGGGTCCTGCGTCGTCGAAGACGAAGAGCTGCTGCTCGGGGACGAGCTGCTCGCGCCGCCGCTCGGGGTGCTGGAACTCGGGGAGCTGGGGCTTGTGGAGCTCGAGCTGCTGCTCGAGCTGGGCGAGCTGGAGCTGGCGCCGCCGGAGGCCGAGCCCGACTTGGTGTCGCTGGACGCCGACCCGCTCATGCTGCCGGAGGGCGAGCTCGAGGAAGACGGGCTGGACGGGCTCGAGGGGCTCGAGGAGCTGGACGACGAGGCGCCGCCTGACGGCGACGTAGGCGAGCTGCTCGGCGAAGACGATGTGCTGGAGCTCGGGGAGCCCGACGAAGTCTTACTACTGTCGCCGCGATCGCACGCGGCGAGACCAAGGGCAAGCGCGACTGCAACTGCAATAGCGGAAAGCTTCATGTGTCCTCCATGGGTTGGGGTGCAAGGAAGCAGCAAATTGCGCGCCCGGCCTAAACCCTTGATTGAGAAGGGGCTAAACCGCGCGCGCAGAACACTTTTCCGTGGAGACGGAAGTTCTTACTTGCTGCTGGAGCTTCCCGAGCTGCTCGGGCTGCTGGGGCTCGAGCTCGGGCTCGAAGGCGCCTTCTTCGAAGCGCTGCTGCTGGTCGAGCCGGTGCTCGAGCTGCCGCTTGCGCCCGACGTGCTGGAGCCGCTCGGAGACGATGTCGAGCCACCCGAGGCCGATTTGCTGTTGTCGCGATCGCACCCTGTGACGAGAGCGGTTCCGAGGGACAACGCCAGTGCCGCCACCAATGCCGTAAATTTCATGCTCACCTCCATGGTTGTGTGTGCCAAAGAGAAGGGAGCAAGGAATGGACCGAGAACTCGCCTTCATGAAGACCGTGCTCTATACGGATCACGACGGCCGTGCGAAATTCCACGAGGAACGCGTGCCGCTCGTCGAAGGGACGCCTCAGTCGCGTCTTTCGGCACTCCTCCCCGCCGCCGGCTACCAGCTGCGGCAAAGCCCGGTCGGCTTCAGGAGCGAATTCCACTGCACGCCCAAGCCGCAATGGGTGTTCATCCTGCAAGGCGAGATGGAGATCGGGCTGCAGGACGGGAGCTCGCGCCGGTTCGGTCCCGGAGCGCACTTCTTCGCGGCCGACGTGCTGCCGGAAGGCGCGCGGTTCGATGCCAGGCTGCACGGACACTGGAGCGCGCAGCGCGGCGCCGAGCCGCTCGTCACGCTGTTCCTGAAGCTCTAGCGGTCCGGCCGGCCGTAAAGCATGCTCGCCGCGCTGCGCTTCGCCCAGCGCAGGAGCGGCGGCGCGCTCTCCGCAAGGTCGCTCCACTTGCGGTCGGTGACGAGCAGCGTGCACGCGTCATCGGCGGCCGCGGTCGCGAGCACGAGCTGCTCGCGCTGGCGTGCGACTTCGGCGAACGCGGCCTCGACCGGCCCGCCGCGCGCGAGTCCGCGGAATTCGAGCAGCGCCGCGCCTTCGCCGTCGGCGCGAAACCAGTCGAGCAGCGCGTGCAGCGCCGCCTGCTCCCAGCCCAAGCGCAGGAGCGGCGTGCAGGACCTCAGCGCCACCAGAGGAAGGCCCTGGTAGAGCGCGGGCGCGCCGAACGGGATCAGCGCGGCGAGCTTGCCGCGGCCGCGCGCCCCGGTCCACACGAGAGCGCAGCGCGTGCCCTCGTGGCGCGGCTGCTCCAGGCGCGAGTTCTCCGCGCAGTGAAGCGCGAGGTCCGCGCAGTCGGCCGCGACCGCCGAGAGCTCGCTCCGCCGGCGCAGCACGGTCACGCTGAAGGCCCCGTCCATTCCGTACGTGCAGCAATGGCGGTGCCTCGCGGCGCCGCGTGATCCATCCGGCCCAGGGGAGCTTAGGGGGCTAGGGGAGGAGCTGCGTCAGGGCGGCGATCGCAAGGCCCGCGAGCGCGCCGACGACCGTGCCGTTGATGCGGATGTACTGAAGGTCGGGCCCGATGTGGCGCTCCAGCTCGGCCACCAGCTTCTCCTCCTGCCACGACAGGATCTGGTCCTCGATGAAGCGGCCGAACTTGGCCCGGTGCTCCTCCACGAGCGGCGGCAGCGCGGAAAGGATCTGCTCGTCGATCCATTCGCGGATCGCGGGGTCGGCGTCGATCTTCTCGCCGAGCTCGACGATGAGGCCGGGCAGGCGGCCGCGCATGCCGCCGGGGAGCCAGGCGCGAAACTCGTCCCACAGGCCGCCGACATAGCCGGCGAGGGCCGGGTTGTCGAGCGCCTCGTCACGCATCCGGTGGATCTTCTCGCGCATGGCCGGATCGCTCTTCAAGCGCTCGATGAAGCGACGCACGAAGGCGTCGAAGCGCTCGCGCAGCTCGTGCTCGCGGTCGCGCCTCACTTCGGACACCTTCTTCAGCGCGACATCGACGATTTTCAGCGCCGCGCGCTCGTCGAGCTTCAGGCCGAGCATCTGGTTGATGGCGCGCAGCAGGACGGGCGAGCTCTTTCGAACCTCTTCGGCGATGAAACGGCGCGTAGCCTCGCGCGCGAGAAGCTCGTCGAGCCCCGCGAGCGCCTCGTCGAGAAGCGCGTGGTGGCGCTCGTTTTCGGTTAGAACGTCGAGCAGCTGGGCGAGCGCAGTAGCGACGTCGGCCCGTCCGAGCGCATCGGTGACGACGCGGGCGAGAAAGCCACGCACCCGCTCGTCGTCCACGGCAGTCAGCGCGTAGCTCACCAGGCGCGTCGCGTAGGCGGCGAGCGTCTCCGCGTTCTCGCGCCTGACCAGCCAGCGGCATAACGTTTCCGCAGGGCGAAATGCCGCGATGCGCGCCACCACCGCCGCCGAGCTGAGGAAATTCTGCTGGATAAACTGGGACAGGCCTTCCGCGATGCGCGCCTTGTTGCGCGGCAGGATGGCGGTGTGCGGGATGAAGCTCAAATTGAGCGGATGGTGGAACAGCGCGACGACCGCGAACCAGTCGGCGATGGCGCCGATCATGGCCGCCTCGGCCGCGGCCGCGACGTAGTGAAGCCAGGGCCTCCCGGGCTCCAGGGCGCGCGCCGCGACATAGACCGCGCCGGCCAAGAGCAGCAGGCCGGTCGCCAAGAGCTTCATGCGTTTTAGCTTGTTCATTTTCGAGGCACGCAAAAAGAAATCGGGTCAGGGCGGCTGCCCTGACCCGATTGTGAACCGCTGTGGCGCCGCTTTGACGCCGCTTTGACGCCTATTACTACTGGCTACGCTCGAACGGGTCCGTGGCGTCGAACCGGTCCCAGGCCGCCCGCGCGGCGTGGCGATTACGGTCCCAGCCTAGCCGCGAACCGTGGCGCCCACGCTCGTAGGCGGACTTCAGCTCGGCCTCGACCTCTTCGAAGCTGCGGCCTTCGTGGCGGGCGCGGCCTTCCCATCCGGTGCGGTAGCCAGGGTGGTAGTCGTCATAGGTCAGCCCGGCCTCGTAGAAGGACTGGGACGCGTAGTTCTCGCGCCAATAGGCCTCTTCGCCGGCGGGATCCAGCATCTCGGCGATGCCGCGCCCGCTGCCGAGCGGCTGCGCGCCCGAGCGACGTTCGGTGCCGCTGCGCCGCTCCGCGTTTCTACGCTCGGATGTAAACCCTGCCATTGCGACTTCTCCTTGCAAACACCTGCTGTCAATCGTGCCCGATACGCCGCAAAATACGTGCCGCCATGAAAATCACTTCCATCGAGACCTGCCTTCTCACCATCCCCACGCCGCGGCCGATATCGACCGAGTGGCCGCACCACAAATTCGTGGTAGCCGACATCGCGACCGACGAAGGCGTGCGCGGCCAGGGTTACAGCATGGTGTTCGGCGGCGGCGGCGCCGAAGCCGTGCTGGCCTACCTCGACGCGCGGCTCAAGAACCTGCTGATCGGCGAGGATCCGCTCCAGGTGGAGCACCTGTGGGACAAGATGTACCGCGGCGACCGCGGCGTGCGGCGCGTCGGCATCGCCGGCATGGCGATCTCCGCGCTCGACATCGCGCTGTGGGACCTCGCCGGCAAGGCGGCCCGGCTGCCGCTCTACAAGCTTTGGGGCGGCTACACGGACCGCGTGAGCGCCTACGGCAGCGGCGGCTGGGGCAAGTACACCGAGGCGGAGCTCATCGCCGAGGCGGAACGGTATGCCGCCGCCGGCTGCAGGTATTACAAGATGAAGATCCATCATCCGGACCCGAAGGTGAACCGTGCGCGCGTCGAAGCAGTGCGCAAGGCGCTGCCCGGAATGCGCATGATGGTGGATGTGAACCAGAAGCTCGACCTCGAGGGCAACCGGCGTCAGGCGGCCCTGCTCGAGGAATTCGACCTGGTGTGGTACGAGGAGCCGGTGCTGGCGGACGATCTGGCGCTGTGCGAAGAGGTGGCGAAGGCGATCCGCATTCCGGTCGCCACCGGCGAAAACAACTACACGCGCTACGAGTTTCGCGAGCTGATCCAGCGCAAGGCCGCGCGCTACCTGATGCCCGACGTGTGCCGCGCGAACGGCTACAGCGAGACGCTGAAGATCGGCCATCTCGCCGCGGCGCACGGCATCGCCATCGCGCCGCACGTCGTGCACGAGCTCTCGCTGCAGGTGTGCGGCGCGCTCTCCAACGGCTTCCTGGTCGAGTACATGGACTGGGCGCCGAAGGATCTGTTCGAGGAGCTGCCGCCCTGCAAGGACGGCGAGTTCCGCATCCCGGCGAAGCCCGGGCATGGCATCGCCATCACCAAGGAAGCGCTCAAGAAGTACCGTACGTAAAACAGGGACGGACCACGTTTCCTGCCTAGGAAATTCGTGGTCCGTCCCTGAGTTCTTGTTTTTCTTGCTTCTTGTCTTGTCTGGCTCAGCCGCGCGCCAGGATAGCGTCCAGGCGGTCGAGGTTGTTGATGACGCGCCACTCGCGCGCGCCCGCGGTCTCGACCCGCTTCTGCCAGGCCTCGAGGCGGCCCATGTACTTGCGCGGATCGATGTTGTCCGTCTTGAGCTTGACCACGTTCACCGCGACGACCCGGATGCCCTTGAGGGTGATCGGGAAGTCGCGCTGCGTCACCTTGTCGAGCTCCTCCTGCATGTCGGAGAAGATGATGATGGTCTTGCTGCCGGCGCCGGTCTCGTTCAGGAACTCGGCGCCCTGGATCAGGCCGCCGGTGATGTCGGTGAAGCGGCTACCCGAAACCGCGCGGAACGAGTTCTCGATGCGCTCCCGGAACGCGCGCTTCTGCGCGTTCTCCTGGGAGGGCCGGGAATCGAACGTCGCCTTGGCGACGATGTCCTTCTCGCTGAAGCTGCGGCTCTGCACCCGCGCCACCGCGAGCGAATCGCCGGCTTGGAGCGACCCGAGCAGGTAGTTGATGATCACCTGCGCCTTGCCGGCTTCCTGGGCGTACGTGCCCGAGGTGTCGACCAGCATGTAGACCGCGTTCGTGTGGCTGCGCGAATCGACGCAGCCGGTGGCGGCCAGCACGGCCGCGGGCAGCGCGGCCAGGAAGTGGCGTCTTTTCATGTCGGCTCTCCCCTTTAGGCGTGGGTGCGTTCGAGGTCGACGTCGACGTCGAGCTTGGAGGAACGCTCAGAGCGCGAGCCCTTCCACATGCGCTCGGCCATGAGCGGCACCACGATGAAGACGTCGTAGAGCTTGATCAGCACGCGGCTCATCTGCCGCGCCACGTTGCCCAGCACCCGCATCAGGAACGCGAGCGAGCGCAGCAGCGCCAGCACGAACACCCCGCCCACGGTGCGGCCGGAGTGGATCACCGACTCGAGCGGAATGGCGATGAACGCGAGCGCGAAGGGCAGGATGAAGCCGAGCAGCATCTGGCCCGCGGTCGGGATGCTCGACATCCAGCCGTCGTGCGCCACCGGCTGCACGGTGGAGAGCGACTGCAGCAGGGCCTGCTTGTCGGAGATCAGCATGTCGCGCATCAGGGCGAGCGCCGCCTCGACGCCGGCCAGGATGACGAGCAGGGTCAGCGCGATCCACAGCATGCGCGTGCGCAGCCGGTCGTTCAGGTTGGCGATGCGCGGGAAGAGGTGCGTGATCCTCAGCGCCTCGAGCAGGAACAGGCCCATCGAGGCCTCGACGAAGATGATCACCAGCGCGGCCACCTCCGAGGTACGCAGCGAATGCGTGATGTAGTCGCCCGCGCCGACCATCTCGGACATCGGCAGCGCGATCAGCTTGAAGTTGATGAAGGCGCCGCCCGCGGCCACGCACATGACGAGGAGCGAGGTCGCGAACTGGGTGAACCCCGACACCGTGAGCGCGTGCTGCGCCTTGTCGGTGCCTTCGTTGATCTGCTCGTAGATCGCCATGTGGGCGTCGACGGTGCGCACGTTCGCCTGCAGGCGCGCCATGTTCTGCTCGACCTGGACCAGGTTCTTGTCCACCGAGCGCCAGAACGGCATGAAGCTCTCGAGGATCTTGTGGCGCCGCTCGTAGGCGCGGCGGTAGTCGGCGAGCGTCTTGTCGTGGATGGAGGTGATCGAGCGCTTGATCTCTTCCAGCACCCTCAGGACCAGCTCGTTGCCGCCGGTCTTGACGTTGGCCACCGCGGCAACCGCCTCGGTCCACTCCGGCGGCGGCGGCGGGACCTCGCCGCACTTCTTGTAGTCTTCCTCGATGCGGGTGATCTCGTCGAGAAGCTTCCTCTGCAGCGCCGGGTAGCCCTGCAGCTCGCGCTGCACGATGACGCCGAGGCGCTCGAACTCGCGCTCCACGCGCTGCCCGACCTCGTGCTTGCCGTGGGCGAGGAGCACCGCCTTGTTGCGGGCCTGCACCTCGGCCGCGGCCGCGAGCAACCAGCGGGCGCCCATGCGCAGCGGGCCGCCCACGGCGTGCCCGACCGAGCGGAGCAGGCCGTGCATCGGCCAGCGCGCCGCGTACATGAAGGCCATGGCGAGCACCGCCACAACCAGGAAGGAAACTGCGAAATTGTCGGGCCAGACCATCCAGGCTTGCGAACTCATGGGACTCTCCCCTTT
>DATLUZ010000110.1:0-14375 GCA_035577785.1 Burkholderiales bacterium | reverse complement strand
ATGGAGCTGGTGCGCACCGTGGCGACGCCGAAGGTGATCCACCTCAAGTTCGCGCGGCGCTAGCCGCCGTGGATCTCCCGCAGCACCGGCCGCAGATGGCCGAGGAACGCCTGCGGGTTTTCGCTCATCGGGAAGTGCCCGAGGCCTTTCATGACGGTGAGCTTCGCGCCCTTGACCCGGTCGACGACCGCTTGCGTATCGCGGGGTGAGGCGGAATAGTCGTATTCGCCGGTGAGGAGATAAAGCGGGCACAGCGAGGTGTCGATCTCGCCGATGCGCTCGCGCACGTCGCCCTCGACCTGGTAGAAGTGCAGGTCTCCGGTGAACACGCCCGGCCCGCCCTGCATGTAGTGCCACACGGTTTCCCACACCTCGGCGCGCGGGCTGAGCGGCGACATCAGCCCGTAGGCCACCGCGCCGCAGGCGCGGCCGCCGTGCACCTCCGGGTGATCGAGCCACGCCGGGTCGTAATAGCGCTCGACGAAAGCGCCCGACTGCAGGCCGATCAGGGCGCGCAATTCATGCGCATGCCTCAACGCCAGATCGAGCACGATGCGGCCTCCGATCGAGCAGCCCATGACGACCGGCCGCTCGAGCCCGAGCGCGCGTGCCACGCTCATGATCATGCCGGTGTAGCGCCCGGTGGTGAGGCGGTAGTCCTCACTCTCCCATCCCGCCGGTGGCGACGACTTCCCGTGCCACGGCATGTCGAACGCGATCACCCTGTAGCGCCGCACGATTTCCGCGTCATTCAAGACGGCGCGGTACTGACGGCTGTCGGAGCCCGCGGTGTGCAGGCACAGAAGCGGAATACCCTCGCCTGCTTCCTCGAAGTACACGCGGTGCTCGCGGCCTTCGAGCTCGATGTGCGCGTAGCGGCCCACGATCGGCTCGATGCTCATCGTTTTCTCAACGATGCAAGTGCGAGCTTGAGGTAAAGCAGGTAGGCCATCAGCACGCGCTGGTCGCCCTCGAACGCGACTTCGCCGCGGCGCAGGAGCGCGAACAGGTCGTGCCAGCCCGGCGGCGGCGGGTCGCGCCAGAATTTCTCCCAGTGCTCGGCGCTGGCGCGGATGGCGAAGCGCCAGGGACGCATGACGAACGGGCCGCGCTCCACCTTCTCGACGCGGCCCGCCGCCACGGTGACGAGATACTGCGCCTCGCCGACCTGGATCATGAACGTCTCGTTCATGTGCCGCCCCCAGCGCACGATTGCCGGGTCCGCGTTCACGCGTTCAGCCAGGCTTTCGATCATGGCTCTAGGGCCACGCCGCCCGGTGGGTCCCGAGCGGCACGGGGGGCCGGCTCCAGTAAGGCGGGGTATGCGAAAGCTGCACCACCGGCCGCAGGTACTGGATGGTGCCCGCAGGGGTCTCCATTTCGCCCATCAGCGCGTGCAGCTCCTCCTCCGGCAGTTCCGGCGGGACCGGCTCGACGGCTTCTTGCGGGAGGAGACCGCGGTCGACGATCCACTTGCCCACGCGCGCGAGCGCCATCCGCACGAGCCAGCTTCCGCCCTCGCGCGCCCGGCGCTCGAGCGCGACCGTGGCGCCGAAGGCCATCAGGTAGCCGCTCACGTAATCGATTGCCGATACCGGAAGGTATTGAGGCCTGCCGTCCTTCGCCGAGAGCTCCGCCATGCCGCTCACCGACTGCACGATGCTGTCGAAGCCACGCCGCGCCCGCCACGGCCCGGTCATATCCCAGGCGCAGAGCGACACGCAAACGATGCCGGGGCGGAGCCGCGCGAGCGCTTCCGGCGAAAAGCCGCGCGCCGCGAGTGTCCCCGGCCGATAGGACTGCGAGAAGACGTCGCTTTGCGCGACGAGGCGCTCCAGCGCCGCCCGGTCTTCCGCGGCCCTGAGATCGAGCCGCGCCGAGAGCTTGCCGATGCCGGTATCGACATCCATCGGGCCAGAATCGGGCAGGTGCGCGGCGCTGATCTTCAGCACGTCCGCGCCGTGCTCGGCGAGGCTGCGCGCGCAAGTGGGACCCGCGAGCACGCGAGTGAGGTCGAGCACGCGCACGCCCTCGAGCGGTCTCGTGCCTTTCGCGACTCTTTCGCGCGGCGCATCGCCGATCCGCACAATCTCGATGAGCGGGCGCGACGCAACGGCCTTCGCCTGCGGGTGCCGCTGCCACTCGGCCGCGCTGCGCACGAAGCCGGCGCAGCCCGCGGCGGCGTGGATGGCGTCTTCCAGCGCCTCGCCCGCCCAGCTTGCGCTCCTCTGCTCCGCTTGCTGCCGGTCCGGTTCGGTCTGCAGCACCTTCAGCGCCGCTTCGCGGTGATTGGGAAAATTGCAGTGGATGCTGATCCAGCCGTCGCGCACGGGGTAGAACCCGCTCAGCGGATCCCATTGCGGCGGCGGTGGCCGCCCGCCCACTTTCAGATAGCGGGCGCTTCTGAGCGAGGCCGCCGCGGCGCGCAGATCGACCGCCACCTGCTGCCGCGGCAGCCCCCGCCGCTCGCCGAATCGCGTCACCGCGAGGCCGAGCGCCGCGAGCGCGGCCGCGCCGGCCGTGCCCACCCGGTAGCGCGTGCGCACGACCGGATCGGCGCCCGTGATATCGGGCGGTGCGGCGGTTTCCATTCCGGCGGCGGCGAGGATCTCGCGGAGGGCGGCGAGCGGCACTTCTAGCCTTTCAGCACCAGGCGCGCGTCGACCGCGACCACGCCTTGCGCTTTCACCATGAGCGGATTGATCTCGGCCTCCGCAACCGGCCGCTCCGCGATGAGGGCCAGGCGCGAAAAATCGGACACGGCCCTCGCGAGGGACTTCACATCGCCGTGCGGCAGATTGCGATAGCCGCGAATCGTCGCAAGCCCTTTCACCTGCTCGATCATGCGCTCCGCCTCTTCCGCGGTCACGGGCGCCATGGCGAGCGAGTAGTCGCGATAGAGCTCGGCAAGCGTCCCCCCGGCGCCCACGAGGATCAAGGGTCCGACTACGGGATCGTCGCGGTAGCCGACGATCGCCTCGGCGAGGCCACGCTCCATTTTCTGCACCAGAACGGAATTTTTGCCCCACGCGGCAACTCGTTTCAGAAGCTCCTTCTGGTCCGAAACACCGAGAGCGACGCCGCCGACCTCGGTCTTATGCTCCGCGTCGAGCATCTTCACTGCGACCGGGTACGGAATCGCATGCGCAAAGTCGGGCGCATGCGCGATCGCGCGCGGCGCCGCCGGGATGCCGAGCGCTTCGACGAGCTCGAAGGCGTCCTGGCGCATGGCAGGCGCCACCAATGGGGGCGGATTGCGCGGGGACACCCAGGAAAAGTAGGCGGCGAAGGCGTCGGCGCAGGCTTCGGGCGTGCGAAACGCCGCGATGCCGTGCTGCGCGAGCAGGGCGAGCGAGCGCTCGGCGTGCGGCGTGAGAAAGACCGCCAGCGGCTTCGCGCTGCGCTTTGCCGAGGCGGCCACAATCGGCTCGATCGCGAGCCCGGGATGGAACTGCGCCGAGGAGCCGACCGTGGCGAGCACCGCGTCGCACTGCGGAGACTCGAGAAGCTTCTCGAGCGTTTCCTGATAGACGCGCGGCGTCGCGGTCATCGTGAGGTCGTGGATCGGAGCGTCCGGCCGCGGCCCGACGGCCTCGATTCCAGCGACGCCGAGCCGGTCGACCACCGTTGCGGCGCCGCCCCCCGTGGTAGTCACCACGGCGACGCGCCCGGCGCGCGCCAGATCCGGCGGCCGGCGTCCCTGCAGCAGCGGCGCGACCTCGATCAGCGTTTCGAGCAGGTCGACCCGGACGATGCCGCAGTCGTGGAAGTAGGCGTCGATCGCGGCGTCGGCCCCGGCGAGCGCGCCGGTGTGCGAGCGCGCGAGCGCCTCGCCCAACGCCGAGCGCCCGAGCTTGTAGGCGACGAGCGGCTTGCCGGCCGAATGCGCCTTGCGCGCGGCGCGCGCGAGCCGTTCGGCGTCCCGGATGGTTTCGAGAAACAGCAGGATGACTCGCGTCTCGGCGTCTTCGGCGAGCAGCTCGACCAGCTCCCCTGCCCCGAGGTCGCACTCGTTGCCCACCGACACCAGCTTGGCGAAGCCCAGCCCGCGCGCCGCGCCGCGCGAGAGCAGCGTGCCGAGCATGGTGCCGCTTTGCGACACGACGCTCGCGCCGCCGGCCGGCAGCGCGTCCATCTCCAGGATGGCGTTGACCGTGAGCGCGAGGCGGCCCGGGATATCCACTACGCCCATGCTGTTCGGGCCGAGCAGGCGCACACCCAGCGCTCTTGCCGTTTCAACAAGTTTTTTCTGTCTTTCGAAACCGCTGGGCCCCGCATCGGCAAACCCGTTGCTGTAGATGCTCGCGACGGGCACGCGCTTGCGGCCGCAATCCTCGATCGCGGCCTCGACGTCCTCGACCATGATGAAGGCGTGGTCGACGTCGACCGGCGCTTCCGCGAGCGTCGGGTACGCGGTTTCGCCCAGCACCTCCTTGCGGCCGGCATTCACCGGGACGATGCGCCCGGTATAGCCGTGCTTGCGCAGGTAGCGCTGCGGCCGCGCGGTGTTCTTGGCCGCATCGCCCGACGCGCCGATCAGCGCCACCGTGCGCGGGCGGAACAGCGCCTCGCCGAGCGTCATCGCCCCTCGAGCGCCCACAGCCGAGCCAGCTCCTCCTTCGCCCGCTCCGGGCCGATCACCGGCGCGGCGAGCTCGAGGTACTTGTCCTCGAGCTGCGCGTCGGAGAGCGGCGCGTCCGGATCGCCGATGCGGGTCGGTTGCAGGTGCTCGGCGCGCCGCCCGCCGGCCTGGATCGCGACGCGCGCCGCGCGCTGCGCCGGGAACGCCGCGTCGAGCTCGGGGTCGAGCGACACGCGAATGCGCTTCATCAAGGCACGCGTTGCCGGGTCCTCGATCCTTTCCTGGTCGAACGCTGCAAGGCGCACGCTGCCGTGGGTCAGTCCCGTGGCGACGACGTACTTCAGCGAAAAGCGTGCTTCCGCGGGCGTCGTGGGATTTTCGTAGTGCGCGACTTCGAGGCCTGCGCGATAGGTCGCGACTTCGAGGTCTTCGATCTCCGCAGGCTTGACCTGCATCCGGTTTTTCAGGGCAAGAGCACCATCAATCGCGGCGAAGGTGTGCCCGCAGCACGCGTGGTTCTTGAACGTCATGCGCGTGATGTGGAAGTCCTCGCCGAGCGTCGCGAGCGCCTTGTCCCAGTCGGGGCCGGCGCCCATGGCACGGCCGTAGCCCGCCTCGCCTTCCATGACGTCGAGCGACCCGGTGACGCCTTCGCGCGCGGCGAGCGCGGCGAGGACGCCGGCTTCGGCGGCATGACCCGCGTGCAGGGGCTTCGACATGGAATCCATGCGGAACGCCTGCTGCAGGCCGGCCGAGAACGTCGCCACCGTGGCGAGGGCGTGCGCGAAGCGGCTCGCGTCGAGCGCGAGCGCCTCCGCGGCGGCGGCGGCGGCGCCGAAGCAGCCGATCGTCCCGGTGTTGTGCCAGTACTTGTAATGCGCGCGCCCCATCGCCGCGCCGATGCGCGTGGAGATTTCGTATCCCACCACGACCGCGCGAAGCAGATCTTTGCTCTCGGTCAGGGAAAAAGCGGCCGCGATGGTCGGCGCTCCGGGGTGGTAGATACCATCGCGGAAGATGTCGTCCACTTCGGCGGTGTGCGCCGCGGTCGCGTTGATGAGCGCGGCGGCGCGCGCCGTCGCCTTTCTGCCGAGCGCGAGCCGCGCCGTGCCGCGGTCGAGCTCGCTCGCGAGCGCTTTCTCGAGGAGCGTCGCGGGCGGCAGCACCGCGCCCGGATAGAGCGCGGCGTGCCAGTCGATCAGCGCGCGCCGCGCGTGGTGCAGCACTTCGGACGCGATCGGCTGCCGGCGGAACCGCGCCGCCCAGGCGGCGCAACGCTCGACGACGTGCATTGCGGCAAATCTAACACGGGGTTCCTCTCCCAAGGGCGCACAATCGGCGCACCGGAGGTGCGCCATGCAGCCGAGCAAGAAGGACAAGCCGATCGGCGTGTGCAGCGTCTGCCAGGCCGCGTCCAACCGGCGCGAAGCGCTCAACCACCGCTGCGAGAAGGTCGTGACCGGCCGGCGCTGCGCGGGCGTGCTGAAGAGCGCGGTGAACACCCTGTGGGACGAGTGCGAGTCCTGCCACGCCACCGGCAAGGTCGGGCCGCTGCCCTGCCGCGAGTGCGAGGGCTTCGGCTGGAAGCTCTACGCGTAGGGCACGACGAAGGCTTCCGAGCGCTCCAGGAAGCTCTCGACCACGGCGCTCATGCGCTCGGGCTGGTCTACCTCGATGCTGTGCGCCGCGTCCCACACGTAGACGAGGAAGGCGCGCGGAAGCCGGCTCTTGAGGAGCCGCATGGTCTCGGCCTGGATGATGCGGTCCTCGGTGCCGTGCAGGACAAGCGTGATTGCCCGGATCCGGTCCAGGCTCTGGGGAAGTTTGGAATCCATTCCGTCCTCGGCCCCGTAGTGCGCCAGCATCGCGCGGTTGCGCGCTTCGATGTCTTCCGGCTTCTTCTCGTACGCGATCTTTTCGGGATGGGCGAATAGCGCCTTGTAGAAGGCGTGCGGGTTCTTGCGCAGCGCCGGGTCGATGGTCTGCAGCCCCCCCGGGCACTCGAGCACCAGGTGATCGACGAGCCGGGGACGCTCGAGCGCGAGCCAGAGCGCGACCGCACCGCCGAAGGAGCAGCCCATCACGTCGCAGGCCGTACCGATGTTCTTTTCGATGTAGTCGCCGACCCGCTGCGCGAGGCCCTGCCGTGAAGTCACCTTCTCTTCGGTTTCGGTGCCGTCGAAACCGGGAAAGGTGGGTACGTGCAGCGTACGGGTCCGCGCCAGGCGCTCGAGCACCGCGGTCCAGCGCACCCCGCCAGCCGGGTGCAGGTAGACGAGGGGGCGGCCGCTGCCGCGCTTTTCCACCCTCACAGGTGCCTCACGTGCGGAGCCACCCGGTCGCGAAACAGCTCCATGCCGCGCCGGACCACCGCGTCGGGCAGGTCGCCGACCTTCATCGTGAAATTGAAGATGCCGTTGCCGAGCTCGGAGTGGATGCGCCGGATCTGCTGCACCACGCTTTCGGGGCTGCCGCACAGGACCATGCCGCCCGCGATCTGCTCCTCCAGCGTGGCGGCCTCGCGCTTCGCGAGGCGGTTCTGCATGCGGCCGCGGTTCGCTTCGTCCTGGTAGTAGCGCGTCTTCTGCAGCACCAGCCGACCCGCGGTGCGCATGCCGCCCATCAGCACGCGGTCGAAGTACTTGCGCGCTTCCCTGAGCGCGTCCTTCGCCTCGTCGTCGGTCTCGGCGATGACGGTGTGCATGCCGATGAGGATGTGGTCCGGCGTCGGCTCCCAGCCGGCCGCGCGCGCGGCGTCGCGGTAGACCTGGATGCATTCCTTGGCGAGCGCGAGGTCGGAGATGAGCACCATGCCCATGGTGGCGCGCATCTCGCCGGCGAAACGCGCCGACTCGAGGCTCGACGCCGAGATCACGAGCGGCGGGTGCGGCTTCTGCAGCGGCCGCGGCCAGATCGAGACCTGGCGGAACTGGAAGTGCTCGCCCTCCCAGCCGAACGGCTCGGGCTCGGTCCACGCCTTGAGGATGAGCGCGATCGCCTCGCGCTGGCGCGACCACGACGCGTCCGGCGGGATGTTGTACGCGATGTATTCGTGCGGGATGCCGCGCATCAGCCCGGCGACGAGGCGTCCGCCGCTCATGCAGTCGAGCATCGCGTACTCCTCGGCGACGCGCACCGGGTTGTTGAGCGGCACGAGGTTGCCCATCATCGCGATGCGGATCTTCTTCGTCGGGTACGCGAGCGCGCCGCCGATCAGGTTGCAGTTCGCCATCAGCCCGTACGGGCTGAAGTGGTGCTCGTTGCAGCCGACCCAGTCGAAGCCGCAGCGCTCGGCGTACACCATCGTGTCGACGTAGTCGCGGTAGAGCTCGTGCGCGCGTGACGGATCGAACATGCGGTTCGGCGTCGGCCACTCCGGCGTGACTTCCTTCACGCCGGTGAACGGCATTAAATGGAAAAAGCAGAATTTCAAGGCAGGCTCGCCGCGAGGGGCGCGCGTATTATAGGGAGCGCTGAAGCCTCACAACACCTATAAAGGGGGAACAACAGATGGCACAGCAAAACGTCATGCAGAACCCGTACGGCGCGCCGCGGTCCATGGTCGGCGACAGGGAGGAATTCCAGCCGGTCAAGCTGTTCGCCGTTTCCGGGCGCATCGGCCGCGCGCGCTATATCGTCTACAGCATGCTGGTCTCGCTCGTACTGGTGGTGCCGGCTATGGCCCTGGTGGCGTTGAGCCCTGCGGCCGGGATGGTCGCGCTGATGGTGGCGTACGTCGCCTGTTTCGTCATGTCGATGATGCTCACCATCCAACGCTGCCACGACTTCGACATGACCGGCTGGTTCTCGCTGCTCGTGTTCGTCCCATTCGCGAACCTGATGTTCTGGTTCATTCCCGGGACCGACGGCGCCAACCGGTTCGGCGCCAAGACGCCACCCAATTCCACCGGAGTCACGGTCGCGCTTTGGATCGTGCCGCTGGTCTTCGTGCTTGGAATCATGGCGGCGGTCGCGATCCCGGCGTACCAGCAGTACCAGCAGCGCGCCGCAACGTCGCAAACCCGCTAGCTACGCCTTTCGCTGCTGCCAGTCCTCGAGCGTGCGCCGGGCCCGGTTTGTTTCCGGGTCCATCGCACGCTCGTGGTTCTCGCGCTTCGCGGTGAGCTCGATCACGTAGCCGTTGGGATCGCGGAAGTAGATCGAGTCGATGAAGCCGTGGTCCGAGATGCCGCGCGTCTCGACGCCCGCGCGCCTGCCCTTCTCGAACATCGCGAGCAGGTCGGCGTGCTTCACCTCGAGCGCGATGTGCAGGTCGTAGTCGTGCTGCGCCTTGAACTCGAACGGCATGTCGGGCGCCTCGAAGAAGGCGAGGCACGAGCCGTCGTCCATGCGGTAGAAGGTGTGCAGCGTATCGGTGCGCCGGCCGGTCGTCGACTGCTTGATCCAGAGCGACTGCGCGAGCGGCAGGCCGAGGAAGTCCTCGTAGAACCTGCGCGTCTCCTCGGAGTCGCGGCAGCGGTACGCGTTGTGGTGCAGGCCCTTGATCACAGCGTGGCGAACTGCTGGTCCTTGACGGCGTCGCGGAAGCCGTAGAACACCTCGTTCACCTTGCCCCAGCTCCTCAGCCGCTTCATGTTCTCCAGCCAGCGCTTGACGTTCGGGTAGCCCGCGAAGTCCAGGCGGATGATCTCGCCGAGCGACACGAAGCCGGCGCCCAGGTAGTCGGCGATCGTGATCTTGTCGCCGCAGAGGTAGTTGGCGCGCGGCCCGAGCCAGTGCTGGTCGAGGAGCTTGAGCCAGTTCTGCGCGCGCTCCTTCGACCACTCGAGGCAGGCCTGCTGCGCGGCGTCGGTCGGCCGCTTGTTGTTCGGGAAGATCTGGGGATAGATGAAGCCGTATCCGTACTCGCGGTAGAACTGGGTGTTCAGCCAGTCCATCATCTCGTTGACCTTGGCGCGCTGCTTGAGGTCCTTGGGATAGGCGGGCGAATTCACCTTGTCGGCGAGGTACTTGAGGATCGCGGAGCACTCGGTGAGGCGAAAACCCTCGTCCTCGAGGACCGGCACCTGCCGGTTGGGATTGATGGTCGTGAACGGAGGCTTGTAGTGATCTCCCTTCATGAGGTCCACCGTCACCTCCTCGGCCGGGATGTTGTGCTCGGCGATGAACAGGCGCACCGGACGGCTGGTCATCGACACCGGGTGCATGTAGAGCTTCATGGTTTCCTCCTTGCCCCGGGACTATACCCCTCTCCGTCGGCGCATGGCCCGCGGCTTGCCTGCGGCTTGTGTCGATGAGCGAGATCCGCAGCGACATTCCCGCGCGCCTCGACCGGCTGCCGTGGTCCGGCTGGCACTGGCGCGTGGTCATCGCGCTCGGCGTGAGCTGGCTCCTCGACGGTCTCGAAGTCACGGTGGTCGGCTCGCTCGGCCCGGCGTTGCAGCGCGACGACACTCTCGGGCTCACGGCGAGCGAGATCGGCTGGGCCGCCTCCGCCTATATCGCCGGCGCCGTCATCGGCGCGATCTTCTTCGGCCGGCTCGCCGATCGCCTCGGCCGCAAGCGCATGTTCCTTGCCACGCTGATCGTCTACCTCGTCGCGACGGTGGCGACTTCGTTCTCCTGGGACATCCTGTCCTTCGCCTGCTGCCGGTTCGTGACAGGCTTCGGCATCGGCGGCGAATACGCCGCGATCAACTCGGCGATCGACGAGCTCATCCCGGCGCGGCTGCGCGGCACGGTGGACCTCGCCATCAACGGGACTTTCTGGGTCGGCGCGGCGCTCGGCGCGGGGCTTTCGATCGTGCTTCTGGATCCGCGGCTCCTCGGGCCGCAATGGGGCTGGCGCATCGCCTTCGGCCTGGGCGCCGTCCTGGCCTTCGCGATCCTGCTGGTGCGGCGCCACGTGCCGGAAAGCCCGAGGTGGCTCCTGACGCACGGCCGCGTGGACGAAGCCGAAGCGGTGATCCGCGACATCGAGGCCAAGGTCGGCGTCACGGACAAAGTGACCGCATCGCTCTCGATGCGCGCCCTGCGCAGCGTTTCCTGGGGAGAGGTCCTGCGCGTGCTGCTGGTGCGCCACCGCCGGCGCGCCGTGCTCGGCCTCACCCTGATGGCGTCGCAGGCGTTCTTCTACAACGCGATCTTCTTCACGTACGCGCTGATGCTCACCCGCTTCTACGGCATCCCCGAGGAGCGCGTCGGCTACTACATCTTTCCCTTCGCGCTCGGCAACTTCCTCGGGCCCCTCGTCCTCGGGCGCCTGTTCGACGCGGTCGGCCGCAGGAAGATGATCGGTCTCACGTATTCCATTTCAGGCGTTCTCCTCATTGCCACCGCCTACGCCTTCTCCCGCGACCTGCTCTCCGCCACCGGCCAGACCGTGTGCTGGGCGGCGATCTTCTTCGTCGCCTCGGCCGCGGCGAGCTCGGCCTACCTCACCGTGAGCGAGGTTTTCCCGCTCGAGATGCGCGCGATCTCGATCTCGCTGTTCTACGCGCTCGGCACCGCGCTCGGCGGCTTCGCCGGCCCGCCGCTCTACGGGGCGATGATCGAAGACGGCAGCCGCAGCGGCCTCTTCGCCGCGTATTCGCTCGCCGGCGCGCTGATGTGCGTGGCCGCGTTCGTCGCCTGGAAGCTCGGCGTCGACGCCGAGCGCCGGCCGCTCGAGGAAGTCTGCACGCCCTTGGGCGCAGAACCGACCGCCTAGCGGCAGAGGGGTCGCCCTCCACCGCCGTCTTTCGGCATGCGCCGGTTCTTCGAGTAGTAGGCCTGAACCGATTGCCGCACGAGCTCCGTGAGCCCCACGCCTTCGCTGACCTGCGCGCGAATCACGCGGTCCGGCAATCCGTATATGCCGCAATGGCAACGGCAGCGAGGATGCCGACGGCCACCACCAGCAGAATCACGCGCGGCGCTGGCGGGTCCTCGCCGCCCTGCGGCCGGCGCGACGCCGGTCGGCGCGGCCGCGGCGACGGGCGGCCTGGTGCGCCTGGCGCGAAAGCGCCCGGTGCGAAGCGGCGCGGCGCGGCTGGCGCTTCAGCACTCCGCGTACCGCTCGCGAGCGGCGCGGCGCCGCAGTGTGCATCGTCGCCCTCTTCCTCGCGGCCTTTTTGCCACGACGGTTGGGTAGCGGGACGCCGGCGCGGCGCGCCTTCGACAAGCCGATGGCAACGGCCTGCTTCGCGCTCTTGGCGCCGTGCTTGCCGCTGCGGATGTGGTCCATCTCCTCCTTCACGAACTCGCCCGCCGCGGTGCTCGGGCTCTTACCTTGCCGCAGATCGCGCTTTGCGCGTGCGACGGTGCGTTTTTCCGGCATGGGAATTCCTTCGGTTCCTTCCGTAGAGATTTCTCAGCTCGTCTTTCGCCTGGTCCAGCACTTTGCGCCTTCCCTCGGGAAGCCTCGCGCCTGCGCGATTGAGGTAAAAATTGAGCATCGACATCGCCGAGCGGAAGGGCGCGCTTTTGCGGGCACGGCTGCGCTCGGCCGAGCGCTTGAGGGAGGCGGCGATCGAGCGCGCGCTGCGCCCGGAGAACACCTTGGGCTCGAGACTCAGGGCGTGGCTTTCGCGAGTGACGCGGCTGGACCAACGGCGTGTCGACGAGGCCATGCCCGCGTTGCGAGCAACGCGCGTGCCTCCGCGGGTGACCCTACTGTGTTCCCGTCTTTGCGGGCTGGCGATCCTTGAGCGCGGCGCGGATTGCGGCGATCAGCTTGTCGGCGTCGACCGGCTTGTCGACCCGGTCGGTGAAGCCGGCGGCACGCAGCCGCTCGCGCTCCACCTGCGTGAACGCGGTGAGAGCGATGGCGGGAGTCGGGTGGTCGATGCCCGCGGCGAGCTCGAGCGAGCGCGCCTGGCGGAGGGTCTCGAAGCCGTCCTGGTGCGGCATGGCGAGGTCGAGCAGCAAGACGTCGGGCGGGTCCTTCGCGAGCACGCCCTCGAACGCGTCGACGAGCTGGCGGCCGGAGCCGAAGCTCTGCACCACCGCGCCCGCCTGCTTGAGCGTCAGCGCGACCACCTCGTGCGCATCAGGGTCGTCGTCGGCGATCCACACCCGGACCTCGGCCAGCGCGTTCTCGGCCGCGCGGCGTCGCTGATCCGGGCTTGGAGCGCCGATCGCGGCGAGCGCCGCCGCGAGCGGCGCCGCCGGCAGGTCGACCGTGAAGGTCGCGCCCCTGCCCAGGCCCGGGCTGTCGGCGCGCACCTGGCCGCCGTGCAGCAGCGAGATGTGGCGCACCAGGGCGAGGCCGATGCCGAGGCCGCCGGCGCGCCGCGCCGAGGTGGTGTCGGCCTGGGTGAAGCGGTCGAAGACATGCGGCAGGAACTCGGGGGCGATGCCCAGGCCGTTGTCCTTCACCACGAGCTGCACGCGCTCGCCGTTCTTCAGGAGCGCGACCTGGACGAGGCCGCGCTCGGGAGTGAACTTGACCGCGTTCGAGATCAGGTTGGACGCGAGCTGCTGCAGCCGTCCGGCGTCGCCCACCACCATCACCGGATCGCCGGCGGTGAAGCGCAGGGTCGTTTCCTTGGCCGCGGCGCCAGGCCGCGTGGCCTCGAGCGCCGCGTTCACGATCTCGGCCAAGTTGACCACGCGCCGCTCGATGTTGAGCTTGCCCGAGACGATCCTCGAGGTATCGAGGAGATCGTCGATGAGCCGCGTCTGGTGGTCGACGTTGCGCTTGATGGCCTTCGCGGCCCTTTCAACGAGGGTTTGTTCGAGAGGGCGGGTCGTGGCGAGAAGGTGGCTCCAGCCGCGCAGGGCGTTGAGCGGCGAGCGCAGCTCGTGGGACACGATGGCGAGGAACTCGTCCTTGGCGCGGTTCGCGCGCTCCGCCTCGGCGCGCAACCGCTGCTCGGCCACCACCAGCTTCTCCAGCTCGTGCTGGCCGCGCTTCCTTTCCGTGATGTCGGTCGCGACGCCGATCAGGCCGATGATCCGGCTCTGCTCGTCGCGCAACGGCGCCTTGGTGGTGAGGTAAGTCCTCTGGTTGACCGTGTCCTCGATGATCATCGCCTCGCCGGAATCGAGCACCAGGCGCTCCTTGTCGTCGAGGGCGACCACGTCGTGCTCGACCTTGCCCATCGCCTTCACCCACGCCGGGTTCGCCATCAGGGTGCGCCCCTGGCGGTCCTTGGCGACGATGAGATCGGGCGTGCTCGCGGTGATGGCATTCAGGAGAGCGTTGCGTTCCCTCAGGGCGGAGCTCGCGCGCTCGAGCGCCGCGGTCCTTCTGATGACTCTCTGATCCAATTCCGTATAGGCCTCTCGCATCGCCCGTTCCGCCTGGCGCTGCACCGCCGCCTCCCGCAGCACGATCACCGCGCCGGCGAGGCCCGAGGCCGAATCGATGATCGGCGCGGCGCTCACGTCCACCGGGTGCACCGAGCCGTCGCGCGCGCGCAGCGCCGGCTCGCCGCCGGCCGCCGCTGCGGTGCGCCGGCGCAGCGCCATCTGCAGCGGGCTCTCGATCGTCCTTCCGTCGCGCTCGTCGAACAGCGACAGCAGCTCCGCGACCGGCCGTCCGCCGGCCTCGTCGGCGCGCCAGCCGGTGAGCCGCTGCGCGGCGGCGTTGAGGAAGCGCACGCGCCCGCCGCCGTCGGTGGCGATCACCCCGTCGCCGATGGCCGCGAGCGTCACCTGGAGCCACTCGCGCTGCTCGTCCGCCTGCACCTCGGCCTGCGCGCGCTGCGCCGCGATGCGGTCGAGCGTGCGCGCGACCCACAGCACCAGCGCGCTGAACGTGCCGATGATGATGAAGGTGAAGAGCGACATGCCGAAGGCCTCGCCGAACAGGCCCTCGCGCTCGGCGAGCAGGCGGATCCAGCCGATC
>DATLUZ010000109.1:0-9472 GCA_035577785.1 Burkholderiales bacterium | reverse complement strand
CTACGGGCGCCCGAGCGCGACCGACGCGCAGATCATCGCAGCGGCGGCCAAGGCGCAGGCGCATGAGTTCATCCTCGGTTTGCGCGACTGGAACGGGCGCACCGGCTACGCCGCGCACGTCGGCGAGCGCGGCGTGAAGCTCTCGGGCGGGCAGCGCCAGCGCATCGCGCTCGCGCGCGTCATCCTCAAGGATGCGCCGATCCTCGTGCTCGACGAGGCCACCTCGGCGCTCGACAGCGAGGTCGAGCTCGCGATTCAGGAGCAGCTGCTCGGCCTCATGGAAGGCAAGACCGTGATCGCGATCGCGCACCGCCTTTCCACCATCGCGCGCATGGACCGCCTGATCGTGCTGGAAGCCGGGCGCATCGTCGAGCAGGGCACGCACGAGGATCTGCTGGCCCTGGGCGGGCATTACGAGAAGTTATGGCGTCATCAGTCGGGCGGATTCCTCGGCGACGACGTGATCGCGGCGGTGTCCGCCTAGCAGCCGCGTGCTTTAATCGAGGTTCTTCCTACCGCAAGAGGCAAGGAGGAGCTGAGTGGCCGGTCTTGTCGCACCCCATGGTGGAGCTTCCCTGAAGCCGCTCGCGCTGACCGGGGAAGCGCTCGCCGCGGAGCACGAAAGAGCGAAGACGCTTCGGCCGGTGCGCGTGAGCTCGCGCGAGAAAGGCGACCTCGTCATGCTCGGGATCGGCGGCTTCACGCCGCTCGAAGGCTTCATGACGCGCGCCGACTGGGAAGGCGTGTGCGAGGGCTATCGCACGGCTGGGGGACTGTTCTGGCCGATCCCCATCACGCTTTCCACCGACGACGATTCGATCAAGGCGGGCGACGAGATCGCGCTGACCGATCCGGAAAGCGGCGCGCCCCTCGCCACGATGACCGTGAGCGAGAAGTACACGATCGACAGGGCACGCGAGTGCAGCCTGGTCTTCCGCACCAGGGACGGCGCGCACCCGGGCGTGGCGATGGTCATGCAGCAGCCGAAAGTGAACCTCGCCGGCCCGGTGAAAGTGCTCTCCGACGGCGGGTTCAAGGCGAAATACGGCGCGCTTTTCATGACGCCCGCCGAGACGCGCGCGGAGTTCGAGCGCCTCGGCTGGACCCGGATCGCCGCGTTCCAGACCCGCAATCCGATGCATCGGTCGCACGAGTACCTGGCGAAAGTGGCGATCGAGGTGTGCGACGGAGTGCTAGTGCATTCGCTGCTCGGCGCGCTCAAGGCCGGGGACATCCCGGCCGAAGTGCGCGCCCGCGCGATCGCGGCGCTGATCGGGAAGTACTTCCGCCCCGGCACCGTGGTCCAGGCAGGCTACCCGCTCGACATGCGCTACGCCGGTCCGCGCGAAGCCCTGCTGCACGCGCTTTTCCGCCAGAACTACGGCTGCTCGCACCTCGTCGTCGGGCGCGATCACGCCGGTGTCGGCAAGTACTACGGGCCGTTCGACTCGCACCGCATCTTCGACCAGATCCCGAGCGGGTCGCTCGAAACCCGTCCGCTCAAGATGGATGTCACGTTCTGGTGCTACCGCTGCGGCGGCATGGCCTCGGGCCGCACGTGTCCGCACGGCGACGGCGATCGGCTGCAGGTGTCCGGCACACAGCTCCGCAAGTGGCTCGAGGAAGGCGCCGAGGTGCCGGCCGAATTCTCGCGGCCCGAAGTTCTCGAGATCCTGCGGGGCTACTACGCCGGGCTGAAAAAAACGAGCTAGGCGGCGAGGCGCTGCGCGGCGGCGAGCTGATCCTTTGCGAAGGCGAGAAAACCGGCCACGAGCCGGGAGTGGAACCGCTCCTTCGCATACACCACGGAGAAATTGCGCAGCAAACGCGGCCGCAGGGCGATCTGCACCAGCTGCCCGAGCTGCAGCTCCTTCTCGACGATGACTCGCGACATGATCGCGAAGCCCATGCCGGTTGCCACCACCCCCTTGATAGCCTCGGGACTGCCAAGCTCCACCACGACGTTCAACGATTCCGGCGATACGTCCGCCTTTTGCAGGTAGTGGTCGATGACCGCCCGCGTCCCCGAGCCGCTCTCGCGATTGATGTAGGGATATTGCGCGAGCGTGGCTGGCAGCGCTACGGACTCTCGCGCCAGCGGATGTGAAGGCGCGCATACGACCTGGAGCTCGTCCTCGCAGCAGACTTCGCTGTGCAGCGAGGGCCGGTGCGAATCGCCCTCGATGAAGCCCAGGTCGAGGCTGCGTTCGGCGACGCGATCCTGGACCGCCTCGGAGTTACCCACGAAGAGGGTCGGCACCACGGCCGGGAAGCGCGCCTTGAACTTGCCGATAAGCTGCGGCAGCACGTATTCGCCGATCGTCATGCTCGCGCCGATCAGGAGCGGCCCGCTCGCCTGGCCGCTCAGCTCCTTCATCCGCCGGTCGAGCTCCTGGGAGAGGCCAAGGATGCGTTCGGCGTACTCGAATGCGACCTGGCCGGCCGGCGTGAGCGCGATGCGGCCCTGCGCGCGGTCAAAGAGGCGCGTGTTCAGATGCTCCTCGAGCTGCTTCACCTGGGAGGTGACCGCCGGCTGCGTCATGAACAGCGTCTCGGCGGCCCTGGTGAAGGAAAGATGCTTCGCCACCGCGTGGAACACCTGCAGCCGCCGGTCCGCCATGAGCCTTCCCGTTATATGGAAAGGCAATTCAAGCATAAAAGCCGTGCCGTTGGGAATCGTCCCTAATCGACGATGTGATAGACCGGCGCCTTCTCCATCGTCCACGCGCCGGTCTTGCGGTCGTAGCGGGATAGGGTGAAGCAGTGCCAGTTCGCGTCGTCCAGCTTCATGTGGTCGCCGCGATAGTAATAGCCGGGCCAGCGCGTCTCCTCGCGGAAGAGCGTGTGGCGGGTGACCGATTCCGAAGCAAGCAGCCGGTGGTGCAGCTCCCACACGCGCTGGAGCTGGTGCAGATCCTCGGCGCCCATATGGTCCATGTCCTCCTTCAGCATGGCGAGGAGCTCGAGGCCACGCTCGAGGAGCTTGCCGTTCCTCATGTAGTTGGTGCTGATGCCCCCGGCGTATTCGTCCATGATCTTCTCGAGGCGCTGCAGGCCGTGGATCGGGAGCAGGTAGCTCGGCGACACCGTCCCGGCGGTGATCTCGTTGCGGCCGATGCGGAAGTTCTCGAGTGGCCGGTAGACGGTCTTCTGCAAGTCGGCAACTTCCTGCTCGCTCACCTGCGGCTGCCCATTCTTCAGGTTTTTCACGTACTTCACCGCCGCCTTGGCCGCGATGCGGCCTTCGGTGAACGAGCCTGAAGAGAACTTGTGCGCGGTGCCGCCGATCGTATCGCCCGCGCCGAACAGGCCCTCGACCGTCATCATGCGGTTGTAGCCCCACTGATACTCCGCCGGGGCGTAGTCCTCCGGCCCGCTCGCCCAAGCGCCCGAGCAGGTGGCGTGCGAGCCCATGACGTAAGGCTCCGACGTGGTGAGCTCAGGGTTGGTCTGCTTTGGGTCGATGTTCTGCGACGCCCAGACCACCGCCTGGCCGATCGTCATGCCGAGGAAGTTCTCCCAGCCGACCACCTCCTTGTGCGGATCCTGGAAAGCTTCCTTCGTCACCATGCGAATGGGACCGCGTCCCGCGGCGACCTCGCGCAGGAGCGCGTGGTTGCGCAGGCACGTCGGCACCGGGTGGTGGTCTACGTAGTCGCCCACCAGAGCCTTGGTATCCTCGTACCAGCGCTTTTCATACTCTTCGCCGTAGCCGTTCTGCGTGTAGGTCTTGAGATGCAGGAAGTAGGCGCCCACGGGACCGTAGCCGTCCTTGAAGCGGGTAAGGACGATGCGGTTCTCCATCTGCGTCATCTTGGCGCCCACCTGGATCGGCAGGCCGTACGCGGATGCGCTGCTCCAGGGCGCGTACCAGGTCCGTCCCATTCCCTCGCCCACGGCGCGCGGCTTGAAAATGTGCGACGCGCCGCCGGCGCAGACAATGACCGCCTTGGCGCGAAACACATGGAAGTCGCCGGTGCGCACGTTGAACCCGACCGCTCCCGCGACCCGGTTCGGCTTCGTCGTATCCATGAGCAGGTGCGTGACCATGATCCGGTTGTAGACCTCCGTCGCGCTCTTCCGCGCGGCCTCGGCGACGATCGGCTTGTAGCTCTCGCCGTGGATCATGATCTGCCACTTGCCTTCGCGCTGGTAGCGACCGGTCTTCGGGTCGCGCATGATCGGCAGACCCCACTCCTCGAACTTGTGCACCGTGCCGTCGACGTGGCGCGCAATGTCGTAGCCGAGGTCCTCGCGCACCAGGCCCATGAGGTCGTTGCGCGCGTAGCGCACGTGGTCCTCGGGCCGGTTCTCGTTCCACTGCATGCCCATGTAGCAGTTGATGGCGTAGAGGCCCTGCGCGACGGCGCCGCTCCTTTCGATGTTCGCCTTCTCGGCGCAGACGATGTTCAGGTCGCGCCCCCAATAGCGGCTTTCGTAGGTCGCGCCGCAGCCCGCCATGCCGCCGCCGATGACGAGGATGTCGGCGTCGACATGAACGGTCTTCCTGCCTCCGAAGAGACCCATCAAGCGGTCCCTCGCCTGAGCCGGCCGGAATGCAGCGCGGGCAATCCGCCTTCGATCTTGAGCGAGGTCGGCTCGTGGGCGAGCTCCTGGCTCGCGAGATCTTCGGCGCGCGGCGCCTCGTACTCGGCCGGACCCTTGATCGACCCCCAGGGCGTGGTGCGGATCGGCGAGACGAAGTTCTTCTCGCGGCCATCGCGGAACTTGAGCCGCCAGGAGATGGTGCCTTTCGCCTCCTCGCGCAGCGTGCGGACGCTGTGGCCGAGCGGCGCGAAGTCCGCGTAGCCGCGCGCGTCGATCGCGTTCTGCGGGCAGGCCTTCACGCAGGAGTAGCACTCCCAGCACATGTTCGGCTCGATGTTGTAGGCGCGCCGATAGGTCTTGTCGACGTGCATGATGTCGGAAGGGCAGATGTCGACGCAGTGGCCGCAGCCGTCGCAGCGCGTCATGTAGACGAAAGTGGGCATTTGTTTCTCCTTAGTAGTGGCGCGGCGCGGTGCGCGCACTGCCGAACTGCTCCGGCTTGTCCGCGGGCCCGGGCAGGTTCGCCCTCGTGCCATTCGCGTACGAGACCCTCTTCTCGAACGCCGCCGCGGGCTTGAAGAACATGTGGGCGAACTTCGACCACGGCACCGAGGCGAACAGCACCGTGGTCGCGACGATGTACAGGGCGAAGAACACGACGGCGGCTCCGCTGCCATTCGCCTGCAGGAAGGCCCACACCAGCCCGAGCGTCACGCTGGCGAGGAGCGATAGGCTGAACAGATCCGCGCGCATGACCCGCCACGGCGAGTTGCCCTCGGCGGCGACGTCGACGCGGATAAAGAACCAGAACCAGTACCCGCCCGCGAGGACCATCAGTCCGCCGACCCACCACAGGTGCGGCCAAACATCGGAGATTGAATTGCTGAACACCATCACCACGGTGGAGACAACGTGGAGCACGAACCCGTACATCGTCAGCAAGTGCGCGATGCGCCGGCGCGCGTTGCAGAATTCGCCGGACGCGAGGACGTCCACCACGGCGGTCTGGATGGCAATCGACGCCAGTTCGCCGCCGCCAAGCGGGCTGCGTGCCCTCGTCCGCGATCGCCGCCAGTTGTCGAAGAAATACCGGGCGCTGCCCTTGTGCACGATGTCGAACAGCGTGCCCGCGACGACGAGGACGATCATGGCCACGACGTAGGCCCGCATCGCGACAGGCGGTACCGTCGCCGACAGCGCGGCGAACGGATTGGTTGTGAACATCGTAGCCTCCTCGCGCGGATTCTATGAGCCCCGCCAGGACAAACGGCTAAAAACGAGCTATGCGGCCATAGAGCGAGCGAATGCCGCCCGCAGTGCATTGCAGCAAGTCGCCGCGGGCCGCCTTGACCGCCGTCCGGACCGGCAGATAGAGTGAAGCCAGTCCGACACAAGCCTAAGGGAGGCAAGTGAACGACAAAGCGCAAGGTCTGAGCGAGGACTGGCTGTCCGTCTGGATTGGATTGCTGATCTTCGTACTGTCTCTCGGCGTCCTCGGTGGCGTCGATCTGCTTGGATGGGTCGTCAGCACGCAGGTATGGACCGACCTGTCCAAGGCTCTCGGCACCACCTCCAAGGCCTACGCCGGCCTGGGCGGAGTGGGCAGCCTGATCGCCACCTTCGTAGCGCTGCTGGTGGTCATGACGGCCGGCGCCGCGGCGCTCAGGGCGAATGTCGCGCGCTTCGCGGCTGGGTTCACGGTGGTCTTCTGGCTCACCTATCTCTGCTGGATGGCAGGCAGCTGGGCCAACTTCGCCGTCAACACCCCGGGCGGGATGAAGCAGTTCGGCATCAGCTGGTCGCTGCGCCTCACCTCCGAGGCCGGCTACATCGTGGCGCTCCTCGCGGGCCTCTCCATCGGCAACTTCCTGCCCGGCCTGGCGAACTGGATGAAGGAGGCCGTGCGGCCCGAGCTCTACGTCAAGATCGCGATCGTGCTGCTCGGCGGGTTCCTCGGCGTCACGGCGGCGGAGAAGCTGAGCCTCGCGACCTCGCTCATGTTTCTCGGCCTCGCGGCCATCATCGTCGCCTACCTCATCTTCTGGTCGGTGGTGTACCTGGTGGCGCGCACCTGGTTCGGGTTCAGCCGCGAATGGGCGGCGCCGCTCGCTTCGGGCATCTCGATCTGCGGCGTATCGGCGGCGATCGCCACCGGCGCCGCCATTCGCGCCCGGCCGATGGTCGCGGTGATGGTCTCCTCGCTGGTGGTGATCTTCGCGGTGGTCGAGCTGCTCTTCCTCCCGTTCCTGGCCGACTCGTTCCTCGCGCACGAGCCGCTCGTCGCCGGCGCATGGATGGGACTCTCGGTGAAGACCGACGGCGCGGCGGTGGCGAGCGGCGCTATCACCGAGTCGCTGATCCTTGCGAGCAACGCCTCCCAGGGCATCAATTACGCGAAAGGCTGGATCCTCGGCACGACGGCTACGATCAAGGTGTTCATCGACATCTTCATCGGCATCTGGGCCTTCGTCCTCGCCTATGTCTGGACCACCCACATCGAGAAGCGCGAAGGCGACCGCGCACGCCTCGGCGAGATCTGGCAGCGCTTCCCCAAATTCGTCATCGGCTACGTCCTCACCTTCTTGCTGATCCTGGTCCTCGCCATCGGCGCCACCCCTGAGCTCCTCGGCAAAATCAAGGGCGCGATGGGAGAAGCGAACACCTTCCGCGGCATCTTCTTCGTCCTCACCTTCTTCACCATCGGGGTCATGACCAACTTCCGCAAGCTTTGGGAGGAAGGCATCGGCAAGCTCGCCGCGGTCTACCTGCTGTGCCTGTTCGGCTTCATCATCTGGGTGGGCGTAGTGATTTCGTGGCTGTTCTACGGCGGGGTGAAGCCGCCGCTGGCGGGCTAAAGGAGGGGAGCGACGATGCAACAGCCGAGAGTCGGCGAAGAGATGCGCAAGATGGCGCACGAGCCGCTGCTGCCGATCGAGAAAAAACTGATCGGCTGGAGCTTCGGCCTGGGCGTCGTGCTCCTCGTGGTGCTGGTCGTGGTCAGCAAGGCGCTGCTCAAGGTCTGACCGTATTGAGGTCGAAGCGCATCGCAGCGAGGTCACCCAGGATCCAGCTCGCGGGTGCGGCGAGCCCGGCCACGGTACCAGGATTGACGAGCCAGCTGGACGCGCCTTTGACGTTTTTCACCTGCCGTACATCGGCTTGATGCGAGTGGCCGCAGCACACCAGATCCCAGTCGCCGGTGCACGCCATGGCGTAGCCGTACTCGGGGTAGTGCACGACGAAGATGCGCCGCCCCGCGAGCTCGAGCCGCGCGTCGGGACCGTGATAGTGGAGCTGGCCGTTGCTTTCGCGCGCCCAGCGCGAGAGCGAAACCGGATCGCCCAGGTTGTTGCCGTGGATGACATGCAAAGGCAGGCCCACCGCCATCGCGCCCCGCAGCGTCTGCGTGCCGATGAGGTCGCCGCAGTGGATGACCGCCTGCGCGCCTTGCGCCGCCGCCTCGCGCACGGCGCCCGCCAGCGCGTCAGCGCGATCGTGGCTGTCCGAGACCACGCAAATCCTCACTATGCAAACCCCTAAACCGAGTCAGTGTGCTGCAGCAGCCGAGGCCTGGAAGGCGGGATTCGACGCCGCGGCCTGGACGATCACCGCCGCATCGTCGGGCAGCATGAATCCTTCCTGCATCAGCTCGCGGGCGGCAAGACGGATGCGGTTCACATAATCGTCGCGGTTTCGATAATGCTGGCCGATCTTCAGCGAAGGGAACGGCGCATAGGCGCCGATCAGCATGCACTCGCGCGAGGTCGGCTGGTTCAGGCCGGCGTGAACGCCCAGCGGCGCGGCGAGCTCGGGAAGGCGCACGCCGCCGAGCGCGTTGCCGTCGGCATCGCGCTTCGGCAACTGGAGGACGGCAGCCGGCAAATGCGCCGGCGCGCGCAATGCCATCTCCTCGCCCGCGGGCTCCAGCGGCATCAGCTTGGTGGCGGGCGGCGCGGCGTTCGTGGCGACCCACGCGTCCAGCTTGAGGAGCAGCGCGCGAGATACCGGCGCCCAGTCGAGGCGGCCCTGAGGCAGCGTGCAGGTCGCTGGCGCCTTGCGTAGAACCACGTGCGGCGCGCCGGCGATGTCGTACACCCGTACATTCGGCGGAACCGGCTGCTCCGTGGTGCCCGAGGCACCCGTACGCGCGAGAGATGCGCGAATGCCATAGTAGTCGGTGGTCGAGTTCACGAGCAGGATCTTCGGCGGCGTTTCGCCGCGCGCAGTGACGCGCGCGATGAGATCGGCCGTGGTCAGCGGCTCTTCGTTCACGCCGCGCATTTCGGGTTTGTCGAAAGTGGGAATCCCATTCGCGCTCGATTCGGGGCCGGTGCCGACCTGCATGATCGGCAGCGAACCCGAGCCGGCGACGAAGATGTGCATGCCGTCGAACACCCGCCGGCCGTTCGCCACGTTGAAGCCGTTTGCAAGGAAGCTCTTCAGGAAGCGCCCGCTCTGCGACTTGCCGCTCGCGAGCGTATGGCGCACGGCGCCGGCCAGGGGGTTACGGCCGGCCGTTCCATGAGCGAGAAAATCCGCCGCGTCCCGCACGATCGCGAAGCCCGCCCCTTCCACGTAGCGCGCCTTGCCGTCGCCGTCGGCGAAGCTGGGCAGATCGGCGCCCTTTCCGAGCTCCCAGTACACCTCGGCAACGCTGAACCCGTAGTCCTGGAGGAAGCCGGTGCCCTGCTCGAACGTGCCGGACTGGAACGGCTCGTCGCGGGGCGAGTTGTACAGCGCCTGCGCGTAGGCGTTGCCGCGGTTTGGAATGTCGACCAGCAGCGTGCCGTTGCCTCGGCTCGGCACCTCCGGCGTGATCAGCACGATGCGCGCCGAGTATTCGACCATCGCGCGCGCATTGCGCTTCGCCTTGTCGATGCCCGGGATGGATTCCCGAGGCGAGAGCTCGCCGTAGATCTTCCCC
>DATLUZ010000108.1:0-39836 GCA_035577785.1 Burkholderiales bacterium | reverse complement strand
CCCAACGTCGACTTCCCCACCATCCAGGTGACGGCCGAGCTGCCTGGTGCGAGCCCGGAGACGATGGCCTCCGCAGTTGCGACGGTGCTCGAAAAGCAGTTCTCGACCATCGCCGGGATCGACGAGATGACCTCGATCAGCGGCCAGGGCATCAGCCGGATCACGATTCAGTTCGCCCTCGACCGCGACATCGACGCCGCCGCGCAGGACGTCAACTCCGCCATCGCCTCGGCGGCGCGCCAGCTTCCCGCGACCATGCCGGCGCCACCCGCCTTCCGCAAGGTCAACCCGGCGGACTTCGCCATCTACTACCTCGCGCTCACCTCCAGCGCGTTGCCGCTCTCGACGGTCAACGAATACGCCGAGACCTATCTCGCCCAGCGCATCTCCACCATCAACGGCGTGGCGCAGGTGCAGGTGTTCGGACAGCAGAAATACGCGGTGCGCGTGCAGATCGACCCGAACGCGCTCGCGGCGCGCGGTGTCGGCATCAACGAGGTCGAGCAGGCGGTGTCGCAGGCGAATGTCAACCTGCCCACCGGAACCCTGTACGGCAAGGACCGGATGTTCGCGGTCCAGGCCACCGGCCAGCTCCAAGACGCGCAGGCCTTCCGGCCGATCATCGTCACTTACCGCAACGGCTCGCCGATTCGCCTGCAGGAGCTCGGCCGCATCGTCGACGGCGTGCAGAACGACAAGCTGGCGGCCTCGTTCAAGGGCAAGCGCGGCATCGTGCTCGCGATCCAGCGCCAGCCCGGCACCAACACCATCGAGGTGGTCAACTCCATCAAGGCTTTGCTACCGACCTTCCGCGCCGAGGTGCCGCCGGCGATCGACATCGAGACGTTGTTCGACCGCACGGTCACGATCCGCGCCTCGGTCGACGAGGTGCAGTTCACGCTCTACCTCGCGCTCGCGCTGGTGGTGATGGTGATCTTCCTCTTCCTGCGCAACATCCCCGCCACGGTGATCCCCTCGATCGCGCTGCCGATGTCGATCATCGGCACCTTCGCGGTGATGTACCTCTTCGGCTACAGCTTGGACAACATCTCGCTCATGGCGCTCACGCTGTGCGTGGGCTTCGTGGTCGACGACGCGATCGTGATGCTCGAGAACATCACGCGCCACATCGAGCAGGGCAAGAGCGTGCTGCAGGCGACGCTCGACGGCTCGCGCGAGATCGTGTTCACGATCATCTCGATGACCATCTCGCTCGCGGCGGTGTTCATCCCGGTGCTCTTCATGGGCGGCATCCTCGGCCGCCTGCTGCACGAGTTCGCGGTCACCATCATGGCGGCGGTGCTCATCTCGGGCTTCGTCTCGCTCACGCTCACGCCGATGATGTGCAGCCGGATCCTCAAGCCGCATCAGGCAGACGCCCGCCACGGACGCCTCTACTGGGCGTTCGAGCGCGGCTTCGACGCGTGGCGCAATGCCTACGACGTGTCGCTGAGCTGGACGCTCGCGCACAAGCTCGTGGTGCTGGTGATGTTCGTCGCCATCTTCATCGCCACCGCCGTCCTGTTCTGGTTCGCCCCGAAGGGCTTCCTGCCGAGCGAGGATTCGGGGCAGCTCTTCTGCTCGGTCGAGGGGCCGCAGGACATCTCGTTCGACGCGATGATGAATCTGCAGCAGCAGGTCGCCTCCATCATCGGCGCCGACCCGAACGTCGAGGCGGCGATGTCGTTCGTCGGCGCGGCCGGCTCTTCGACCTCGATCAACCTTGGCCGCATCACCATCACGCTGAAGCCTTTCGGCCAGAGGAAACCCGCCGACCAGGTGGTACGCGAGCTGCGCCCGAAGGTGGCCAATATCCTCGGCGCCAAGGTGTTCATCCAGAACGTGCCGGCAATTCGCATCGGCGGCAACCTGACCAAGAGCCCCTATCAGTACGTGGTGCGCAGCGCCAACATCGAGGAGCTCTACCACTGGGCGCCGCTCATCGAGCAGAAGCTGCGCACGCTGCCGGGCGTCACCGACGTGGCGAGCGACCTGCAGATCACGCGGCCCGAGGTCACCGTCGAGATCCAGCGCGAGAAGGCCTCCGCTCTGGGGGTCTCGGCGCAGCAGATCGAGACGGCGCTCAACAACGCCTACGGCGCGCGCCAGGTCTCGACCATCTACACCGCGACCAACCAGTACTGGGTGATCCTCGAGCTGGCGCAGGCCTATCAGACCGACCCGTCGGTGCTGCCGATGCTCTACGTGCGCTCCACGAGCGGCGCGCTGGTTCCGCTGAGCGCAGTCGCCACGCTCAAGTACGGCGTCGGCCCGCTGCAGGTGACGCATGTCGGCCAGCTCACCGCGGTGACCCTGTCGTTCGACCTGCGGCAGGGGGTCGCGCTGTCGGAAGCGATCGCCCAGGTCCAGGCGGCGACGCGGCAGATGCAGTTGCCGGCTACGCTGACGGGCAGCTTCTCGGGAACCGCGCAGGCCTTCCAGAGCTCGCTGCAGGGCATGGGAATCCTGCTGCTCCTCGCCGTCATCGTGATTTATCTCGTCCTCGGCATCCTCTACGAGAGCTTCATCCATCCGCTCACCATTCTTTCCGGCCTGCCGACCGCCGGCTTGGGTGCGCTGCTGACGCTGATGGCGTTCGGCATCGAGCTCAACATGTACGCCTTCGTCGGCATCATCATGCTGATCGGCATCGTGAAGAAGAACGCGATCATGATGATCGACTTCGCCATCGAGGCGCAGAGGAACGAGGGCATGACGCCGGAGCGGGCCATCCACCAGGCCGGCATCACGCGCTTCCGGCCGATCATGATGACCACGATGGCGGCGCTGATGGGGAGCCTGCCGATCGCCATCGGCTTCGGCGCCGGCGGCAGCGCCCGCATGCCGCTCGGCCTCGCGGTGGTCGGCGGCCTGCTGCTGTCGCAGGTCCTCACCCTCTACATCACGCCGGTGATCTACCTCTATCTCGAGCGGCTGCAGGTCTGGCTCAGCAGGAGCAACCAACCCGAAGTGCGCCACGGTGCCGCCGAGCCCAGAAGCACGTAGCCTCGCGGTCTTCTGCGACTTCGAGAACGTGGCGCTCGGGGTGCGCGAGGCGAAGTACGCCCAGTTCGACATGGAGAAGGTGCTCGAGCGCCTGCTCGCCAAGGGCTCGATCGTGGTGAAGAAGGCCTACTGCGACTGGGAGCGCTACAAGGAATTCAAGGCCGCGATGCACGCGGCGTCGTTCGAGCTGATCGAGATCCCGCACGTGCGCCAGTCGGGGAAGAACTCGGCCGACATCCGCATGGTGGTCGACGCGCTGGATCTCTGCTACACCAAGGAGCACGTCGACACCTTCGTCATCGTGAGCGGGGATTCGGATTTCTCGCCGCTCGTGTCCAAGCTGCGGGAGAACGACAAGACCGTGATCGGCGTCGGCGTGAAGAACTCGAGCTCCGATCTCCTCATCAGCAACTGCGACGAGTTCATCTACTACGACGACCTGGTGCGCGCCGATGAGCAGAAGCGCCGCGCGGCGAAGAAGCGCCGCGAGTCGGCCGCGGGCGCGGGCGAAGACAAGGACAAGAAGCAGGAGGCGTTCGATCTGCTCGTCGAGACGCTCACCGCACTCATCGCCGAGCGCGGCGAAGGCGAGCGCATCTGGGGCTCGATGGTGAAGCAGGCGCTCAAGCGCCGCAAACCCGGCTTCAACGAATCCTATTATGGCTTCCGCACCTTTTCCGACCTCCTCGAGGAAGCCGAGAAAAAGGCGCTCATCAAGCTCGAGCCGGACGAGAAGTCGGGCGGACACATCCTTCGCCCGGCCCACTAAGGCCGAGCTCGCCGCCGCCGCGGGAAGGGGCATCCGCGACGTCGTCGCGCCCGGGCTGAAAGTGCTCTTCGTCGGCATCAATCCCGGCCTGTATTCGGCCGCCACCGGGCACCACTTCGCGCGCCCGGGCAACCGCTTCTGGCCGGCGCTCCATCGCTCCGGCTTCACTGAGTGGGAGCTGCACCCGTCGGAGCAAAGCGAGCTGCTGAAAGCCGGCTACGGCATCACTAACCTCGTCAACCGCGGCACCGCCACGGCAGACGAGCTCGATCCCACCGAATTCGTCGCCGGCCGCAAACGCCTTGCCGCCAAGGTACGTCGCTACCGCCCGAAGACGCTCGCGTTTCTCGGCGTAGGCGCCTACTGCCACGCTTTTTCCCTGAAGAATGCTCGCGTCGGTCCGCAACCTCGGCTGTTCGAGGGCGCCAGCGTGTGGGTGCTGCCCAATCCGAGCGGCCTGAACGCGAACTATCAGCTTCCGGAGCTCGTCAAACTATTCCGATCGCTGAGGCAATCATGGCAACCAGGCTCGACAAGCCGCTGAAACGCGAAATCGAGGTCGCGGGCAAGCCCTACATGCTGACGATCGCACCCGAGGGGCTGAAGCTCGTGCCGAAGGGCAAGCGCAAGGGCCACGAACTCAGCTGGGATGCGTTGGTAAGCGGCGAGGCGGCGCTCGCTGCGGCGCTCAATGCCTCGCTCCGCCGCTAGGACGCAAGACCTCCATGGCAGCGCACCCGACGAGTGCCGGGTCGCGCTGCTCATCATCGACATGATCAACGCCTTCGAATTCGAAGGCGCGCACGCCCTGCTGCCGCGCGCTCTCGCGGCGGCCCGGGCGACCGCGGCGCTCAAGCGCCGGGCGCGCAGCGCGGGCGTTCCGGCGGTGTACGTCAATGACAACTTCGGCCGCTGGCGCTCCGATTTCCGCAGCACGCTCGACTACGTCCTTCGCGACGGAGTCGCCGGCAGGACGATCGCGGAGCTCCTCAAGCCCTGCGAGGACGACTACTTCGTGCTGAAGCCCAAGCATTCGGGGTTTCAATTCACCACGCTGGACGTGCTGCTCAAGCACCTCGGCGCGCAGACCCTGGTCCTCACCGGCGTGGCCGGAAATTTCTGTGTCCTCTTCACAGCGCATGACGCGTACATGCGCGATTACCACCTCATCGTGCCCAGCGACTGCATCGCATCGCAGACCGAGGATGAGGATGCCTATGCTCTGGCCCACATGGCGCGGGTCACGAAGGCCGACACGCCGCGGTCTTCAGAGATCGACTTTTCGTCGCTTCAGCACTAATGCCACGACGGCGGCCGCTGCGGCCAGCTCGAGCGCGTCGAGCACCGCGTCGCACTCGCTGCACCAGCGCACGATCGCGGGCCATAAGTCGAACTGGGCTGCAACGGTGGCGAGATCCTGCACATCGAGATAGGACACGCTTGCGGCTACGCATCAAGCGTGCCAGAGACTAACTACCTGATTTAGCTGAAACCGATGCCTCCGAACCTCACCGCCGCGGTGCACCGCGGAATTCTCGCGCACCGCGCGGGTGCGGGTCAGTAAGTCTTGTACGGCAAAAACTTGCCCGACATTTCCACGTGGACGCGGTCACCCTTTTCGTTCGGCTCACGCGCGATGTCGATCGAAAAGTCGATGGCGCTCATGATGCCGTCGCCGAACTCCTCGTGGATCAGCTCCTTGATCGTCGTGCCGTACACGTTGACGATCTCGTACCAGCGGTAGATCAGCGGGTCGGTCGGTATGGCGGTGGGCAGCGAGCCCTTGTAAGGCACCGTCTGCAGGAGCAGCACCGCTTCCTCCGGCAACTCGAAGAGGCGCCCCAGCGTTTCCGCCTGCTTGCGTGTCATCTGCATCTGGCCGAGGCACGCGGCGGTGGTCCACTCCTTGGACTGGCCCACCTTCTGAGCCACGTCCGCCCACTTCATGCCTTTCTTCAGCCTGCGGAAGACGATGAGGTCGGTCACGTCTTCGCGCTTCATTGGCTTCATCAATGCGCCGATGTCTGGATCGCGTTTCAAGTTCTCCTCCTATCTCGGTCTAGAGCAGGAGTCGCCCGCGCTACGGGTTGAGCTGCTGGTAGACGCTGTTCGCGACCTTCAAGAGCTCGTCCTTGCTGATATCACCCGACGAGACCGCGTAACCCATCTTGCGGTCGACCCAGTAGAACACGCGCACCTTGCCTTCTTCGGCGTAGCGGAACGCGGTTTCCCGGTTGCCGGCAACCTCGGTGCGGACGTAGAGCGTGATGCGCGCGCCCTTCTGCGTCTGATACATGAAGTGCGCGACCGGGCCGGTGTCACCCGGCAGCAGACGGCCGCCCACCAGGCTGTAGCCGACCTCGTCGAGCTGCGGCGCGCGCAGCGGTGCGCCGAGCCGCTTCGAGAGCCAGGCGATGAGATGCGCCTCCTGGTCGGCGCCGACCTCCACGGGGTGGCGCACTTCGGGCGAGTAGGTCACGTGCGCGACCGCAGCGCGCCGTGCCATCGCGGCGCCGGCGTCGGCTACGGGCGTGCTGCGCGACTGGAATTCCCATCCGGCCACCGCACCGAGCAGGAAGGCGACGACCATCCACCCCGCGGCAAGCCCGTAGCGGCGCCACCGGGGCCGCGCACGAATAAGTTGCGAAGGGAGCGGCTCCGCGATGACCGGGTCGTAGATGGTGCGCAGTTCCTTCGCCAGCCTGCGATAGTCGGCAATGCGCTCGGCTTCTTCCGGGCGAGTGGCAAGCCACGCTTCGACTGCCATGCGGCGCTTGGGCTCGAGCCTGCCGTCGGCGTACGCCTGCAGGTCGGTCTCGGTGATCGGTGCTTCGCTCATTTCACCAGTTTGAGTTTCGCCGCCGCGGCCGACTGGCCGAGCATCATCGTGCGGAGCTTTTCTCGTGCCCGCGAAAGCCGCGACATCACGGTGCCAATCGGCACATCGAGCGTGCGCGCCACTTCCTCGTAGCTCATTTCCTCCAGCGTCACGAGAAGGAGAACGGCGCGCTGCTCCGACGGCAAACGCGCGATCGAGCGGTCGAGATCCCGCACGAGCAGGGCGTCACCCTGCGCCGGGCGTTGCGCGAGCTCCGGCATCTCGTCGTCGATAAGGTCGGTTGGGCGCGCGGCGCGCACGCGATTTACGTGGACGTTGTGCATGACCGTGAAAAGCCACGCCCGCAGATCGGTCCCGCGACGATACAGATGCAGCTTCGCCCAGGCACGCTCGAGCGTGTCCTGCACCAGATCATCGGCCGTAGCTCGGTCACCGACGAGCGCCCGGGCGTAGCGTCGTAGCCGCGGGATCAAGTCGACTAGGCGCTGGGCTTCGTTCATAGCGGGAACAGGGGTGGGAAGGCCACTATTCCACGCTATTTCGGCTCGTCCGGCAATGGCGGGAGCGACCGCAGGTAGGCGAGCACCGCGTCGAGATCGGCGGCAGTGAGCTGGCTGGTGGTGTTGCGGACGACCTCCGCCATCGCCTCGGCGGCGACGTCCCCATCCGGTGTCATACCCGTCTGGAGAAAGTCTTTTACTTCAGCGTCGTCCTTCTTCTTAAGGCGCGCGGGCGTCAGGTTCGGCGCGCTGGTCCCTTCACCCAGCTTGGCGCCGGCGAGATGGCGGCTGCGCTTCATCCCGCCGAGGAAGTTGCGCGGGGTATGGCACTCGCCGCAGTGCCCGAGCGCGTTCACGAGGTAGCTGCCGCGGTTCACCGCGGCGCTCGCCGCGGGATCGGGCGAGAACGGCCCCGGATTGAAGAAGAACAGCTTCCAGACCCACACCAGCCAGCGCCAGCCAAAGGGGAATTTCAGGTCGTGCGGCTCGCTCGGGCGGGCGCTCGGCGGCAGGGTGCGCAGGTAGGCCCACAGGTCGCGCAGGTCCTGATCGTTGATGCGAGTGAAAGAGGGATACGGAAACGCCGGGAAATAATGCGCGCCGTCGGGCCTGCGGCCTTCGCGAATCGCGCGAATGAAGTCCTGCTCGGTCCAGCGACCGATCCCCGCCTGCGGATGCGGCGTGATGTTGGGACCGTAGAAGGTGCCGAAGGGCGTCTTGAGTGCCCGGCCGCCGGCAAACGGCTGGGCGTTGTCGCGCGCCTCGGTGTGGCAACCGACGCAGCCCGCCGCTTTCGAAATGTACTGGCCGCGCTGAGCGTCGCCTTGCTGCGCGTGAGCCGCCCAGGCCAAGCCAAGAAGCAAAAGCCCCGCCGCAGCGGGGCCCAGGAAGCGCCGCAAAACCGCTACTGTTGTTTCTCTCGGAAATTGTCGTGGCAATTCGCGCAGGCCTTGCCGACCGCGCCGATCTGCGCCTTGATGGCACCTTCGTCGCCGCCCTTCGCAACCTGCTGCAGCTTGCCGACCTCCGACTCGAGTCGATCGATCGCTTCCTTGACCTTGCCCGGCTGCTCCCAGATGGCCGGCAGGGCGCGCGTCTTCACGTCCTTGATCCCCTTGGTGCTTGGGTCGAAGCCATCCCAGGGCATCTGCGCCAGGGCGTGCAGGTAGTCGGCGTTTCGCTGAACGATCTTGGCATCGAACGGAACCTTGCCTTGCGCCATGCCACCGAGGGGTCCAAAGTACTTTCCAATCAAGGTCATGGCCGACTGGCGCTGCTTCACGAGGATTTCGGGCTTGACCTGCGCGAGAGCCGCGCCCGCGACGGCACCCATCGACACGACCACGGCTGCTGCAATCCATCTTTTTTGCACGGTGTTCTCCTGAGAGGGTTTCCGGGGGACCGATCGGCTAACACGGCGAGCGGTCGATTACTTCCGCTAACGCAGCCCCGCCGCGTACTGCGCTACCGCCTGGATCTCGCGCTCCGTCATTCGCGCCGCGACGCCGCGCATGATGCCGTTCGGATCGTTGGAGCGCGCGCCGTCCTTGAAGCCCTTGAGCTGCGCCGCGACGTACTCGGCGAACTGGCCCGCGAGACGAGGGTACTGCACCGGAATCCCGGCGCCGGCCGGGCCGTGGCAACCGCCGCATGCCGGAACGCTGGTCGCCGCGATGCCGCCGCGCCAGATCTTCTGCCCAAGGGCGGCGAGGTCCTTGTCCGCGGCGGTCGCGGGCCGCAGTTTCTGCCCCGCGTAGTACGCCGCGACGCTCTGGATGTCGTCGTCGGAAAGGTTCGAGGCCATCGGGGTCATGATCGGGTTGTCGCGCGCAGGCTTTTTGTTTTGGTGAGCCTTGAAATCGCCGAGCTGCTTCTGCAAATACTCAGCGAACTGGCCTGCGATCTTGGGGTTCGTCGGCGCCACGCTGTTGCCGTCGGCGGCATGGCAAGCCGCGCACACCTGACCGGCGATTCGCTGTCCTCTCGCGGCGTTCTGCGCCGCCGCCGTTCCCACGACAACGGAAAGCGCGCTGAGCGCGAGCAGACGAAGCATCCCCGGAGCTCCCTGGTACCGATGGAAAGGCGCGATTTTATTAGAATTCCCGCCTTCCGGGAGCCATGAAGGCGTTCTCCCAAGCGCAGTTTCTCGCGTCCAGCGCGGGCCCCGCCGACCTGCCGCCGCCGGGGCCGCCGGAGCTCGCCTTCGCCGGGCGCTCCAACGTGGGCAAGTCGAGCGCGATCAACGCGCTGACCGGGCGCAAGCGGCTCGCCTTCACGAGCAAGACGCCGGGGCGCACGCAGACCATCAACTTCTTCGAGCTGGGTCCGGACGCGCGCCTGGTCGACCTTCCGGGGTACGGATACGCAAAGGTCCCGCAGGCGATGCGCGCGGGCTGGCGCACGCTGGTGGGATCCTACATCCGCTCGCGCGCTACGCTGGCAGGCGTGGTGCTCGTGATGGATGCGCGCCATCCGCTCACCGAGCTCGATCTGCAGCTGATCGAGTTTCTCGGCGACGTGCGCCTGCTCGCGCTGCTTTCCAAGGCCGACAAGCTCTCGCGCGCGGAGCAGGCGAAGACCCTGTCGCAGGTGAGCGCGGCGATTCAGGCAGAGGTGAGGCTCTTCTCGAGTCTGACGCGACAGGGTGTCGACGAATGCCGCGACCTGCTGGAGCGCTGGCTTGGCTCGCCGCGCCCCGGCAGGTCGCAAGAATAAAAAACCCCCGGTAAAGGGGAATAAACCGGGGGTAAAAACGCCTTAACCTTTGGATTAAGGCACCCGCTCAGGGAGGAGAAGCGGGAGACGATTGAATCGTCTGAAGGTAAGATGCCTGCCTCCGCGGAAAAGTTCCCGCGGAAAAACATCCGAAAAATCAGTCTAGTGAAGATCTACGGCCAGTTCCCTGCGGTTCGCATGCGGCGCATGCGGCGCGACGACTTTTCGCGTCGCCTCATGCGCGAGAACGTGCTCGGCACGAACGACCTGATCTACCCTGTGTTCATCATCGACGGCAAAGCCCGCACCGAGGAAGTGGCCTCTATGCCGGGCGTCCAACGATTCACCGTCGACAAACTGCTGCCCATCGCCGAGCAGTGTTTGAAACTGGACATTCCGGTCATGGCGCTGTTCCCTGCGATCGACCAGAAGCTGAAGACCGCGAATGGACGTGAGGCGTTCAATCCCAAGGGTCTCGTGCCGCGCGCCGTAGCCGAGCTCAAGAAGCGCTTTCCCGAGCTCGGCGTAATGACCGACGTCGCGCTCGATCCGTATACGTCGCACGGTCAGGACGGCGTGATCGACGCTTCCGGCTACATCCTGAACGACGTGACGCTCGACGCGTTGGTGCGTCAGGCGCTGGCGCAGGCGGAGGCGGGCGTCGATATCGTCGCGCCGTCGGACATGATGGACGGCCGCATCGGCCGCATCCGCGCGGCGCTCGAGAAGGCCGGCCACATCCACACGCGCATCATGGCGTACTCCGCGAAGTACGCCTCCGGCTTCTACGGTCCTTTCCGTGAAGCGGTGCGCTCGGCCAAGAACCTCGGCAAAAGCGACAAGAAGACCTACCAGATGGACCCCGCCAACTCCGACGAGGCGCTATGGGAAGTCGGGCTCGATCTCGCCGAAGGCGCCGACATGGTGATGGTCAAGCCCGGGTTGCCGTACCTCGATATCGTGCGGCGGGTGAAGGACGAGTTCAAGGCACCGACCTACGTGTACCAGGTGTCCGGCGAATACTCGATGCTGCGCGGCGCCGTCGACAGGGGCTGGCTGCCCGAGTCGTGCGTGCTCGAGGCGCTGCTCGCGTTCAAGCGCGCCGGCGCCGATGGCATCCTCACCTATTTCGCGATGGATGCGGCCAAAGCCCTGCGGCGTGCGTAGCGCGTTTCTTCTCCTTGCGTGGTTGATCGGCGCGACGGCGGTTGCCGCCTACCCGGAAAAGCCGATCCGTTTCGTCATCCCCTCGGCGGCCGGCGGCTCCCCCGACGTCCTGATGCGGGTGATGACGCAGCAGCTCTCGACGCAAATCGGCGTGCCGTTCATCGTGGAGAACAAGCCCGGCGCCTCGTTCACGCTGGGCACGATGGACGTGGTCAGGGCCGCCGCCGACGGCTACACGCTCGGCTACGGCAATATCGTCTCGCTCGCGATCAACCGCTCGCTGCTCGAAAAAGTGCCCTACGACGTGGAGAAGGACCTCACGCTGGTCTCGAACTGCGTGCGCGTGTTCAACCTGCTCGCGGTCAACAACAAGCTTCCGGTCCGCTCGGTCCAGGAGCTGATCGATTACGCAAAGAAGAATCCGGGCCGGCTGCTGATGGCTTCGGGCGGAAACGGCACCACCGGCCACCTCGGGGGCGAGCTGTTCAAGGCGATGACGGGCACCTTCATCCTGCACGTTCCCTATCGCGGCAGCCCGCAGGCGATCAACGATCTCATTGCAGGCGAAGTCCAGCTCATGTTCGACAACATCTCGTCGATCGGCCCGCATGCGCGCGCCGGCCGGGTGCGCGGCATCGCGGTCTCCGGGCCGCGCCGCTCGCCGCTGTTTCCGGACCTGCCCACCCTCAACGAGGCCGGCGTCGCCGGCTACGAGACCGTGGCCTGGGGCGGCGTGATCGCGCCGGCCAACGTGCCGCGCGAGATCGTCGCGAAGCTGCACGCCGAGATCCGCAAGGCGCTTGCGTCGCCCTTCGTGCTCGAGCGGTTCAGGCAGCTCGATACCGAGGCCGACGGCGGCACCCCCGAGGAATTCCTCGCCCTGGTGCGTAGCGAAACGCCGAAGTGGGCCGAGGTGGTCCGGCGCTCCGGCGCCAAGGTGGACTGATGGGCTACGACCTCGTCGTGCGCAACGGCACCGTCGTCGACGGCACTCGAGCCGCGCGGTACCGCGCCGATGTGGCAGTGACCGGCGACCGCATCTCAGCCTTGGGCGCGGTTGCCGAAAAAGGAACCACCGAAATCGATGCCTCGGGCCTCGTCGTGGCGCCTGGCTTCATCGATGCCCACACCCACGACGACCGCCTGATGCTTTCCGCGCCGGAGATGGCGCCCAAGGTGAGCCAGGGCGTGACCACGGTGGTCGCCGGGAACTGCGGCATCTCGCTCGCGCCGGCGCCGCGCGGCATGCGGCTGCCGGTCCTGCCGCCGATCGATCTGCTCGACGATGCGGGCGGATGGTTTCGCTTCCGGACGTTTGGCTCCTACGTCAAGGAGCTGAACGCGAGCCCGGCGGCGACGAACTGCGCGTTGCTCGTCGGGCACACCATGCTGCGGGCGCAGACGATGGAAGATCTCCAAAGACCTGCAACGGAAAACGAAGTCGAGGAAATGCGCAGGCTGGCGGCGGAGGCGCTTGCGTCCGGTGCCATCGGCGTCTCGACCGGGCTGTATTACGAGCCGGCGCGCGCCGCGACGACCGAGGAAGTGATCCAGGTCTGCCGCCCGCTCGCGGAACACGGCGGAATCTACTGCACGCACATGCGCGACGAAGGCGCCCGGGTGATCGACTCGCTGGACGAGAGCTTTCGCATCGGCCGCGAGCTCGGCGTGCCGGTGGTGATCTCGCACCACAAGGTGGTGGGCACGCCGAACCACGGCCGCTCGGTGGAAACCCTGCCGTTCATCGAGCGCGCGATGCGCTCGCAGAGGATCGCGCTCGACTGCTATCCCTACTGCGCGTCGTCGACGATCCTTTCCTACAGCCGCACGCTTATCGCCTCGACGACGCTGGTCACCTGGTCCAAGCCGCATCCCGAGTTCGCCGGTTGCAGGCTGGACGAGGTCGCCGCAAAGATGGGGCTCGGGATCGAACAGGCCGTGCAGCGGCTGCTGCCGGCCGGCGCGATCTACTTCTCCATGGACGAAGCCGACGTGCAGCGCATCCTTGCGTTCGAGCACACCATGATCGGCTCCGATGGCCTGCCGCACGACACCGCGCCCCATCCGCGCCTGTGGGGCAGCTTCCCGCGCGTGCTCGGGCACTATTCGCGCGGTCTCAACCTGTTTCCGCTCGAGACGGCGGTCTACAAGATGACCGGCCTCACCGCGCAGAGCTTCGGCCTCGAAGGTCGCGGCGTGCTGCGCGAAGGCGCCTTCGCCGATCTCGCGATCTTCGACCCGGGCGCGGTCGACGAGGCGGCGAGCTTCGCGCAGCCGATCCGGCCGGCGAAAGGAATCCACGCCGTGATCGTGAACGGGTCGGTGGTGTGGAAGGACGGCCAGCCTACCGGCGCGCGGCCCGGCCGGATCTTAAGGCGCGGTGGCTAGCGAAAGCGTCCTCAGGAAGCGTTCCGGGTTCTGGTAGCCGATCACCCGCAGCCCCCTGATCTCGCGCCCCTGCGCGTCGAAAAAAATCGTCCCGGGCGGTCCGAAGAGGGAGAAGCGCTTGAGCAGGGCCCGGTCGGCATCGCTATTCGCCGTCACATCGGCCTGAAGCAGCAGCATCCCGTCGAGTTGGGCGCGCACTCTCGGATCGGAGAAGGTGAAAGACTCCATCTCCTTGCACGACACGCACCAGTCCGCATAGAAGTCCAGCATCACGGGCTTGCCCGCCGTTTTCAGCTTTTCGGTTAGCTCGCCCAGGGAAGCGACCCGTTGCCACGGTAGCGGCGTCCTGGCGGTTTCTGAACTCTGCGTGAGAGCGGCAAGCGGACGCAGCGGATCGCGGCTGCCCGAAAGAGCACCGACGAGGAGCGCAATGCCGATCACCAAGGCGGCGATGCCAAGCGCCTTCCAGAGCCGCCACCAACCGGTGGCGGATGCGGGCAAGGGATCGATCGCCCGCAGGAACACGGCGGAGCCGATGAAAAGAGCGGCCCAGGCGAGCATCACTACGGCGGCCGGCAGTACCGGGGAGATCACCCACACCGCGACCGCCAGGAGGAGCACGCCGAAGAACCGGCGCACGCCCGTCATCCACGCGCCGGCGCGCGGCAGCAGCGCACCCTCGGAGACTCCCACCACGATGAGCGGAACGCCCATGCCGAGCGCCATCGAGAAAAGCGCCGCGCCGCCGAGCAGCACGTCGCGCGTCTGGGAGATGTAGAGCAGCGCCCCGGCGAGCGGCGCCGCCACGCAGGGACTGACGATCACCGCCGAGAGCAGGCCCATGGCGGCAACCGAGACGATCTTTCCGCCCGGCAGCCGGCGATGCGCCGAATCCAGCCGCTGATGCAGGAACCCGGGCAGCTGCAGCTCGTAGAAGCCGAACATCGACAGTGCGAGCAGCACGAAGATGAGCGCGAAGGCGCCGAGGACCCACACGTTCTGCAGCGCGGCGGCGAGCAGCACGCCGGAAACCGCGGCCGCGACGCCCGCGGCGGCGTAGGCGAGCGCCATGCCGAGAACGTAGGAGACCGAGAGCGAAAGCGCGCGCAGCTTGTCGATGTCGCGGCCCTCGCCGGCAATGATCCCGGAAAGGATCGGGATCATGGGCAGCACGCACGGCGTGAAGGCGAGCAGCAGCCCGAACAGGAAGAAGCCGCCGAGCACGAGCGCGAAGCTGCCCTCGAAGAGGCGCGCGATTTCCATGTCGCTTGCGAAAATCGAAAGTTGCGGCCGCTCGTCCACGCCGGCGGCGGCGAGCTGGATGGAGGCGCTCGACTCCATCGGTACGTAGCACACGCCCGCGTCGGCGCAGCCCTGCGACGTCACCTTCAGGTCGAACCGCCCTTCGCCCTGCAGCGGCAGACGGATGCGCACGTTCTTGCGGTAGACCTGCGTCTCGCCGAAGTACTCGTCCTTGTGGGGAGTGCCGCGCGGGAACTCGGGCGAGCCCAGGCGCACGCTCGGGTTGCCGTCGGCGGCGAACTTGAAGCGCTCGCGGTACATGTAGTAACCGTCGGCGATCGTGAAGCTGACTTCGACGCTCGAGGCGTCGAGGGCGCGCGCCGAGAAGCGGAACGCCTTCTCGGGTTCGAGAAGGTTGTCGGCGCCCCCGCCGAGCTTGAGCTGCGCCGCCGCAGGAGCGGCGAGCGCGAGGCCAAGCAGGAATGCGAGGAAGCGGTTCAAGTTCTGGTCTCGGCGGCGACCCAGTCGAGGTAGGCGGGAAGGCCGCGTTCGATTGGGACCGCGATGATCTCCGGGAGTTCATAGGGATGACCCGAACGCAGCGCCTGTTCAAGCGCCGGGTAGCGCTCGCGCGTGGTCTTGATGAGCATGGGATGCTCCTCGTCGTGCTGCACCGCCCCGTTCCAGCGGTACACCGAGCGGCATGGCGCCATGATATTGATGCAGGCCGCGACTTGCTTTTCCACCAGCTCGTCCGCGAGCTTCTCGGCCGCGGCGCGATCAGGCAGGTTGGTCAAGACGAGCAGGGTGCTCATTTCTCAATCCTTGGTGGACCGTGGGATAGAGCAAGTGCATGCCCAGCACGCGCTTCAGCCGCGTGTTGTCCAGCCGGCGCGACTCCCCCATGAAGGAATATAAGGCCGGGGGAATCGCGTCACGCGCAAGCTCCCTCGAAACGCGCGGCGGCCGCGGCAGGGCGTGCAGGTCGGCGACGAGGTCGAACCAGTCGCCCATCTTCATCTCGGTATCGTCGGCCGCGTTGTAGACGCCCTCGGGCGCGTCGTCTTCGAGCGCGCGGCAGACGATCGCGGCGAGGTCGTCGGCGTGGATGTGGCTCGTGTAGACATCGTCTTCGCTCTGCAGCACGGGTGTTCGCGCGCGCAGCCGTTCGAGCGGCAGCCGGTCGGCCGCGTAGATTCCGGGCACGCGCAGCACGACCAGCGCGCTGCCTCTCGTTCTGGCCCATTCCGCAAGTTGCCTTTCCGCGTGCAGCCGTCGACACGCCCTTTCCGTTTGCGGAGCCGGCGCACGCGACTCGTCGATCCGCGCCCCGGCGCAGTCGCCGTAGACTCCGCTCGTGCTGACGTAGACCATGCGAGCCGGTAGAATGCGGCCCTTTTCGAGGGCGGCCAGAAGGTTCGCGGTCCGCGTATCCGCCGCCCCCTGATCCGGCGGCGGGGCGCAGTGGAGCAGCGCCTGCGCCGGGGCGCCCAAGGTGGGGAGCGTAAGGGTCTCCGGCCGGTCGAGGTCGACTCCGCTCGCGCGCGACAGCGGCGCAAGCTGGAAGCGCCGCTCGAGCCGCGGAGCCGCGCGGCGCGCGATATCGCCGAAACCCGCGATCAGCAGCCGTCTCATGCTTGCATTTTATGCGTAAGGTCAAGGTCCAACCCAGCGGACACGAATTCGACGTCGAGGAGGGCGAATCGGTCCTCACCGCCGCGCTGCGCCAGCACCTGGTGCTTCCCTACGGCTGCCGCAACGGCGCCTGCGCGAGCTGCAAGGGTCGCATCGTCGAAGGGCGTGTCGACTACGGGGTACATCAGAAGAAGGCGCTCACCGACGAAGAGAAGACACAGGGCAAAGCGCTTTTCTGCCAGGCGAAGCCGCTGACCGACCTCGTGATCGAGGCGCGCACCATCGGCGCGGCACGCGACATTCCGATCCGCATTCTGCCGTGCCGCGTGCAGAAGATGGAGCGCCTGGCCGACGACGTCATGGCGCTTTACCTGAGGCTGCCCGCGAACGAACGGCTGCAATTTCTCGCCGGGCAGTACATCGAGTTCCTGCTCAAGGACGGCGCGCGCCGCAGCTTCTCGATGGGCAACGCGCCGCACGACGACGAGCTGATCCAGCTCCACGTGCGTCGCGTCGCCGGAGGACAGTTCACGGACCATGTCTTCGGCAAGATGAAGGAGCGCGACATCCTGCGCCTCGAGGGTCCGCTCGGCACGTTCTTCCTGCGCGAGGACTCGGCCAAACCGATCGTATTGGTCGCATCGGGCACCGGCTTCGCCCCGATCAAGTCGATCATCGAGAACGCGCTGCACAAGGGCGTGACCCGGCCGATGGTGCTGTACTGGGGTGGACGGCGGCCGAAGGATTTGTACATGGACGCGCTCGCCCGCCAATGGCCGATCCAATACGTCCCCGTCGTTTCGGATGCGCTCCCGGAGGACAGCTGGACCGGGCGCAGCGGCTTCGTGCACCGCGCCGTGATGCAAGACTTCCCCGACCTCTCCGGCCACCAGGTCTACGCCTGCGGCGTGCCGGTGATGGTAGACGCGGCGAGGCGGGACTTCATACAGCAGTGCAAGCTGCCGGAGGAAGAGTTCTTCGCCGACAGCTTTACCACTCAGGCGGATCTGGCCTCGCCCAAATAGGCCTCGCGGATGCGCGCGTCGTGCAGCAACGTTTTGGCGTCGCCCGCAAGCGCAATCGACCCCGACTCCATTACGTAGGCGCGGCGCGCGGCCTCGAGCGCGAGCAGGGCGTTCTGCTCGACCAGCAGGATGGTCACGCCCCGCGACGATATGTCCCGTACGATCTCGAAGATCTTCGCGACCATCAGGGGAGCGAGCCCCATCGACGGCTCGTCGAGAAGAAGCAGCCTCGGCTCGCTCATCAGCGCGCGGGCGATCGCGAGCATCTGCTGCTCGCCGCCTGAAAGCGTGCCCGCAATCTGGCGCCGCCGCTCCTTGAGGCGCGGGAAAGCGGCGTACTGCGCCTCCGGGTCGGCGCGGCCGCGTACGTAGGCGCCCATCGCGAGGTTTTCCTGCACCGTGAGCTGGCCGAAGATGCCGCGGCCTTCGGGGACCATCACCAGTCCGCGGCGCGGCAGCTGGTGCACGCGCGACGCTCTGAGATCGGTTCCGGAATACTCGAGCTTGCCTGCGCTGGAAGGGACGAGCCTGCAGATCGCCTTGAGCGCCGAAGTCTTGCCGGCGCCGTTCGCCCCGATCAAAGCGACGAGCTCGCCTTGCGCGACGTCGAGATCGATTCCCTTCACCGCGCGGATGCCGCCGTAGCGCACCTCCAGGCCGCGGACCTCAAGCAGCATGCGGCGCCCCGAGGTAGGCTTCGATGACCTTCGGATCGCGCTGCACCTCCGCGGGCTTGCCTTCGGCGATTTTCTCGCCGTAGTCGAGCACCATCACGCGGTCGCAGATGTTCATCACCAGCCGCACGTCGTGCTCGATGAGCAGGACCGTGATGCCCTGCGCGCGGATCGATTCGATGAGCGCGCGCAGCCCGAGGGACTCGGCGGCGTTCATCCCCGCCGCCGGCTCGTCCAGCGCGAGGAGCTTGGGCGCGGTCGCGAGGGCGCGTGCCACCTCCAGGCGGCGCTGGTCTCCGTAGGGCAGGCTTCCCGCCGGATCGTTGGCGCGGGCGCGGATGCCGACGAACTCGAGCAGCTCCAGCGCGCGCCGCTCGGTCTCGCGCTCCTCGCGCAAGGTCGCGCCGTTTCGCAGGATCGCGCCGACGACGCCGGCCCGGGTGCGCGCGTGCCGGCCGATCATCACGTTCTCGAGCGACGAAAGGTTGGCGAACAGGCGGATGTTCTGGAAGGTGCGCGCGATGCCGGCGATCGCCACCTTATGGGGCGGCAGCCCGCTCAGCGGCTTGTCGTCGAACGCGAAGCTCCCGCCGTCGGGCGCGTAGATCCCGGTGAGCACGTTGAAGAGCGTGGTCTTGCCGGCGCCGTTGGGGCCGATCAGGCCGAAGATTTCCCCGGCCGCGATCTCGAACGACACTTCGCGCAACGCTTGCACGCCGCCGAAGCGCTTGCTGATCCGCGCCGCGCGGAGCCTGCTCACGAGGTGAGCTCGCGCTTGCGCACCGCCGAAGGCAGCAGCCCCGCCGGCCGGAACAGCATGATGAGCACGAGCGCCAGCCCGAAGATCAGCATGCGGATGACCTCCGGGTCGACGAGCAGCCGGCCGAACAGCGCCAGCTGCAGCGGCTCCACGGTCCAGCGCAGGATTTCGGGAACGAACGAGAGCAGCACCGCGCCGAGGATCACGCCCCAGATGTTGCCCATTCCGCCCAGCACGACCATCGCCACCACCATGATGGATTCGACCAGGACGAAGCTCTCCGGCGAGATGAATCCCTGCATCGCCGAGAACATGCCGCCGGCGAGACCGCCGAAGCTCGCGCCCATGGCGAAGGCGAGCAGCTTCAGGTTGCGCGTGTTGATGCCCATCGCGCGCGCCGCGATCTCGTCCTCGCGGATCGCCTCCCAGGCGCGGCCGATGCGCGAGTTCTGCAGCCGGATATTGACGACGATGACCCCGAGCGTGATCGCGACCAGCAGAAAGTAGTACTTGATCGGACCGCTCAGCTCCAGGCCGAGGAGGTTATCGCGGCTCGAGAAATCAAAAGCGCCGAGGTGGAACGGATCGATGCGGGTGATGCCCTGCGGCCCGTTGGTGATGTTGACCGGCCTGGACAGATTGTTGAGGAAGATGCGGATGATCTCGCCAAAACCCAGGGTGACGATAGCGAGGTAGTCGCCCCGCAGCTTGAGTGTCGGCGCCCCCAGCAGGATGCCGAAGAACGCGGCGACCAGCGCGCCGATCGGCAGGATCACCCAGAACGGCAGATGGATGTTGAAGTGGGGGCTGGCAAGCAGCGCATAGACGTAGGCGCCCACCGCGTAGAAGGCGATGTAGCCCAGGTCGAGCAGGCCGGCGAAGCCGACCACGATGTTCAGCCCGAGGGCGAGCAGCACGTAGAGAACGGCGAAATTGGCGATCCGCACCCAGGCGGTGCCATAGTAGGCGAGCGCGAAAGGCAGCGCCGCCAGGCAAACGCCGATCAGGGCGAATCCGATCCAGACCCGCGCCGGAGTCTTCATGCGCGGTCCCCGACGCGCTCCCCGAGCAGCCCCTGGGGCCGCAGCACGAGCACCGCGATAAGCACGATGAAGGCGAAGACGTCCTGGTAGTTCGAGCCGAAGAGGATGAAATGGCCGCCGCCGTCGCAGTCACCGATGAAGCGGGCGAGCCAGCCGTACTGGCACAGGTCGGTGAAGTCGCCGATGTATCCCGCGCCGAGAGCCTCCACCAGGCCGAGCACTACGCCGCCCAGCATCGCGCCGGGAATGTTGCCGATGCCGCCGAGGACCGCCGCGCAGAACGCCTTCAGGCCGAGGATCGAGCCCATGGTGTACTGGGCGACGCCGTAGTAGGTGCCGAACAGGACGCCGGCAACCGCACCGAGGGCCGCCCCGATGACGAAGGTGCTCGCGATCACGCGGTTGATGTCGATTCCCATCAGGCCCGCGACCTGCTGGTTCTGCGCGGTCGCGCGCATCGCCGTGCCCAGGCGGGTGCGGTACACGAGGGCCGCGAGCGCCGCCATCATCGCGAGGCAGGCGCCGATGATGGCGATCTGCACGTTGGTGATCGAGGCGCCGCCGATCGAATAGCTCGACACCTTGATGATCTGCGGGAACGCGAGAACGTTGCGGCTCCAGACGAGCATCGCGAGGTGCTGCAGGACGATCGAGACCCCGATCGCTGTGATGAGCGGCGCGAGCCGCGGCGCGCGCCGCAGCGGCCGGTAGGCGAGCCGCTCCATCGCGTAGCCGACCAGCATGCACACCGGCACGGCGGCGGCGGTGCCCAGGGCGACCACGAAGACCGGATGCATGCCCGAGGGCGCGAGCGCGGTGATGACCGTGAACGCGACCATCGCGCCGATCATCACGACCTCGCCATGAGCGAAATTGATCAGCTGGATGATGCCGTACACCATGGTGTAGCCGAGCGCCACCACGGCGTAGACGCTTCCTGCGGTGAGGCCGTTCACCAGCTGCTGCAGGAACGTATCCATGAGCGCCGGCTAGCCTAGCAGAAACGAAAACGGCACCTCGCGGTGCCGTTCGCTGGTTTCGGGCGCGAAGCGGCTACTTCTTCTCGGCCGCCGGCGCGGCGCCGCCGGCGGAGCGCATGAAGTCGTCGTAGCTCATGGTCTTGCCGCCTTTCACGATGGCGATGGGCTCGAGCTTGCCGCCCTTCATCGTGAAGATCGTCATCTCGGGATCCCGGCGGTCGCCCTTCTGGTCGAATGCGATCCTGCCGGTGGCGCCGTTGTACTCGATCTTGGCGAGCTCAGGCAGGTACTTGGCCGGGTCCGCGGAGTCGGCCTTTTTCATCGCCTCGATCAGCAGATTCGTGGCGTCGTAGGTGAAGGGGGAGTACAGGATCGGATCGCTGTTGAACCTCTTCTTGTACGCGCTGAGGAACTTCTTGTCGGCCGCCTGGGGTGGAATCCCGGCCTGCGAGCACAGCAACCCGTCGGCGGCGTCGCCGGCGAGCTCCTTCATCTTGTCGGTGCAGGCACCGTCGCCGAAGGAGAACACCGCCTTGATGCCGAGCTCGCGCCCCTGCTTGAGGAGCGGTCCCCCGGTAGCATCCATGCCCCCATAGAACACGGCGTCGGGCTTTTGACCGCGCAGTTTCGTCAGGAGCGACTTCCAGTCGGTCTGCTTGTTGTTGCCGTGTTCCCGCGGCAGGACCTTTATGTTCGCGGCCTTGAGAGTCTTCTCGACTTCGTTCGCGAGCCCCTCGCCATAGGCGCTGGCATCGTCGATCACGGCGACCAGGGTCGGCTTGTTGACGCTCGCGAGATAACTGGCAATGGCGGGGCCCTGCTGATCGTCCCGGCCCACGACGCGGAACTGGGTCTTGAATCCCTGCTCGGTCAGCTTCGGGTTCGTGGCCGAGCCGGAAATCACCGGAATTCCAGCCTGACTGTAGATCGGCGAAGCGGGGATCGATGTTCCGGAATTCAGGTGACCGACGACACCGGCGACCTTGCTGTCGACGAGCTTCTGTGCGACGGTCGTCCCGGTCTTGGGATCCTCCTGGTCGTCTTCAGCGAGCAACGTGAATCGCACCGCGTTGCCGCCGAGCTTCACGCCGGCGGCGTTGGCCTCCTCGATGGCGAGGCGCGCGCCGTTCTCGTTGTCCTTGCCGAGGTGGGCGATGCCGCCCGTGAGCGGAGCGACGTGGCCGATCCGGACTTCCTGCGCAGCGGACGCCTTGGGCGCTTCGGCCGCCGACTTGGCGTCGCTCTTGGCGGCCGGTTTCTGTTGTTCGCCGCAACCGGCGAGCGCCGCGAGGGTTGCGGCAAGGAGCGCGATGCCGATCTTATTGTGCTTATTGGTCATTCGAATCCTCCTGGGGGTGCGCTGTGACGCGCCAATGATACCGCCCCCGGGCGCGGCCAGTCGGCGCGCGAACACCCGTGGCCGGACTAGCTGCGGATCACTTCTGGGAGAGGATCCACTTCACCAGCGTGCGCACGTCGGCGTCCGGGACGTTCGCATTGGGCGGCATCGGCACCTGGCCCCAGGTGCCCTGGCTGCCCTTCTTCACCTTGTCGACGAGCTTCGCTTCCGCGTTCGGATCGCCGCGGTATTTCGCCGCGACGTCCTTGTAGGCGGGACCGACGAGCTTCTTGTCGATCGCGTGGCACGCGAGGCAGGCGTGCTTCTTGGCGAGCTCTTCCTGGGCTTGGGCGGGCAAGGACGCCGGCAAGGCGGCTGCCACGGTCAGGATGAGTGCGAGGCGCTTCATGCTTGCTCCTTGAGGGTTTTTTTCAAGTGTACAAGATCGCTCATCGGCGCGAGACAAGTAACGCCCCGGCATAGCCATGCGTTGACAGGCTCCGGGCGGGGCGGCTTGTCGAGCACGGCGCCGAGTCCGGCGACGCCGTCGGGGAGCGCAAGGACGGTCAGGTCGGGCAGGAACTCCCGCGCGAGCTCGGCCTGCCAGGCAGGCAGCGCCTCGGCCCGGCCGCGCAGGATGAGGGTGCGCGGCAGCTGCAAAGCTTCGTCGAGGGCGATCGCCATGGCGGCGAAACCGGCCGGGTAGTCACGCATCTGCGGGTAGAAAAGCTCCAGAGTGCGCTCCGCCGCGCGAGCGTAGCGCTCTTCGCCGGTAATGGCGGCAAGGCGCGCGAGCCCCCAGGCGGCGACCGCGTTGCCCGACGGCGTGGCGTTGTCGTGCGGCGGCTTCGGACGGTGCACGAGCTGCTCGTGATCTCCGGCGGTGAAGAAAAAGCCGCCCGCGTCCGCATCTTCGAACTGCTCGAGCAAGACATCCGCCAGTCGACGGGCGAAGCCGAGGTCCTCCACGTCGAAACGCTCCTGCAGGAGCTCGAGCACGGCGGCAAGCAGGAAGGCGTAGTCGTCGAGGTAGGCCTTGAGGTGTGCACGTCCGTCTTTGTAGGTCGCGAGGAGCCTTCCGTCGCGCCACATCTTCGCGCGGATGAAGTCGAGCGCGCGCCGCGCCGACGTGATCCATTCCGGGTGCCCAAGGACGCGTCCGGCGTGCGCCATGCCCCGCATCGCCAGTGCGTTCCATGAGACAAGAATCTTTTCGTCGCGACCGGGCCGCACCCGCTGTTCCCGGGCTTCGAAGAGCTTTCGCTTCGCCGCACGAACAAGATTCTCATCCCCGATCGGGCCGTTGACGCGCAGATGCCAATGCTTGTTCTCGAAGTTCGGCGGCTGGTCGAGGCCGTAGTGCGCGGCCGCGGCCTCGTACTCCGCGGGTGTCAGCAGGGCGGCGATTTCCTCGCGGCCCCACACATAGAACTTTCCCTCCTCGTGCTCGCTGTCTGCGTCGAGCGAGGAATAGTAGCCACCCTCGGGCGACTGCATCTCGCGCATGATCCAGCCCGCGGTCTCGGCGGCGCAGCGTGCGAACGTCTGCTCGCGGTTGAGCACCCAGGCGTCGGCGAGCAGACCAAGGAGCGGCCCGTTGTCGTACAGCATCTTCTCGAAGTGCGGGATGCTCCAGCGCGCGTCGGTGCTGTAGCGGCAGAAGCCGCCGCCGAGCTGGTCGTAGATGCCGCCCTCGCACATGCGCGCGAGCGTGACACGCCCGATCTCGAGCTCGCCCTTGCGCAGGCACAGCTCGAGGTCGGTGGGGTGGGGAAACTTGGGCGCGGCGCCAAAGCCGCCGTACTGCGCGTCGAAGCTGGCGCGCAGGTTGTCGAGCATCGCGCCGGTCACTTCGGCCGAAAACTCCCCGCGACGTCCCGGGCGGCGCGCCGCGCTGCGCGCGAACGCGTCCAGGACCTCGGCGTTCTGCGCTTCGATCTCGGTGCGCTTCTCGTGCCAGATTGCCGCGATGCGCTCGCACAGCTCGGGAAACGCCGGCATGCCGTAGCGCGCCGTGCGGGGAAAATAGGTGCCGCCGAAGAACGGCACGCCCTGCGGCGACAGGAACATCGTGAGCGGCCAGCCGCCGGCGCGTTGCGCCAGCATCTGGTGCGCGGTCTGGTAGATCTGGTCGATGTCGGGCCGCTCCTCGCGGTCGACCTTCACGTTGACGAACAGGCGGTTCATCACCGCCGCGACCGCCTGGTCCTCGAAGCTCTCGCGCGCCATCACGTGGCACCAGTGGCAGGCGGAATAGCCGACCGAGAGCAGGATCGGCTTGTCTTCCTTGCGCGCGCGCTCGAGCGCCTCCTCGCCCCACGGATACCAGTCGACGGGGTTTTCCGCGTGCTGCTGGAGGTAAGGGGAGGTCTCTGTCGCGAGGCGATTCGGCATGGCCGGAAACCCCGCCGCGGCGGCGGTTTCCGGCGGGGTTGCGCTTACTTAGTACTACTTTTGAGCGACTTGGTGAAGGGGAAGATATGCGTCACGCCGATGATGTCGAGGATCAGCAGGATGAGGAACGCCACCACGATGATCGTAAGCGCGTCGGAGCCGCCGGCAGGCAGGCTGTCGATCTGCCCGGCGAGCTGCGCCACCTCGTCGTCGGTCATTGCGGCCACGCGGGCCTTGACGTCGGTCGGGGTTACGCCGTGCGCCTTGAGCCCGGCCAGCACATCCTCCCGATCGAGGATATTCAGGACGCGCGAACGCTCGGGGTTCGCGGCGTCGGTCGGCAGCATCCCGGCGTGAACCGGCAGTCCCAGCCCGGCGATGCAGACGATGACCAGGCTCGAAACCAATCGCTTGAAGAGGCGGGTCATGGGTTCTCCCATGTTGTCGGTGGCGGGCGGAGCTTACCATCGGCTTTATGACGCACGAATCGAACGGCGCCGAGGTGTTGCTATTTTGGTTCGGCGCGGCGGCCGAACGCGGAAAATCGCACAAGCGCTGGTTCGTCAAGGACCCGGCATTCGACCGCGAGGTGCGCAGCCGCTTCCTCGGGCTGCACGGTGACGCGGCCGCCGGCAAGCTTGCACATTTGAAAGAAACCGCCGCTGGCTGCCTCGCTCTGATCGTGGTGCTCGATCAGTTTCCGCGCAACATGTTTCGCGGCACGGCGCGCGCCTTCGCGACCGACGCGCTCGCCCTCGAAGCGGCGCGCCACGCGCTCGCCCGCGGCTTCGACCGTGGCATGCTGGCCGTGGAACGGCTGTTCTTCTACCTGCCGTTCGAGCACAGCGAGGCCCTCGCCGACCAGGAGCTCGCGTGCGAGCTGACGCGGCCGCTCGACGCGCTCGAACCGGGGCTGGAGGCGTACCGCTATGCGCTCGCGCACCGCGACATCATCCGGCGCTTCGGGCGCTTTCCCCATCGCAACGCGATTCTCGGGCGCGCCAGCACGCCCGAGGAGCTCGAGTTCCTGAAGGGCCCCGGCTCGAGCTTCTAGCCGGTGTCGGTCACGGCGCCTCGGGAGGCGGTCGAAACCAGCTTCATGTACTTGGCGAGCAGGCCGGCGGTGTAGCGCGGCTTCGGCGGCTGCCACTTCTTGCGCCGCGCCGCGAGCTCCTTCGCCGGCACGTTGAGCTGCAGCAACCGCTTCTTCGCGTCGATGGTGATCGAGTCGCCTTCCTTGACGAGGGCGATGGTGCCGCCGACGTAGGCTTCCGGCGCGACGTGCCCGACCACCATGCCCCAAGTGCCGCCGGAGAAGCGCCCGTCGGTCAGGAGCCCCACCGATTCGCCCAGCCCCTGGCCGATCAGCGCCGAAGTCGGAGCGAGCATTTCCTGCATTCCGGGGCCGCCGCGCGGTCCTTCGTAGCGGATCACGATCACGTCGCCCGGCTTGATGCGCTTCGCCATGATCGCCTGCATGCACGCGTTTTCCGAGTCGAACACGCGCGCGGGACCGGTGATCGCCGGGTTCTTCAGGCCGGTAATCTTGGCGACGCAGCCCTCGGTGGCGAGGTTGCCCTTGAGGATGGCGAGGTGGCCCTGCCGGTAAAGCGGGTTCGACCAGGGACGGATCACCCGCTGGTCGGCGCGTGGCTCGTCGGGGACATTCTTCAGCATCTCGGCCATCGTGCTTCCATGGATCGTCATGCAGCCGCCGTGCAGCACGCCGTTCTTGAGCAGGATCTTGAGGACCTGGGGCACCCCGCCGGCGCGGTGAAAATCCACCGCCACGAAGCGGCCGGAGGGCTTGAGGTCGCACAGCACCGGAACCTTCTTGCGCATGCGCTCGAAGTCGTCGATCGTCCACTTCACGCCGGCGGCGGATGCGATCGCCAGGTAGTGCAGCACCGCGTTGGTCGAGCCTCCGGTGGCCATCACCAGCGCGATCGCGTTCTCGATCGACTTGCGCGTGATGATGTCGCGCGGGCACAGGTTGTTTTTTATTGCTTGGACCAGAACCCGGGCGGATTCCGCCGCCGAGTCGGCCTTTTCGCCGTCGGGCGCCGCCATCTGCGAGGAGCCGAGCAGGCTCATGCCCAGCGCCTCGAACGACGAGCTCATGGTGTTCGCGGTGTACATCCCGCCGCAGGCGCCGACGCTCGGGCAGGCATTCTTCTCGATGCCGACGAAGTCCTCCTGCGAGAGCTTGCCGGCGGTGAAGGAGCCCACCGCCTCGAACGCCGACACGATGGTGAGGTCCTGGCCCTTCCACTTTCCCGGCTTGATGGTGCCGCCGTACACGTAGATCCCGGGCACGTTCATGCGCGCCATCGCCATCATGCCGCCGGGCATGTTCTTGTCACAGCCGCCGATCACCAGCACCCCGTCCATCGCCTGGCCGTTGACGCTGGTTTCGACCGCATCCGCGATCACCTCGCGCGACACGAGCGAATACTTCATCGCCTCGGTGCCCATGCCGATGCCGTCGGTCACGGTCGGCACGCCGAAAAGCTGCGGCTTCGCGCCGGCTGCCTCGAGCGCCGCGACGGCGCGGTCGGCGAGCGGCTGGATTCCGGCGTTGCAGGGGTTCATGGTCGAGTGCCCGTTCGCCACGCCGACGATCGGCTTCTCGAAGTCGCCGTCGCCGAAACCGACCGCGCGCAGCATGGCGCGGTTGGGCGAGCGGGCGACGCCGTGGGTGATCAGCCGGGAACGGCGGTTGGGCGCGGAATCTCGTGTTGCCATCCTGTCCTCCAAACTTGCTCGAATCGATTATCGCGGCTTTCGAGCGACCGCGGATACCCACGCCTGCGCGAACATGCCGGGTTCGTCCTCGCTCCAATCGCGCAGAGCAGAAGCCGATGCGCCATCGCCCGCTTCCTCGAGGCGCCGTGCCAGGTACTCTGCTATGAGCCGGCGCGAGTCGTAGCATTCGTAGCGCGCCGAGAGCTCGATCGCCTCGAAGCCCGCCGCGGCGAGATGCAGCCCCTGATTTCGCCCCGCCCGTACATCGCCGCCATTGCCGGTTTGCAAAGCGGTGTATGCGTCGAGCGCACGCGACAGGCGCGGCGATGGCGGAGAAGCGAGGAAGCCGCCCCAATCCGGGCTGCACACCCCGATTACGCCCTCCGGAGCGAGGACGCGATGGAGCTCGCGCAAGGCCCTTTGCGGATCGGCAAGATGCTCGAGGAGCGCGTGGCTGAATACGCGCTCGAAACGCTCGCTCTCGAAGGGGAGCGAATAGACGTTCGCACTTTCAAACCGGACGTTGCGGCGTCCTTCGCGCGCCGCCGCCTGTCTCGCGTGCGCGATCTGGTCGGGCGCAAAATCGATCCCGACGACTTCGCCCGGGTCGACACGCGCGGCGAGCCCCAAGGTGATCGAGCCGGGGCCGCAACCGCAATCGAGGAGCCGCAGGCCCGGCTGCAAGTGCGGCACGAAGAATTCTCCGTGGGTGGCGAGCGTTCGCCTTGCCATGAAGTCGGAGACGCTCCGGCTATGGCCGGGAGTGTAGATTTCCACGATGCGGGCACGATTGTGCGCCGGCGTCTGCGCGGCGGCCAATGCTATTTGCATGCCGCTGTAATACTCTATGGGTATGGATCTGCCAGAAATACGCGAAATGAAGTATTTCATGGCCGTGGCCGACAGACTCCACTTCGGCCGCGCCGCCGAGTCGCTGCACATCTCGCAACCGCCGCTGTCGCGCGCCATCCGCGCGCTCGAGGAGCGTCTCGGCGTCGTACTCTTCGCGCGCAGCCGCCGGCGCGTCGAGCTCACCGCCGAAGGCACGCGCTTTCTGGAAGAGGCGCGCCGGCTCATCGCACAGCTCGAGCGCTCGGTCGCCGCGCTGCGGGGCATCGCCTCGGGCGAGCAGGGGCGCCTGCGCATCGGCTTCGTTTCGCTCGCCGACTACGGGATGCTTCCCGCGCTGCTCAAGGGCTTCAAGGCCCTCAGGCCCGGCGTGACGCTCGCGCTGCGCGAAATGCTTTCCCCCGAGCAGGCCGCGGCGCTCGGCGCGCGCGAGCTCGACTTCGGGCTGCTCCTGCCGCCGGTCGACGGCGAAGCCGACCTCGAGCACTTCGTCGTGCAGCGCGAGCGCTTCGTCGCCGCGCTTCCGTCCCGGCACCGCCTCGCCCGCGGGGCCGGCCGGCTGGCGGTCAGTCAGCTCGCCGGCGAACCCTTCGTGATGGTGCCGCGCGACATCGCTCCGGGCCTGTACGATATCGTGCGCGCGCTGGCCGCGCGGGCCGGTATCCCGCTCAACGTGGCGCAGGAGGCCATCCAGATGCAGACCGTAGTGAGCCTGGTGTCGAGCGGCTTGGGCGTAGCGATCGTCCCGGGCTCGGTTTCCAACCTCGGACGCCGCGGCGTGGCGTACCGCGAGCTCGCCGACCGGCACCCGCGCCTCGACCTCTGGCTCGCGTGGCCGCGCGGCACCCTCTCCGCCGCGGCACGCGACTTCGTCGCGCACGCGCGCCGCAGCGGCCAATAGGGCCAATAGGGTCATCATGCTCGTCCACCCGGACTTCAATCCGATTGCCTTCTCCATCGGCCCGCTGGCGGTGCGCTGGTACGGCCTCATGTACCTCGTCGGGTTCGCCGCCGCCTGGTGGCTCGGCCTGAAGCGCATCCGCGACAACCGGGCGCCGATCACGCGCAAGCAGTTCGACGACCTCATCTTCTTCGCCGTGCTCGGCGTGATCCTCGGCGGCAGGCTGGGCTACGTGCTCTTCTACAAGCCGGGGTATTACGCGGCCCATCCACTCGAGATCTTCGCCATCTGGGAGGGCGGGATGTCGTTTCACGGCGGCATGCTCGGGGTAATGCTCGCCGCCTGGATCTATGCGCGCAGGCAGGAAATCGGCTTCCTTCGCCTCATGGATTTCGTGGCGCCGCTGTGCCCGCTCGGCCTCGCCGCCGGGCGCATGGGGAATTTCATCAACGGCGAGCTCTATGGCCGCGTGACCGACCTACCTTGGGGCATGGTGTTCCGCCAGGCCGGCGACGCGCCCCGGCATCCGTCGCAGCTCTACCAGTTCGCGCTCGAGGGCCTGACGCTGTTCGTGATCCTGTGGTGGTTTTCCGCCAAGCCTCGGCCGAAAGGCCAGGTGTCGGCGCTTTTCCTGATCGGTTACGGGGTGCTGCGCTTCATCGCCGAGTTCGGCCGCGAGCCCGACGCCTTCCTCGGGCTGCTCGCCCTGGGCCTTTCCATGGGGCAGTGGCTGTGCGTGCCCATGGTCGCCGCCGGCGCAGTGCTCTTCGCCTGGAGCCGGCGCCAGGCCTAGCCGCAGTCGAGGGCCGAATCGAGCAACCGTGCGACGTGCAGGGCTTCGCGGCCGCTGCCGTCGGCGATCTGGTGACGGCAGCTCGTCCCGTCGGCGACCAGCAGTGCGGCATCCGCTTTTCGAATCGCGGGTAAGAGCGCCATTTCGGCCATTTTCATCGAGATGCCGTGATGCTCGGCCTCGTAGCCGAAGCTCCCCGCCATGCCGCAGCAGCTCGTCTGCACCGTCGATACCTTGAGCCCCGGAATCATCCCAAGCACCTTCTCCACCGCCGGCATCGCGTCGAACGCCTTCTGGTGGCAGTGCCCGTGCAGCAGGACCTCCCGCTTCATTTCCTTTAACCGAAGCCTGCCGGGCTCGCGGGCCAGATATTCTTCGAGCAGGAAGCTCATCGCCGATAGCGCCTCGGCCGGCGCATCCTTGAACAGCACCGCGTATTCGTCGCGGAACGAAAGGAGGCAGGAGGGCTCGAGTCCGATGACCGGGGTGCCGCGCTCGAGGTGCGGTCGCAGGGCGTCGAGCGTGCGGCGCGCCTCGGCTCGCGCCCGATCGACCATGCCGGCGGTGAGGAACGTGCGGCCGCAGCAAAGCGGCCGTCCCGCAGTGAGCGGCCGCGCAGTGCGGACCGAGCACCCCGCGGCCTCGAGCACCCGGATCGCGGCGCGTACGTTCTCCGGCTCGAACCAGCGGCTGAAGGTATCGACGAACAGCACCACCTCGCGACCCGACGCCTGCGGCTCAGGGGTTCGATCCTGGAAAAAGTCGGCACGCCACTTCGGCAATGGTCGTTCGGTGCTGAAGCCGAGAAGCGATCGGCCCAAAGATGCGGCCCCGTTGGCGAGCGGCGCGAGACGACCTGCCCAAGGCGCGTAGCGCGGCAGGTAGGCGATCGCACGGTCGCGCAGCGAGTGGCCGTGGCTCGCCTTGTAGTGCGCCAGGAACTCGATCTTCATGCGCGCCATGTCGACACCGGTCGGGCACTCGCGCTTGCAACCCTTGCACGACACGCAGAGATCGAGCGCCGCCTTGGCCGCCTCCTCGCCTTCGTCGCCGAGCTGGCCGGAGATCGCGAGGCGCAGCGTATTGGCCCTTCCTCGAGTCAAGTCTTGTTCATTTTGCGTCGCGCGATAGGAGGGGCACATCGTGCCGGCGTCGAATTTGCGGCAGTGGCCGTTGTTGTTGCACATCTCGACGGCCTTGTCGTAACCGCCCCATTCGCTCCAATCAAGATATGTATCTAAGGCAAGCGTCTTGTATCCGGGCTTGAAGCGGAAGAGCGACCGCTCGTCCATCCTCGGCGGATTCACGATCTTTCCGGGGTTCATGAGGCCGCGCGGGTCCAGCCACCCCTTGATCTCGGCAAGGCAGGCGGTGAGTCGCGGCCCGAAGAACGGCGCGATCCACTCCGAGCGCACCAGGCCGTCGCCGTGCTCGCCGGAGTAGGCGCCCTTGTACTGCTTCACCATGGCGCAGGCTTCTTCGGCGATGGCGCGCATTTTTTCCGCGCCGTCGCGCCGCATGTCGAGGATCGGTCGCACGTGCAGCGTGCCGACCGAGGCATGCGCGTACCAGGTGCCGCGCGTGCCGTGCTTGGCGAAGACGCGCGTCAGGCGGTCGGTGTACTCGGCGAGGTGCTCGAGCGGCACCGCGCAGTCCTCGATGAACGACACCGGCTTGCCGTCGCCTTTCATCGACATCATGATGTTGAGACCGGCCTTGCGCACTTCCCAGAGCTCTCGCTGGCTGCGCGCATCGGTGAGCTCCACGACGCTGCCGGGATGGCCGAGGTCGGCCATGAGCTGCACGAGGTCCTTCAGCCTCCTCAATTGCAGCGAAGCATCGTCACCCGAGAACTCGACCAGGAGGATTGCTTCCGGATTGCCCTTGATCACCGCATCCACGGTGCCGCGAAAGGCGGCGATGCCGCGTGCGAGCCCGATCATGGTGTGGTCGACGAGCTCGACCGCGGAGGGCCCCAGCTTCACGATGTGCTGGGTGCAATCCATCGCGGTGTAGAAGCGCGCGAAGTGGCACACGCCGAGGGTTCGCGCCGGCGGAATGCGCGAGAGCTTCAGATGCAGACGCTCGGAATAGGCCAGGGTGCCCTCCGAGCCGACCAGCAGATGAGCCGCGTTGGCGTGCGGCGGACCAAGGTGGTCGAGGTTATAGCCGGCGACCTTGCGCAGGACTTTGGGAAAGCGCGCTTCGATCTCCGCTTGTTCCCTTTCATAGAGTCCCTTCAGGCGTTTCACGAAATTGCGATAACCCTCGGGACCCGACGCGTCGTCCATCCGGCCGAAAGTCCAGCGCTCGCCCTCGGCGGTCACGGCCTCGATCGCGGCGACGTTGTGCACCATGTTGCCGTAGGCGATCGAGCGCGAGCCGCACGAGTTGTTGCCCGCCATCCCGCCAAGCGTGGCTTGCGCGCTCGTGGACACGTCCACCGGGAACCACAGCCCGTGCGGCCGCAACTGCGCGTTGAGCGCGTCGAGCACGATGCCCGGCTGCACCACCGCTGCCGCGGCCTGCGCGTCGATCGACAGCACCCGGTTCAGGTACTTGGAATGATCGATGACGAGGGCCTCGCCGACCGCCTGGCCGCATTGGGAGCTGCCGGCGCCGCGCGGCAGGATGGGGATGCCCTCGGCGGCGGCGACGGCGATCGCCCCGCGCGCCGCTTCCTCGCTGCGCGGCACCACGATACCGATCGGCTCGACCTGGTAGATCGACGCATCGGTGGAATAGCGGCCCCGGCTCGGCGCGTCGAACATCACTTCGGCGTCGAGCTCCCGGCGCAGCCGTGCCGCGAGCGAGCTGCGATCCGCGGCGGCGAACCTGACCGGGGTCAAGGGGGCGTTCATAGGGGCGCGGGTAGAATACTCCAATGACCTCATCTGGCACGCGGCGCGCCGGCCGTCACTTCCTTCAGATTCCCGGACCCACCAACGTTCCGGATCGAGTCCTGAGGGCGATCGACTTCCCGACCATGGATCACCGCGGACCGGAGTTCGCGGACCTGGGCAAAGGCGTCATCGCCGGCATGAAGCGCGTGTTCAAAAGCACGCGCGGAGAGGTCGTGATCTATCCGGCTTCCGGCACCGGCGCATGGGAAGCCGCGCTGGTGAACACGCTCTCGCCCGGCGACCGCGTGCTGATGGCCGAGACCGGCCACTTCGCTACGCTGTGGCAGAAGCTCGCCGGCAGGCTTGGCCTCAACGTCGAGTTTCTTCCCGGCGACTGGCGGCATGGCGCCGACCCCGAGGCGATCGAGAAGAAGCTGCGCGCCGACGCGGGCAAGGCCATCAAGGCGGTGTGCGTCGTGCACAACGAAACCTCGACCGGCGTGGTCTCCCGCATCGCCGAAGTGAGAAAGGCCATCGAGGCGTCCGGGCATCCTGCGCTCTTCATGGTCGACACCATCTCGTCGCTCGCGTCGCTCGACTACCGTCATGATGAGTGGGGCGTCGACGTCACGGTCGCCGGCTCGCAGAAGGGCCTCATGCTGCCGCCGGGGCTGTCGTTCAATTGCATCTCGGCCAAGGCGCTCGCCGCCTCCAAGGCGGCGAAGATGCCGCGCAGCTACTGGGCTTGGGACGAGATGCTTGCCAACGGCAAGAACGGCTACTTCCCGTACACGCCGGCGACGAACCTGCTTTACGGTCTGCGCGAAGCGCTGACCATGCTCCTCGAGGAAGAAGGCCTCGACGCCGTTTTCGCGCGCCACCAGCGTCACGGGGAGGCGACGCGACGCGCAGTGCGTGCCTGGGGCCTCGAGGTCCTGGCGCTCGACCCGCGCGAGTATTCCGGCTCGCTCACCGCGGTGGTCACGCCCGCCGGTCAGGATGCCGATCGCGTGCGCAAGGTGATCCTTCAGGCTTTCGACATGTCGCTCGGCACCGGCCTCGGCAAGCTCGCCGGCAAAGTGTTCCGCATCGGTCACCTGGGAGATTTCAACGACCTGACCCTGATGGGGACGCTCGCCGGGGTAGAGATGGGTCTGGAGCTCGCCGGCGTGCCCGTGAAAAAGGAGGGCGTGGCGGCGGCAATGGAGTACCTTTCGGGCTGCGCCAAGACGCCGGCGCGCCAAACGGCCTAGCTAGCGCCGCATCGCATTCATAACGAGGAGGAGTGAGATGAGGAAAGAGATCCGCTTTTTCGCGGCCGCGCTGTGCGGGCTGACGTTCGCTGCCCCCGCGTTCGCCTGGGAGCCGACAAAACCGGTGGAGATCGTGGTCGCCGCCGGCGCTGGCGGCGCCTCTGACCAGATGGCGCGCATGATGCAGTCCGCCGTGCAGAAGAACAACCTGATGAAGCAGCCGATGGTCGTGTCGCTGAAAGGCGGCGCGTCCGGCGCCGAAGCGCTCATGTACATGAAGTCGAGCGCAACCGATCCGAACAAGGTCCTGATCGCCTACTCGCTCATCTACATGTTGCCGCTGTCGGCCAAGATTCCCTTCAACTGGCGCGAGCTGACGCCGGTGTCGGTGATCGCGCTCGACCAGTTCGTGCTCTGGACGAACACGCAGCTTCCCTACAAGTCGGTCAAGGAGTTCGCCGCCGCGGCGAAGAGCGCCAATCCGCAGTTCAAGATGGGCGGCACCGGCTCCAAGCGCGAGGACCACGTGCTCACCGTGTTCCTGGAGAAAAAGACCGGCGCCAAGTTCGCCTACCTGCCGTACAAGTCCGGCGGCGAGGCCGCCACGCAGCTCGTCGGCAACCATACGCAGTCCAACGTCAACAACCCGTCGGAGAACCTCGAAGTGTGGCGCGCCGGCCAGGTCAGGCCGCTTTGCGTGTTCGACAAGGAGCGCATCCAGTACAAGAGCAAGGTGGCCGGTGAAATGTCGTGGAACGACATCCCCACCTGCAAGGAGCAGGGCGTCGATGTGGAGTATCTGATGCTTCGCGCCATGTTCCTGCCCGGCAAGGTTACGGCGGATCAGACGGCCTTCTATGTGGACCTCTTCAAGAAAGTCTCGCAGACCGCGGAGTACAAGGACTACATGGAGAAGCAAGCGCTGAAACCGATCTTCCTCACCGGCAAGGACATGCTGAAGTTCCTGGAAGAGGATGACAAGCTCAACAAAGGCCTGATGACGGAAGCCGGCTTCGTCGCCCAGTAATGGCACGCTCCGACGAGGAGATCGTCGTCGGAGACCCGGCCGCGCCGCCGAGCGAGTCGGCCCCCGTCGCGTCCACCCGCTCGGTCGAGCTGGTGGTTTACCTCTGCCTGCTCGGCCTGGCGGCGCTGCTCGCCTTGGACAACTGGCGCACCGGGATTGGCTGGGAGTCGACGGGTCCCAAGCCGGGCTATTTCCCGTTCTATCTTTCGGTCATCCTCGCCGCCGCCTCGCTGTTCGGCCTGGTCAGGGAATTCGCCGCCCGGCGGCGCGAATCCGAGCCTTTCGTGACGCGTGATCAGCTGGGACGGGTGCTGCAGGTGCTGCTGCCGACCGTCGCCTTCTGCGTACTGACGCAGTGGCTCGGGCTTTATGTCGCGAGCTTCCTGCTGATCGCCGGCTTCATGGGATACGTCGGCCGCATCGCATGGTGGAAATCCATCGCGACGGCCTTCGTGTTCTCGGCGCTGATGTTCGTGACCTTCGAGATCGCATTCGACGTGATCATGCCCAAGGGGCCGCTCGAAGCCCTGTTCGGCCGCTAGGCGGACGATGGAAGCTTTCGGCCTGCTGCTTTACGGCTTCGGCGTTCTGCTGACGTGGAAGATCCTCGCCCTCATGATGGTCGGACTGGTGCTGGGCATCTTCGTCGGCGTGCTGCCGGGCCTCGGCGGCCCGAACGGCGTGGCGATCCTGCTGCCGCTCACCTTCAGCATGGACCCGACCTCGGCGATCGTGATGCTGTCCTGCATCTACTGGGGCGCGCTCTTCGGCGGTGCGATCACCTCGATCCTGTTCAACATCCCCGGCGAGGCATGGTCGGTCGCGACGACTTTCGACGGCTATCCGATGGCGCAGCAGGGCAAGGCGGCCGAGGCGCTGACCGCGGCGTTCACCTCGTCCTTCATCGGCTCACTCGTCGCGGTGCTCCTCATCACCTTCCTGGCGCCCGGCATCGCTTCTTTTGCCTTGCGGTTCGGTCCGCCCGAGTTCTTCGCGGTCTACCTGCTCACGTTCTGCTCGTTCGTCGGACTGGGACGCGAGGAGAAGCACAAGACGCTCATCTCGATGGCGCTCGGACTGCTGCTCGCAGGCGTCGGCATGGACACCGTTTCGGCGCAGCTGCGCATGACCTTCGGGTGGAGCGAGCTTTATCGCGGCATCAACTTCCTGGTTGCGGTGATCGGGCTCTTCGGCATCAGCGAGATCCTGTTGACGATGGAGGAGCGGCTCGCGCTCCGCGGGCACGCGGCCAGCATCAGCCTGCGGGTGGTCCTGCGCGTTTGGAAGGACCTGCCGCGTTATTGGGTGACGCTCATCCGATCTTCGGTGATCGGCTGCTGGCTCGGCATCACGCCGGGCGGCGCGATCGCTGCCTCGTTCATGGGCTACAACCTCGCCAAGCGCTTCTCCGACGACAAGGACTCGTTCGGCAAAGGCCGCATCGAGGGCGTGTTCGCGCCGGAAACCGCCGCCCACGCATCGGGAACATCTGCGCTGCTGCCGATGCTCGCGCTCGGCATCCCGGGGTCCGGCACGGCCGCGATCCTCCTCGGCGGCCTGATGGTGTGGGGGCTGAACCCGGGCCCGCTGCTGTTCGTCGAGCACAAGGACTTCGTCTGGGGCCTCATCGCGTCCATGTACCTCGGCAACGTCGTCGGGCTGATGCTGGTACTCACCACGGTGCCGGTGTTCGCATCCGTGCTGCGCGTGCCCTTCGCCGCCATCGCGCCGATGATCGTTGTGTCCTGCGCGATCGGCGCGTTCGCGATCCAGAATGCCATGTTCGACATCTGGCTGATGCTGGGCTTCGGCGTGCTGGGCTACGTGTTCAAGAAAATCAGCATCCCGCTCGCGCCGCTGACCCTCGCGATGGTGCTCGGCAGCCGCGCCGAGGATAATTTCCGGCTGTCGATGATCGGCGCGAACGGCGACCTGCTCGTGTTCTGGTCCAACGGCCTGGTCGGGTCGATCACCACGCTCGCGCTGGTGCTGCTCTTCTGGCCGCTGATCAGCGCCGGTTTTGACCGGCTGCGGGGAAAAGCTACCTAGTCTTCACCGCGCCCATCAGGTGGTCGGGCAGCCAGGTCGCGATCTCGGGGAACACGCACAGGATCACGATCGCGAGGAACATGCACAGCACGTACGGGATCGTCCCCCACATGACCCGGGTCACGGGCACGTCGGGGGCGATCGCCTGCACGATGTAGATGTTGAGCCCGACGGGCGGGTGGATCAGCCCGACCTCCATGTTGATCGTGAGGATCACCCCGAACCACACCGGGTCGAAGCCCGCCGCGGTGATGATCGGCAGCAGGATGGGGCTCGTCATCAGGATGATCGCCGCGGGCGGAATGAAGAAGCCGCACACGAGCAGGAAGATGTTGATGAGCAGCATCAGCACCCACTTGTTCACGTGCATTTCGGCGATCGCCTGCGCCAGCGTCTGCGTGAGGTAGAGCGAGGTCAGCATGTAGCCGAACAGCACCGCCGCGGCGATGATGGTGAGAATCATCACCGACTCGCGCGTCGTGTCGCGCAGGATCTGCCACCAGCTCTTCGCATCCCACATCCGGTAGATCAACACCGCACAGACCACGCACAGCGCGGCCCCCACGCCGGCCGCCTCCGACGGCGTGGCGACGCCCCCGTACAGCACGTACATCACGCCGACGATGATGGCGATGAACGGCGCGATTTTCGGGATCGACTGGAACTTCTCCCGCCACTTGTAGCGGAACTCCGGCGCGTGCGAGCGGAAGCCGCGCTTCCAGATGATGAACAGCGTCCACACCATGAAGAGGCCCGTGAGCAGCAGCCCGGGCAGGACGCCGGCGAGGAACAGGCGCCCGATCGACGTCTCGGTGGCGATGCCGTACAGGATGAACGTGATCGACGGCGGGATCAGGATGCCGAGCGTGCCGCCCGCGCAGATCGAGCCGGTCGCGACGTCGTCCGGGTAGCCGCGCCGGCGCATCTCCGGAATGCCCATCTTGCCGATCGCGGCGCAGCACGCGGGTGACGACCCCGTCAGCGCTGCAAAGATCGCGCAGGCGCCGAGGTTGGAGATGACGAGGCCGCCTGGCAGCCGGTACAACCAGCGGTCGAGCGCCTCGTAGAGATCCTTGCCCGCGGGCGAAGAGCCGATCGCCGCGCCCATCATCACGAACATCGGGATCGAGACCAGCGTGAAGTCGTTCAGTCCGGCGTAAAACGTCTCGGCGACCACGCGCAGTGCATCGAAGCCCTGAAAGAGCACCAGGAAGGCGATGGAGAGCGCCCCCAGGCCGAACGCGACCGGCACGCCCGAGAGCAGCATCGCCAGCGTGACGAGCAGGACGAGCAGCCCCTGTTGGGTCGGGCTCATTCCAAGTGTTCCGCGTCAGGTATGCCGAAAGGCTTCACCTCGCCCTTCGCGAGCTGGATCAGCTCGGCGATCGCCTGCAGCGTGAGCAGCGCCAGTCCGATCGGCATCGCCGAGTACGGGATCCACAGGCGCGCCCGCCACATCGTGTCCGAGACCCACCGCTGCTCCCACGCCTCCAGCCAGAAATTGAACGTCAGGACAGCGAGCATGACGGCGAAGGCGATGGTGACGAAGCTGGAGGCGAAAGCGAGCCGCCGGCGCGCCATCGGACCCATGTAATGCGGCAGGATGTCTACGTTGACATGGCCGCGCGTCATCAGCACGTACGGGCTGCCGACGAACGTCGCCGCAATCAGGCAGTAGGTCGTGAAGTCGGTCTGCCAGATCGTGCTCTCGCCGAAGACGTAGCGCAGGATCACCATCTCGCACACCACGATCACGCCGGCCGCGATCAGACCCGCGGCTATGAAGCCGCAGAGCTGCGAGATCGCGCGCATGGCGCGCACGTAGCCTTGCATCGCCTGCCTCCCCCGTGAACTGAAAAAGGGCGGCTCGCGCCGCCCCCGGACGGCCCTATTTGACCGAGAGCGCCTCGTCGATCAGCTTCTTGCCGTTCGGCACGTCCTTCGCGAACTCGGCGTAGGAGCTCTTCTCGGCGACCTTGAGCCACTGGTCGTACTCGGCCGGCGTGAGCGTCACCACCTCGACCTTGTGGTCCTTGAATACCTTGACCATCTCGTCGTCGAGGCCCTTCGCCTTGTCGGCAAAGAACTGCTGGGACTTCTTACCGGCCTGCATCAGCACGTCCTGCTGCTTCTTGTTCAGGCGGCCGAAGCTTTTCTTCGACATCAGCACCGGCTCGTACATGAACCAGAGCGCGTTGTCGCCCGGGGCGGTGAGACACTTCACCTGCTCGTAGATGCGGAACGAGACGAAGCTGCCGGAGCTGGTGTCGGTCGCATCGGCGACGCCGGTCTGCAGCGCGTTGTAGACCTCGTTGCTCGGGATCGACACGATCGAGGCCCCCGCCGCCTGCCACATCGAGGCGAAGGTCGGCCCGGCCGAGCGCACCTTCAGGCCCTTGATGTCTTCGGGCTTGCGGATGCAGCCGCGCTTGGAGGCGATCGCGCCGGCGAGCCACGCGTCGGCCAGCACGACCACGCCGGCCTTGTCGATCTGCGCCTTGATGTCCTTCATGAACGGCGAGTCGTTCATGCGCTGCGCGCGGTCGTGGCTGCGCACCAGGCCCGGCATCAGCGTGGCGCCGAAGGCGCGCACCTTGCCGCTCGCGTAGTCGAGCGGGAACGACGAGATGTCGAGCTGGCCGTTCACCAGCGCGTTCCACTGCTCGTTCGGCTTGAAGAGCGACGCGCCGGGATAGACCTGCACGTCGAGCTCGACGTTCGCCGCCTTGGCGTCGCGCGCGATGATCTGCACCATCTCGTCGCGCACGTCCCCGCGCCCGCCCGGGAACTGATGCGACGCCCGCAGGGTCGTCGGAGCCCCGATTGCGCTTGCGGCAGAGAAGGCGCCGAGCGCCGTAACGATGATTCCAAGCTTGAAACTGGCCATACGTTTCCTCCTC
>DATLUZ010000107.1:0-3578 GCA_035577785.1 Burkholderiales bacterium | reverse complement strand
TTACATCAGCTTGCGCATCCAGCTCGCCGTGGGCACCGCGCCGCCGAAGCTGTAGATGTGCACGCCGACCACGTTGCTCTGGCCGCGCTGCGAGGAGTAGCGCGCCAGCGCGACGAGCTGGTCTTGCGGATCGGTATGGGTGACGAGCTTGGCGATGCCGGCGCCGAGGTTCTTCAGCGCGCGCAGAGATACGCTTACGCCGCAGCGCTGCGCGTAGCGCGCGAGCGCCACTGGATCGGTGGGGCCGGCGATGCCGACGTACACCGGCAGCTCGGGCTGGTTGCGGGCGAGGCCCGCGCAGTAGTCCACCACGCGCTGAGGCGACAGGCAGAACTGGGTGACCATGTAGACGCCGATCCCCTGCTCGCGGCCGAGCGCGATCTTGCGCTGCAGCGCCTTGTCCAGGGCGTTGAGCGAGATGCGCGGATGGCCCTCGGGATAGCCGCCGACGCCGAACTCGCGCACGCCGCACTCCTTGAGCACGCCCTGCTCCAGCACCTGGAGGCTATCGGCGTACGGGCCCTTCGCGCGCGGCTCGTCGCCGCCGATGAGCAGCACGCGGTGCACGCCGTGCTGCGCCGCCGCCTTCATCAGGAAATCGCGGAACTCGTCGCGGTCGCGGATGCGCCGCGCCGACACGTGGGGCACCGGGTCGAGGCCGGCGGCGCGGATGGCCGCGATCGCGTCGAGCGTGCGCGTGAGCGGCAGGCCGGGAAGCGACGGGATGTAGACGCAGGTATCCGCCGGCAGGATGGTCCCCACCTCGGCGGCGCGGTGCAGCTCGCGCGGCGAGATCTCGAGCGAGCCCGCGGTGACGAGCTCCGACAGGCCGGGTTGCGTTTCAGTCGCGCTTGCGGGAGATGACATAGGATTCGTCCAGGAACCAGAGAGCGCCGTGCTTCTGCAGCACTTCGCGCGTCGCGTCGAGATACTGCGCCTTTCCGAGCACCTCGGACAGGCGCTGGTCCTCGATCTGCGCCACGTAGATCGCCGCGTTCCAGGCCGCGAACAGGGTCGAGGTGCCGATGCTGGAGGAGATCTCGGTCGGCAGCGTGTGCATGTCGTAGCGGAAGATCGCGCGCGCGTCGGCGTAGGTGTTGAAGTTGTAGCGCCGCGCCTCTCGCCCGAGGTCGGCCTTGGCAGCGCGCATCAGGTCGTGCCGCGTATGGTTGAACGGATTCTCGCCCGGCCACACCTTCTGGATGATCTCGAGGCCCGGGTCGTGGCCGTAGGAATGGATGCCGAGCAGGCGCCCGCCCTTGCCGAGCGCGCGCACGAGCGGCGCCACGACCTTCTGCGCCTTGAATTCGAGGGATGCGCGCGCCCGGTAAGGCTGCGAAGCGATCACCATGTCGTACTCGGCGAGCCCGGCGCCGCGCTTCGGGATCACCTCGTCCAGCAGAAAGCGGTAGTCGTCGCGGTAGAGCACTACCACCGTCGGGTGCTCGTACACCGGGTTGCCGCTCTTCGCGCTCAAGCCCGCCTGCCAGTTCTTGGCGAGGAACGGCTCGAGCGCGGCGATCTGCTCGCTGAAATCGTGGGACGTGGACCCGGTGAGCGCGACCTCGTGCCACACCATGGCGGTCGCCGCCGGCACTGCCCGCGGCGTGAGCCAGGGCGCCTCGGTGTAGTACATATTGGTGACGACGAGCACCGTGGCCGGATGCTCGAAGAAGCGATCGGCCATCTTGCGCAGGCTGAGGCGCACGTCTTCGAGGCTGATCTCCTTGCCGACGATGAAGAACGGCACCGTGGGGAAGCGCCGGTGCATCTCGCGCATCACCCGCGCGAGCACGGTGCCGTCGCCCATGCCGGCGTCGAACAGGCGCACCGCCGGCGGACGCGGATGGATGTGGCCGAGCTCGAGGCCCACGCGGCGCGCGACCACGTCCTTCTCGCTGCAGGTGTTGACGAACAGCAGGTACTTCTGGCGGTTATCGAAGAAGCGGAAGTTCTTCTCCGGCGAGAGCTCGCGCACCGCCGGTACCGGGTCGGCGGCGCCGGCGCGGATGAGCGCGAGCAGCTCCGGCGGCGAATCGCCCGGACCCGGCAGGCCGTGCTTCGTGATGAACTGGTTGACCCGGTTCAGGGTCTCAGGGGTGACGCGCGCGCCATCGCGCAGGCGCGCGACGAACTTCCCGTCGTTGACGGCGCGCCGCCCGAAGGTCGATTCGGCCATGCCGGTCCGCCGGCAGAAATCCGAGATGCTTCCGAGCAGTGTGCCGCCGCCTTCCAAGGCGCCTCCTTGATGAGGATGTTGGGGAAGCTGCCCGTGGGACGGCAACCCCAGCCGCTGCAGCGCAATATTATGGGATGCATCCCACTACGGTAAATCAATTACTTAACACTCGAAACAGGGCCGGAACAGCCTGCCCGGCGGGTGCGTTAACCTAGCGCTGCGATGAACGTGCTCGACCTCATCGGCAACACGCCGCTCGTGGAAGTCGCGCGCATGGAGGCCGGGCCGTGCAGCCTCTATCTCAAGCTCGAGCACCACAATCCAGGCGGCTCGATCAAGGACCGCATCGCGCTCTCGATGATCGAGGACGCCGAGCGGCAGGGAAAGATCAAGCCGGGCTCGCTGATCGTAGAGGCCACGGCGGGCAACACGGGCCTCGGCCTCGCGCTGGTGGCGGCGCTCAAGGGTTACCGCCTGCTCATCGTGGTGCCCGACAAGATGAGCCAGGAAAAGATCTTCCACCTGCGCGCGATGGGCGCGGAGATCGTGATGGCGCGCTCCGACGTCACCAAGGGTCACCCCGAGTACTACCAGGAGCGCGCCGCCGACATCGCGCGGCGCACGCCCGGCGCCTTCTACATCAACCAGTTCGCCAATCCGGCCAACCCGCGCGCGCACGAGGAAACCACCGGCCCCGAGATCTGGGAGCAGATGGACCACGACGTCGACGCGGTCGTGGCCGGCGTCGGCACCGGCGGCACGATCACCGGGCTCGCGAACTTCTTCGCGCAAGCATCGCCGCAGACAGAGATCGTCCTCGCCGACCCGCAAGGCTCGGTCCTTGCCAAGTACATCGAAACAGGAAAGCTGCCGAGCGAGGTCGGCTCCTGGCTGGTCGAAGGCATCGGCGAGGATTTCATCCCGCCGGTGTGCGACCTCTCGCGCGTGAGCAAGGCCTACTCGATTCCCGACAGCGAGGCGTTCGCCGTGCTGAGGACGCTCCTCAAGACCGAAGGCATCATGGCCGGCACCTCGTCGGGCACGCTGATCGCGGCGGCGCTGCGCTATTGCCGCGAGCAGACCAGGCCCAAACGCGTGGTCACGCTGGTGTGCGACAGCGGCAACAAGTATCTCTCCAAGGTCTACAACGACTACTGGATGCTGGACCAGGGCTTCATCAAGCGCGAGACGCACGGCGACCTGCGCGACCTCATCTCCCGGCGGCACAAGGAGCACGCCGTCGCCACCGTGAACTCGCACGAGACGGTCGCCGCGGCCTACCAGCGGATGAAGCTCTGCGACACGTCGTAGAGCTTCATCCGCTGGTAGGCCGCGGCGACCGTCTCGTGCGAGTTCACGGTGGCGACGGCGTGCTCCTTGTGCCGCCGGGAGATGAGGA
>DATLUZ010000106.1:0-20440 GCA_035577785.1 Burkholderiales bacterium | reverse complement strand
CCGGTCGCGTCGCTCTTCGAATAGACGTCGAACACGTCGTCGCCATCCTTGGGGGCATCCGCGGGGCTCGCATAGCTGCGCAATCCCCAGGGCTCGCCGCTCACGGGGTCGGCCGGCACCCGGCGCAGGAAAAAGATGCGCTTTCCTTTCGGGTCTCTCTTGTCCACGGCGCCCTCCACCAGCACGGCGAGCGTCGGCGGGTAGCCGGTCTTGTCGAGGGGCTTCTCGATCGCGCCTTCGTCGGTGGCGCGCTTGTAGGCGTCGATCGCCTCGCGGAGCTCGCGCAGCGACAGGCGCAGCTCCTTCTCCTTGGCGCGCTGCACCGTCAGCTCGGCGAGCGGCAGCGCCGCCGACGCGAGCAGGCCGAGGATCGCCACCGTGATCAGCAGCTCGATCAGGGTGAAGCCTTTCATCCCTGCGCCTTTCATCCCGGACTTCCCCCTTTGGCCTCAGCGTGCTTTTCAGCCTCGGCACGCTGCTCGGGCTCGCGCCCCTCGGGCTCGGCGCGCGCGAGCACTTGGCGCGTCTTCATCGGGAGATAGGTGAAGCGGATGCTCTCTTCGCTGATCGCGTCGACCCGGTAGTCCGGCTCGATCTTCTGGCCCGCCTCGATGCTGATCAGCTCCTCCCCGCGCAGGACGTACACCTCGGTCTTGCCGTCCTGGCTGACCCAGCCGACATAGGTGAACGGCAGAGGCGGCGCGGTTTTCGGTGCCGAAGGCGCCGCTGCGGTCGCCTGCGCGCGCGGCGCGGGAGCGAAGTTGCGCGGCGCGAAGGGATTGTTCTTCGGCGCATCGGCCTCAGCGCGCCTGAGCTTGTCGAGGTTGATTTCGGGCGCGGCCGCCGTGTTCGGGTTTCGTGCAGGGCTCGACTCGACCACCTCGAGCGCCGGCCTCTCGCGTCCGATCACGATGCTCGCCGCGGTGACCAGTGCCAGCGCGATCAGGATGGCGGGGCGCTTCGGAATGTCGCGCTTGAGGAAAGCGATTTTCATGATTTCACCATGTGGAGCGTCAGGCGCAGCTCGGCGTTGACCGCGCCGTCGTTGCGGTTTTCGCGCTTGAGGTTGATCTGGTCGAGCGACAGCACCGGGATCTCGGCGAGCGAGCGCCTGAGGAACTCGCGGATCTGCGGATAGCTGCCCGCGACCGGCAGCACGATCTCGTAGCGCACGATGCGCCCGTCGGCCGGCTGGGTGCGGTAGCTCGCGGACTTGAGCTGCACGCCGGTGGCGGTGCCGATGCCGTAGAGCGTGGCCAGCCAGTCGGTGGTTTGCTGGTCCTTGCGCAGGAAGTCGTACACCGCCGCCACCCGGTCCTGGGTGCTCGCGGGGCCGGGCTCCTGTGCCGCGCGCTCCTGCGCCGCGGGCGCCTGCCGCGCCACGCGCTCCTGGAGCTCGGCGTTGCGCGCCTGCATCGGCTCGATCACGAGCCAATGAAAAATTGCCAGCGCGACCAGCACGGCGAGCGAGGCGAGCCCGAGCGGACCGAGCTCATGGGGGAGGCGCGCCAGCTTTTCCCTAATTTGACTCATAGGACTCATGGCCTCGCCTGCCTCCATCCGGCGGATACGGCGAAGGCGACCGGCGACTGCGGATCGTTCGCCTTGACCTCGTGCCGCACCAGCTGCACGCGGTCCAGGGCTTCGGTCTGGCTCAGGTTGAGCACGTAGCTCAGCGCGGCGAGGTAGTCCTTGCTGTCGCCAGAGATCACCACCGTGCCGGTCTTCGGGTCGGGCTGGATGCCGAGCAGCGCCACCTGATCGCTCGCCGCCGACTCGAGCGCGGCGAAGAGGCGATCCCAGGGCATGCCGAGCCGCTCCACCGTGTCGCGCACTGCGGCGAGCTCCTCGGCGGACACCTTGCGCGCCGGTGCGCGGCGCGGCTGAGCCCGGGCGAGCCTTGCCTCGCTCAGCGCAACGGCGCTGCTCAGGCTTTTATAGGACAGCGCCAGGTCGAGCGATACGGCGAGCGCCACGGCGAGAAGCAACCGCGCCGGCCACGGCGAGCGGGCGCGGTGGACGAAATCGAGCCCGAGCCGGTTCATGCCCGCTCCCAGGCGAGCGCGAGCTCGCCGTAATGCACCGCCTCGGTATGAAAGTCCTCGTGCAGGCCCGGATCGAAGCCGTCCTGGGCGCAGACGATGACCCTGGTGCAAGGCTCGGACAGGGCGAGGAAGGCGCTTTCGCGCTGGATCAGCTCGGGCAGCGCCGCGCGCCAGCCTGAATCGGTGCGGCGGCTGCGCACCGCGACCCACACGCCGCGCTGGATGAACGCAAGCGTGAGCCGGCGCGGCTCCTCGATGACCAGCCAGCACGAGCCGTCGCCGACCGCGTTCCGGATGTCGCTTCTCAGCCTGTTGAAGGCGGCCACCAGGAAGGGCTGCACGGAGACCAGGCGCACGTTCGCGGCGAGGAGCCTGGCCGCCAGCTCGGCGAGGAGCTCGCGGTCCAGCGCGCAGGCGAGCCGCGGTCCGCTCGGCGCGGTCTCGGTGAGCCTCACGTTCCAGTCGGCGGCCGCCGCGCCGTGCACCGCGCCGAGCCGGTGCCGCGCCAGCGCGAGCCACTGCTCCGGGCTCTTGAGGGCCGCATTCCAGGGCAACAGCACGTAGCGCACGAACTGGTCGGCAAGCACCACGCTGACGTCGCGGCCGCGGAAGTCGGCCAGGGCCGCGGGCAGCGCGTCGAGCGCGGCGCGCCACTCGGGATCGTTGGGATTGCCCTGGACCGGGGTGACGCTCGCGCTTCCCTTTCCGGGGCGCAGGCCGCGCTCGTAGTCGGCGAGCACGACTCTCTCCGCGCCCAGGCTGATGCGAAGGTGGTTACGCCACAAAAGTGACACGATTGATCTCCTCGAGTGTCGTTTCGCCCGCGTGCACCAGCTGCAGCGCCGCGTCGCGCAGCGGCACGGTGCCGGCGGCAACGGCGGCTTCCTTCAGCTTGCGCGCCGGCGCGCGCGCGACGATGAGCTCGCGCAGCTCGTCGTTCAGCACGAGCAGCTCGCCGATCGCCCTGCGCCCCTTGAAGCCGGTGCCGCGACAGGCTCCACAGCCTTTCGATTTGCATTGCCCACAGAACACGCGCACCAGCCGCTGCGCCAGCACGCCGTTCAGGGCCGATACCAGGTTGTAGCTGTCCACGCCCATGTGCTGGAAGCGCCCCAGCACGTCGATGGCGTTGTTCGCGTGGACCGTGGTGTAGACCAGGTGGCCGGTGAGCGCCGACTGCACCGCGATCTCGGCGGTCTCCGGGTCGCGGATCTCGCCCACCATGATGCGGTCGGGATCGTGGCGCAGGATCGAGCGCAGCCCGCGCGCGAAGCCGAGGCCCTTTTGCTCGTTGACCGGGATCTGCAGCACGCCCTGGAGGTGGTACTCGACCGGGTCCTCGATGGTGATGATCTTGTCCTCGCCCTTGTTCACTTCCGAGATCACGGCGTAGAGCGTGGTGGTCTTGCCGCTTCCGGTCGGGCCGGTGACGAGCAGCATGCCGTAGGGCTCGGTCGAGAGCTGCCGCAGCCGCTGCTTCATGTCTTGCGCAAAGCCCAGCGAGTCGAGGGTCAGCCCGTGCAGCTGGTCCGAGAGCGCCTTGCGGTCGAGGATCCTGAGAACCGCGTCCTCGCCGTAGACGCTCGGCATCACCGAGACGCGGAAGTCGATCTCGCGGCCCGCCTCTCCGCCGTTCGCGTGGCGCGCCTTGAAGCGGCCGTCCTGCGGCACGCGGCGCTCGGCGATGTCGAGCTCCGACATCACCTTGATGCGCGAGATCACCTGGTCGGCGAGCTCGCTTCCGGGCACGTTCTCCATGCCGGTCAGCACGCCGTCGATGCGGTACTTGATGGCGAGCCCGGCGCCGGTGGTCTCGAGATGCACGTCGCTCGCCCCCGCCTTGAGCGCGTCGTAGAGCGTCGAGGTCACCAGGCGCACCACGGCGCTGTCGGCCTCCGCCGCCGACTCGAAGGAAATTTCCTGAGCGCCGTCACTCCTTTCAGCGCAGGGGGCGAATTGCTTTGAAGCCCCGTCCAGCGCCCGCAGCTGAGTCTCCTGCTGCGAGAGATAGGCGGCGACGTCGGCGCGCTGCGCCACGCGATAGCCGAAGGGCTCGCGCAGCCGCTCCTCGATCCAGTCCTGGGTGTCGAGGTCGTAGGCGTCGCCCAGCACCACCAGCAGGGTGCCGTCGCCCGCGCGCAGCGCGACGCAGCTGCGGCGCGTCGCCTCGGCGAAGGCGATCGCGTCGAAGTCGGGCCGCTCCGCGCGCATCTCGGCGAGCGTGATGGCGGCGATGCGCAGCGTCTCGGAGATCTGCTCGAGGTTTTCGCTCATTTGATCGGTCCCGCTCACTTGATGCTCCCTGCAAGCTCGAAGATCGGCATGTACATCAGGACCACGACCGCGCCCACCGACAGTCCGAGGACCGCCATCAGCAGCGGCTCGAAGGCGCGGGTGAACCAGTCGATGAAGCGCGCCACCTCGTCGTCGTGGAAGCGCGCGATCTGGATGAACATTTCGCCCATGTCGCCGCTGCGCTCGCCGACGCTCATCATGCGGGCCGCCACCGGCGTGGCGAGCCCGGCCGCGCCCATGGCGGCCGACATCGGCTGGCCCTGCTCGATCAGGGTCTTCGCGCGCGTGAGGCTCGGCCGCAGGTGCGCCGCGAGCAGCTCGCGCACCATGTCGAGCGCGCGCACCGCCGGGATTCCGGCGTTGAGCAGCATGCCCGCGGTGCGGTAGAGCCGCGCGAGCTGGTAGACCTTCATGCGCTCGCCCAGCGCCGGGATGCGCCAGAGCCGCGTGTTGAGCCAGGCGCGAATCTCGCTGCGCGAGAGCGCCCATGCCGCCGCGGTCACGAAGAGAATTCCGCTCAAGCCCAATGCAAGAGCGTTATTGCCGACGAAGTTGCCGAAGCCGAGCAGCAGGCGCGAGAAGAACGGCAGCGTGCTCGCCATGTCCTCGTACACGCGCGCGAAGCGCGGCACCACGTAGAACATGAGAAAGCCGATCACCAGCGTGCCGACGACCATCAGGATCACCGGGTAGATGCTCGCCGAGACGATTTTCTTGCGCACGCGCTCGAGCTCCTCCTGGTAGGCGATGTAGCGGCCGAGCGCCTCGCGCATGCTGCCGGTGCGCTCGCTCGCCTTCACGGTGGCCACGTACAGGGGAGAGAAGTGCTGCGGGAAGCCCGCCACCGCCTGCGAGAAAGGCTCGCCGCGGCTGATCGCCGCGAGCAGCCCGGAGAGCACCTCCTGGCGCTCGCCGTAGCCCTCCTTCTCCGCCAGCGTCTGCAGCGCCTCGACCAGGTTGAGGCCCGCCTCGAGCAGCGACATGAGCTCCATCGAGAACAGCGTCGCGGGGAAGCGCTTGCGGCGCGCGAGCGACAGGCGCACGCCGCGCGACTCGAGCGAGATGAGGCTCAAGCCCTGCTTGCGCACCTCCTCGGCGGCGAGCGCGGCGTTGGCGGCGTCGAGGTTCAGCGCGACCACTTGCTGCCGCGCGTCGATCGCGAGGGCGTCGAATTTCATTCGCTAGCGGCCTTCTCCGCGCAGGCGTGGCGGCGGAGGCGGGGCGAGCGGCTTGAGCGTTGCACCGCTGAAGGCCGCAAGGACCTGCGCGCTCAGGCGCGGGTCGCGCAGTGCAAAAAGCTGGCTGCGAACTTCGTATTTCTTGTAGTGCATTGTCTCGCTCCCTGTCGTCGTTCCAACTAGTTGGAGCTACTCGAATGCACGACGTGTGCCAGGGCCATGCTTTCAATGATTTCAGCGCCTTACGGCGAGCGCGTAGTGCCGCATGCGACAAATGCGTAGTCGGACCCCGACGCAGTCGCCGCTATTTCGCCAAGTCCCTGTTTTTCAATGTGCCCGCGTGTCGCCCGACAGCGACCCGGGCGAGCCCGGGTGCCGCTCAGTGCGGCCCGTATACGCCGTCGTACCAGGGGTCGCCCGCCTTGGCGACGGGGAAGCTCGACCAGATCTGCACGTCGTCGGTCCACTGCTCGAGCGGGTAGCTCGCGGCGCTGTAGAACTCGAAGAAGATGCGGTCGATCGGGTTGCCGTTGACGCCGATGTTCGGGCCGAATCTGTCGACCAGCTTCTGGCCGTTGACTGCCATCCACACGCGGCCGTCGCTGCCCGTGCTGCGGTGCCAGAAAACCTCGAACTTGAACCACTGTCCGATCGGCACGGCCACGGACTGGTTGGCGACCCGCCAGAACTCCTGCGCCGGAAGGCCGCCGTTGGCGTTGTTGTCCGCGCTGATCTGCCAATAGGGCGTGACGCCGCCGTAATTCACGATCATCGCCTCCACGCGGTAGTCGCCGCTGGTCTTCCACCCGAACACCACGTGCCAGCCGTTCACCAGCTTCTGGAGCAGCGTCGGATCGACCTTGCGCCAGAAGCTGATATAGAGGTCGCCCGGCTCGCGCGCGGGCAGCACGACGTACGGGTCCTGCGCCGCGCAGCTCGGGGAGGCCTCTTGGCCGCCCGTGCCGGTGCAGACGGTCTGCTTCATGAGGGAATAGAGCGCCCGCGTGGCCGTGCCGCTGTGCCCGGTCACGGTCTGGATGTCGTTGACGAAGTAGTTGGTGATCGTCGATGCCGACGGCGCGGAGTTCGTGCCCAGGCGGACCTGGATTTGTCCGCCGCCGTCGCCGATTCTCGGCGGCCAGGTAAAGCCGCTCACGGAATCGCTGCCCACCACGTCCTGCCAGCAGCCTGATGAATAGCAGTCGCGCGGGGCGCTGACCGAAACGCCGCCCTCGAAGCCCGACCAGAACAGCAGGCTCGCCGGCATCGTGCTGCCGCCGCTACTCTGCGTGCCGCCGCCGTTCTGCACCGTGAACGCGACCTGCGAAGTCGAGCTCCGGCCCTGCGCATCGAAGGCCACCGCGGTCAGCGTATGGGGGCCGTTTTCGAGCTTGCTCGTGTCCAGCGCACCGCCGAAGGGCGCCGTCGTGCTCGTCCCAAGGAACGTTGGCGTTGCGGACGACACGGAGAAGTCCACCTTGGTCACGCCCGGGTTCGTGCTCACCCAGTAATTGAGCACGCCCGATATGGTTTGACCTGAAGCGGGCGACTCGAGCGAGACGCTCGGCGCTGACGCGCCCGGCGGCGAGCCGCCGCCGCCGCCACCGCCACTACCGCAAGCCGCACACAGCGCCAAAGCGAGCGCGATCCCAGTCTTGTGATCTCCCATACAACCTCCCCGTCTTGTCTTCTTGGTAAGCGGTTCGCCCGCCGGGAAGCGGGCGAACCGGAACTGCTGGTGTGCTTGTTCAGTTCACTCAGCTCACTCCGATATCGGCATCCTCTAAATGCGCCGCGCGGAGCAGCGTTTTCAGCTGCTCGACGTTGTAGGTGGTGCCGCTCGGGTCGGCCACGATGGTCGGCGCGCGCAGCAGTACCTTGCGCGGGCTAGAGCCCATCGCCGAGCCGCTCCAGTTGTAGTAGCCGAACTTGGCGTAGTCGGTCTTGCCGGTGTTGAAGCCGAGGCTGCCCTGGTAGTTGGCGATCATCTCGCCGTCCATCCAGAGCTGCAGGAAGCCGTTGCCGTTGGTGTTCAGCTTGAATCTGGCCACGAAGTCGATCCAGCGCTGGAACGGGATCGGGTACTCGGCGTACCTCCGCGTGACCTGGTTGCTCTGGCTCGGGCTCCCGCTCTCGCTGTAGCGCGCCTGCACCTGGAACGTCCGGCCGTTCTGCGTCGTGTAGAGGCTGAAGGACGGGCTCAGGCCAAGGGTGTCGTCGCCGCTGTGCAACTGGGTTCCGAACAGCGCACTGTCGGTGTCGCCGAGCGTGCCCCAGTCGTCGATGTAGGCGCTGAACACGATCCAGTACACCTTGTTCATCTCGATGTTGGACTCGGCCCTGAGCTCGGCGCGCTTGCCGCCCGAGGTCGTCGGGTCGCTGTTGCGCACCTGGAAGGCGAGCGCCTTGAGCGCCGGGTTCATCGGGTCGATGGTCTTGCCCAGGCGCAACGTCTCGCCGTCGGGCAGCGTCGAGCCGTGGATGCCCGACTCCGGGATCTCGTTCGCCGGCCAATGAGTATTGATGACCTGCGCCGTGTAGCCCCTCTGCTGGGAGAACGGAACGTCGGCGCTTGCCCGCGTGATGATGTCGGCGGGATTGACGGTTCCGTCGGCGGCGGTGACGTCGGCGGTGGCGGGAGTGCTGCGGGAAGTGCTGCCGCCGCCCTCGCCGCCGTCTCCGCCGCCGCCGCAGGAAGCAAGCATGCCCGCGAGCACCAAACCACCGAGGCTGAGCGCCACCCGTTGGCGCGATTCGACAGTCAGGTCGTTGAAGAGCATGGCGCTTACTTGTTGAGAGAGACTTCCTGGGCGAGGCCGATGTCAGCGTCCTCGCCCGTGCCGCCGGGCTTGCCGTCGCGCCCGTAGGAGAAGACATCGAACTCGCCCTTCTGCCCCGGCGTGCGGTAGACGTACGGGCGGCCCCACGGATCCACCGGCACCGCCTTCTTGAGGTACGGACCGCTCCAGCCCTGCCCCTCGGAAGGCTTCGCGACGAGCGCCGCGAGGCCTTCCTCGGTGGTGGGGTAGCGCCTCATGTCGAGGCGGAACTGGTCCAGCGCCTTGTCGAGGGATTCGATCTGCGCCCGCGCCACCTGGATCTCCGACTTGCCCACCTGCGAGAAGTAGCGCGGGGCTACGTAACCGGCGAGCAGGCCGATGATCACGATGACGACGAGCAGCTCGAGAAGGGTGAAGCCGTTGCGCCTGTGCATGATTCGCATGGTTGTCTGGCCTTCGCCCTTTATTGCAGCGGCGTGCTCGACACCGCGGCGGCCGATTTGCCCCGCACCACGCGGTCGTGGACCAGCGAAATAGCCGTCCCGGTCGCGCCATGGTAGTTGGCGAGCTTGAGATAGCAGCCCTGGCCGGTATAGAGCGTCGGTCCGCGGTAAGCCATCTTCTGCACCCCGTTCACCCACGCAAACATGAAGCCGTCGGAGCCGGAGGACCATTTCACGTGGTAGACGAAGTCGTACCACTGGTTCTTCACAAGCTGGCCGAGCATGGTCGAGTGGTAGCCCGGAGAGCGCGAGTTGGTGGCGATGGTCGAGCCGCCCGCACCCGTGAACCTCAGGCCGTCGGGCATGGCGAGGATCTGGAAGTTCGCCTGCCCCTCGCCGCCGGTATGGTGAAAGGCCGCAACGACGTTGCCCTGGGACGAAACGACGTAGTCGCTGGGGAAGAATAACGAGTGCGACCACCATTGTTCCGCGCCGGCGTAGCAGCCGGACGTGCTCTGGTCGAGCGTCAGATCGTCGCGCTCCCACGTGTCGCTACCGCTGACTGCGCTGTCGCCGGGCTGGGTCTGCAGGCGCACGCCCCTTGACCCCGCGCGCGACACACTGGTGAGCGTGGCGCGCCCCGGCACTTTTGCCTGCTCGCGAAAGCCGCAATCCTGCGGCGAGTTCTCGAAGGAGCAGAAGAAGTCCGATCCGGCCGGCGGCGTGTTGGACACCGTACCCGTACTCGTACCCGTGCCCGCCGTGACCCCGGTACCTGCCTTGAGCACGCTGATGGCGTTCATGCCGAAGTACGGCTGCTCGGAAACGACTTTCAGCACATGCTTGCCTGCCGCGAGATCGACGCCCTGCTTGCCCACCCACTGGTAGATCCTCCAGCCGCCGGTGTTCGGCACCGAGACCGTTCCCGTGACGTTTGACCCGTCGATCTCGATATGGAAGGTCGAGGGCCCCGTCTGGTTGTTCGATGCGCGAATCGCGAGGTCGTACGTACCGCTCGTCGCCACGTTCACCGTGTACGCCAGCCATTCGCCTTTCTCGAAGTTGTAGATCTCGTAGCCGTTGCCCTGCGAGTCGGTGTTGGCCCGGATGTCCACGCTGTCGGAGGTGCGATACACGTTGCCGGCGTTGCCGCTGGTAGTGTCGAAGTAGGCGACGTTCTGGCCGCCGCGGTCGAAGTCCGGGGCGAAGAACACCTTGGGCAACGCGATGGGCGTGCCGGAGAACGGCGTGCCCTGGTAGGCGGTGCCGCTGCCGGTGCTGGGCGTCAGAACGACCTTGTCGATGCGCGCCGCAGCGCCTGCATTGCGCCGGCCGACGAGCTTGATCGCGTCGCCCGAGTTCAGCGCAACGTTGGCAATCGTGAAGCTGAGGGCGGCGTCGCCAAGCGGATAGGTGTACGTCCTGAGGAGCGTCGCCCCTTTGTAGACCTCCACGGTCGGCTGTCCATCGGATTCGCCCTGCACGTAGACCTGCATGTTGTAGCTGCCGCTCGCGCCGCCGAAGTTCTTCGATGCGGTGCCGCTCAAGGCGCCCGAAGCCAGCATGATGCGGTTGCCGTTCTCGACGACAAACGACGAGAGCGCCATGGACTCGGCTTCAATCGTGACCGGGCCGGCACTGCCCGGCGTCGGGGTGCCCGCGCTCGCCGGAACCGGCGTCGGGGTGCTGGCTGAAACCTGCGTCAGAACCACCTTGTCGACGCGCGCCGCAGCGCCGGCATTGCGCCGGCCGAGGAGCTTGATCGTATCGCCCGAGTTCAGCGCAACGTTGGCAATCGTGAAGCTGGTGCCGACGGTGCCAAGCGGATAGGTGTACGTCTTGAGGAGCGTCGACCCTTTGTAGACCTCGAGCGTCGGCTGTCCATCGGATTCTTCCACCACGTAAACCTGGATGTTGTAGGTGCCGCTCGCGCCGCTGAAGGTCTTCGATGCGGTTCCGCTCAGGGCGCCCGAAGTCAGCACGATGCGGTTGCCGTTCTCGACCGCATACGACGAGAGAGTCATCGCTTCGGCCTCCATCGTTACCGTCGTTTGCGCGGCCACGGGCAGCGCGCTGGAGACCAGCGCAACCGCTGCCGCGGCGATCCAACCTTTAGTGCATTGCATTTGCGTTTCCTCACTTGTAACACCAACTGCGTCGTGTAGAGCATGACGCATGCCACGTCAGCAACTACAAGCTGGATCAACGATTTAGCTACTCGGCGTTAGTACGTACCGCTACGCGCGATGTGGGGTGCCGGCGACAACGGGCCACCGAGATTCCCCAAGTCACTGTTTGTGCACGGGACGGTGATGTCGTCGGTTGACGACGCGCGCGCGGAATTCATCGATTGCGTCACGCTGCGCTGGAAGTTGCGTAGTGATATCCACTACTTGCGGCGCACCGTGGGCCGGCTGGCCCGAGCAGGCCGGCCTGCGCCGCCGGGCGCGTGGCCGTAACTCCAACGGCTCATCGGCGGGCGAAGGGCGCCGATTACCGGCCGTCTTCGCGCCCGGTAGATTTGGACGCTCACTACTGTCCTTGAGAACGCATGACGGTTTGGCCGGAGGTCAGCGCGCGACGCGCTTTCAGGGTTGGCGCAATCGAGGTCGTGACGGCCGGGCTGGATGCGCCGCCTGCGGCGCTACGGGGTTTGTCGGAGTGGCTCTGCGACGCGGAGCAGCGAAGAGCGGCCCGCTTTCATTTCGATCGCGATCGCCGGCGCTTCGTCGTGGCGCGCGCGCGGCTGCGCGAGCTGCTCGGCGAGCGGCTGGGGATGCGGCCGCAGGCGCTCGAGCTGGTGCCGGACTCGAACGGAAAGCCTGCGCTCGCGCCGCGGCTTGCGGCGAGCGGCTGGCGCTTCAACATGTCGCACTGCGATGAGCTCGCGCTGTACGCCTTTTCGCGCGGCCGCGAGGTCGGCATCGACCTCGAGGCGATCCGGCCGCTCGCCGAGGCCGACGCCATCGCCGAGCGCTTCTTCGCGTCCGGCGAGCGCCTCGCCTACAGCGCCTTTACTCCAAGTGAACGCCCAACCGGGTTCCTGAGGATCTGGACCCGCAAGGAGGCGCTCGCCAAGGGTTTGGGCGCCGGCCTTTCCGTGCCGCTCGAGAAGCTCGACGCGTCGGCGCCGCCGCGCGGCTGGAGCATCGAGAGTTTTTCACCTCAACCCGGATTCATCGGCGCTCTCGCCGTTCAAACATGAACTACGAATCCCCCTGGATCAACGACGACGTGCGCATCTTCGCGAGAACGGTGCGCCAGTTCATCGAGAAGGAGTTCGTGCCGCACCAGGCGCGCTGGCGCGCGCAGCACGGACCCGACGCCGCGGCCTGGACCGCGGCCGGCCGCGCCGGGATCCTGCTCGCCGACGTGCCCGAGGCGTACGGCGGCGGCGGCGGCAGCTTCGCGCACGAGGCGGTGGTGCTCGAGGAGCTGGCGCGCGCCGGGGTGCACTTCGGCTCGGCCATCCAGAGCACGGTGGCGCACTACGTCCTCGCCTACGGCACCGAGGAGCAGAAGCGCAAGTGGCTGCCGCGCCTCGCGCGCGGCGAGCGCGTCGCGGCCATCGCCATGACCGAGCCCGGCGCGGGCTCCGACCTGCAGGCGATCAAGACCACGGCGTTGCGCGACGGCGAGCACTACGTGGTGAACGGCTCGAAGACCTTCATCACCAACGCCGCGCACGCCAGCCTGGTGTGCCTCGCGGTGAAGACCGACCCGAAAGTCTCTGGCATGCGCGCGATCTCGCTGCTGATGGTCGAGACCGAAGGCCTCGCCGGGTACCGCGTCGGCCGGCCGCTCGAGAAGATCGGCATGCACGGCCAGGACACCTGCGAGCTCTCCTTCGACGCGGTGCGCGTGCCCGCGGCGAACCTGCTGGGGCCGGCCGAGGGCCGCGGCTTCGCCCAGATGATGGAGCAGCTTCCCTACGAGCGGCTGCAGATCGCCCTGGGCGCGGTGGCCTCGGCGGAGCAGGCGATCGCCCTCACCGCGCGCTACGCGAAGGAACGCAAGGCGTTCGGCAAGCCGCTGTTCGACCTGCAGAACACGCGCTTCAAGCTCGCCGAATGCCGCGCCAAGACGCACATCGGCCGCGTGTTCGTCGACAGCTGCATCGCGCGCTCCATCGCCGGCGAGCTCGACGAGCCGAGCACCGCGATGGCCAAGTACTGGCTCACCGAGACCCAGTGCCAGGTCATCGACGAATGCCTCCAGCTGCACGGCGGCTACGGCTACATGACCGAATATCCCATCGCGCGCATGTGGGCCGACAGCCGCGTGCAGCGCATCTACGCCGGCTCGAACGAGATCATGAAGGAGCTGATCGCTTGGTCGCTATGAACTGCCTGCACCACCTGATCGAGGCCCAGTCGCGGCGCACTCCCGACGCCGAGGCGCTCGCTTTCGAAGGCGAGCGCCTCAGCTACCGCGAGCTCGAGCGCCGGGCGAACGCGCTGGCCGCTCGCCTGCGCGAGCTCGGCGCCGGGCCCGAGGCGCGCGTCGGCCTGTGCGTCGGGCGCTCGCTCGAGATGGTGGTCGGGATCCTCGCGGTGCTCAAGGCGGGCGCGGCCTACGTGCCGATGGACGTCGCCTTCCCGGCGGAGCGCCTCGCGTTCATGGTTGCCGACGCCGGCGTGAAGATCGTGCTGACGCATTCCGCTCTGGAAACCAAACTTCCTCCCTCGAGCGGCGTGGCGCTCTTGCGCGTCGACGGGTTCGATTGGAAGAACGCCGATGGCGCACCCGGCGAGGTCGGCGTGACGGCCGAGAACCTGGCGTACGTCATCTACACCAGCGGCTCGACCGGGCAGCCGAAGGGCGTGGGCATCGAGCATCGCAACATCGTGCGCTACGTGCGCGGCGTGGCCGAGCGCCTGGAGCTCGAGCCGGGAATGGCGCACGCGACGGTTTCGACCATCGCCGCCGATCTCGGCAACACGGTCATCTTTCCCGCGCTGGCGAGCGGCGGCTGCCTGCACGTCGTGGCCCAGGAGCGCGTCGAGAGCCGCGCGCTCTTCGCCGAGTACCTGCGCACGAACCGCATCGACGTGCTGAAGATCGTGCCCTCGCACCTGGCGGCGCTGCAAAGCGGCGGCCGGCCGGAGGAGGTCATGCCGGCGCGCCGCCTGATCCTCGGCGGCGAGGCTTCGCGCCTGGAATGGATCGAGCGCCTGCGCGCGGCGGCGCCGCAGTGCGTGATCTACAACCACTACGGCCCCACCGAAACCACCGTCGGCGTGCTCACCTATCGCGTCGGCGCCGAGCTGCCGAGCACGCCGTCTCGCAACCTGCCGCTCGGCCGGCCGCTGCCGGACACCCGGATCCATCTTCTCGACGAGCAGGGCCGCCCGGTCGCGGCCGGGGAGAAGGGCGAGATCTGCATCGCCGGCCTCCAGGTCGCGCGCGGCTATCTGAACCGTCCCGAGCTGAGCGCCGAGCGCTTCGTGCGCGATCCGTTCGGCGCCGATCCGCAGGCGCGCATGTACCGCACCGGCGACCTGGGCCGCATGCTGCCCGAGGGCGACATCGAGTTCTGCGGCCGCGGCGATCACCAGGTCAAGGTCCACGGCTACCGCGTCGAGCTCGGCGAGATCGAGGCCGCGCTGCGCGAGGACGAACGGGTGCAGGACGCGGTGGTGCTGCTGCGCGACGAGCAGCTGGTCGCTTTTGTCGGCAGCCAGCAAACCGGTTTTTCCCCTTTTGGTGAGGCGCTCAGTTCCACGCTCCTGCGGGAAAGCCTGAAAGCGCGGCTGCCGCAGTACATGGTGCCGTCGGCCATCGTGCTGCTCGAGAAGCTGCCGCTCACCGCGAACGGCAAGATCGATCGCCAGGCGCTCGCCGCGATGCCGCTCGAGGCCCAGGAGCGGACCACCGATTACGTGGCGCCGCGCACCGAGACCGAGCGCGCGCTCGCCGCGATCTGGGGCGAGCTCCTCAAGCTCGACCTGGTGGGCGTCGACGACGACGTCTTCGACCTCGGCGCGCACTCGCTGCTCGCGATGAAGGCGCTTACGCGCATCCGCGAAGCCTTCGGCGTGAACCTCGTGCTGCGCAATCTCTTCGAGCAGCCCACCGTGGGCCGGCTCGCGCCGGTGATCGACGGCCTCGCCTCGCTCGCGCCTTCGCCGGCGCGCGGCGGCGGCGAGCGCGAGGAAATCGTGCTGTGAGCGCGGCGGCCCTCCTTTCCGAGCTGCGCCGCCGCGACATCCAGCTGCGGGTCGTGGGCAGCGAGCTGCGCTGCAGCGCGCCGGCCGGAGCGCTGACGCCGGAGCTGCGCGCCGAGCTGCAGCGCCACAAGAACGACGTGCTCGAGCTCCTGTCCTCGGCGCAGGCGGCCGCGGCGCAGGCCCAGGCGGTGGTGCCGCTGGAGCGCGGCGGGCGCCGGCCGCCGATCTATGGGGTGCCCGGCCACAACGGCGACGTCTTCTGCTACCGCGCGCTGGCGCGCGCCCTGGGCGCCGATCAACCTTTCTTCGGGCTGCAGCCCCCGGGCCTCGACGGCGCTCGCGCGCCGCTCACGCGCGTGGAAGACCTCGCCGGCTATTTCGCCGGCCAGATCCGCGCTGCGGGCGAGCCGGGCGCGTGCGTCGTCGCCGGGTTCTGCGCCGGCGGCACCATCGCCTTCGAGCTGGCGCGAGAGCTCGTGCGCGGCGGCACCGAAGTGCGCTTCCTGGCGCTCTTCGGTTGTCCCTACCCGGTGTACTTCACGCGCCGCACGCAGCTCTGGAATGGCCTGGCGCGGCAAGTCGAAGGCATTGCCCGGCATGGCCGCGCGCTCGCGGCGCAGTCCTGGCGCGAGCGGCGGCGCTATCTCGCCGCGGAGCTCGGCGAGCGCAGCGCGCGCCTGGAAGCCGCGCGCAGCCGGGCTGCCGACCCGGTGCTCGCGCGCCGCGCGCTCGTCGAGCGCGCCACCGTCGCCGCGGTGCGCCGCTACCGTCCGCGCAGCTTCCCGGGCAGCGTCAAGCTCTTCCTGCCCGGGGTCGGATGGCAGCGCTCCGGCGTCGCGGCGCTGCGCTGGTGCGCGGTCGCGTCGCACGCCGAGACCTATTTCGGCCCGGACCGTGCCGACGGCGCCAACATGCTGCTCGAGGGACACGCGGCCGCCTTTGCCGCGCTTTTCCGCAGCGCTTCTGGAGAACCGCAATGAACGTCGTGGACGCTTCCCGCCACTTCAAACGCGCGGCCGACCGCGTGCCCACGCCCTCGTTTGCCGCGCGCTACCTCGGGCGCACGGTGCTCGCGATCGGCGCGCATCCGGACGACATCGAGCTCGGCATCGGCGGCACGGTGGCGCTCCTCGCCAACGCCGGCATAAGGGTCGTCACGGCCATCGTCTCGGTGCCGGCGGAATACGAGCTGCGCTCGGGCGAAGCCAGGGATTCGGCGGCGATCCTCGGCTGCGAGCTGCGCATCCTGCTCGAGGGCGCCTGCAGGCGCATCGAGGACCTGAAGAACTACCAGCTCGTCGGCCTGCTCGACGCCCTGGTGCGCGAGACGAAGCCGGCGGCCGTCCTCACCCACGGGCCCACCGATTTCCACCACGACCACGTCACCGTGTACCACGCCACCGTCTCGGCGCAGCGCCTCACCCAGTTCGACCTGTACAGCTACGTGCCGACCATGACGCGCCCGGTGCCGGTGCCGTTCGAGCCGAACGCCTATGTCGACATCTCGAGCACGATGGAGACGAAGCTGCGGGCGATCGCCGCGCACAAGAGCCAGTTCTACTCGCGCGGCCTCGCGTTCGAGTTCTACCGCGACCTCGCGAAGGTCAACGGCCGCATGGTGGGGGTCGACTACGCCGAGGCGCTCGCGGTCGACAAGATCGTCTTCGCCTAGACCGTCTCGGCTCCGTTTCGCCGCCGCATCAACCTGCTGATCATGCGCAGCAGCGCCGCCTGGTGGCGGTGGTTGCGCGCCTCGTGGACGATCCGCCTCGTGTCCGCCGCGATCTGATGCGCGCGCTGGAGCAGCCCGGCTGTGCGCGCCTTCGCCTGCTCCAAACGGGTCTGCTCGAAACGCTGTCTCGTGTGTTCCATGGGCGGGTTCGCCGCGCGTATGAGCACAATCCGGCAGATCCAACTATCGCGACGGCTGCGGCAGCAGCGAGGGGCTGGGCGGGTAGCTCTGAGGCGATGCCGGTTGCGGCTGCGACTGCGGCTGAGACTGAGACGGCTGCGGCTGGGATGGTTGAGCCTGGGACGGCTGAGCCTGAGCGGGTTGCGGCGCGGCTTCACCGGCGCTTGCCCCGCCCCCCAGCTCCATCGCGCTGCCCGAGCTGAATTGCTCGAGCTCGGCCGAGGGCCGCTCGATGTTGCGCAGCACCCGCGGCGTGATGAGGAGCACGATCTCGGTCTTGTTCGCGGTGTCGTTGTGGGTCCCGAAAAGCCGCCCGATCAGCGGCAGCCGGGCGAGCCCCGGGACCTGCGTCGCCTGGCGGCGGTCCTCGTCGTCGATGAGGCCGGCGAGCACCTGGGTCTCGCCGTCGCGCAGGCGCAGCACCGTGCCCGCGTTCCGCGTGCCCACCTGGTAGGCCACGGTGCCCGAGGTGGTGGTCACCTGGCTCGAGATGGTGCTCACTTCCAGCCCGATGCGGATGCCGACGTCGTCCTCGAGGAAGACCTGCGGCTCGACCTCGAGCTTCAGCCCCACGTCGAGGTAGTTCACCGATTCGGCGACGAACCCGGTCGCGCCCGCGGTGGTGGTGATGACCGGCACCCTGTCGCCGATATGGATGCGCGCCTTTTCCTTGTTCTTCACGCGGATGCGCGGATTCGCGAGCAGGTTGGTGCGGCCGGCGACCTCGCGCAGCTGCAGCACGGCGAACGGGTCGGGCACCGTGACGCGCACGAGGTTGCCGTTCAGGCTGCGGAACTCGCTCCCGGTGACCTGGCCGGCGACGCCCGCGGCGCCGACCAGGCCGACCGCCACCTGAGAAGGCCACTGGATCCCGAGGTCGCGGAGCTGCGTCTGGCCGATCTCGAGCACCTCCACTTCCAGCATCACCTCGGGCTCGGCGAGGTCGTGGGTCGCGATCAGCTTCTCGACGACCCGCACCGCCTCGGCGGTGTCGCGGATCACGAGCAGGTTGAGCTTCTCGTCGACGAAGAGATCGCGCGTCTTGACGAGCGAGCGCACCAGGTTCGCGGTCTGGCGCGCGTCGGCGTTCTGCAGGTAGAAGCTGCGCACCACGAGGTCGCGGTACTGCTGCGCCTTCTGCGGCGTGTTCTGATAGATGAGCAGGGTGTCGGAATTCAGCACCCGCCGGTCGAGCTGGTTGGTGACCAGCACGAAGCGCAGCACCTCGTCGACCGGCGTGTCGCGCACGAACACGTTGGTGCGCAGGTCCGGCGGCACGTCGCGGTCGTAGACGAAGTTGAGGCCGGTGCGCTTGGCGATCAGCTCGAGCACCGAGCGCACCGGCGCGTCATGCAGCTCGAGGGTGATCGGGCTCCGCAGCGTCGACGCGAGCTTCGCGTCGAGCCCGCCGGCGCGGGCGATCCTGTCCTCTTCCACCTTGCGCACGATCGCGCGCGCCTCGCGCTGCGCCGGATTCCCGGCGAGCACCTGCTTTGCCTCGGCGTAGGCCGCGTCGCTCTCGCCTTTCTTCAGCAGCTCCACCGCCTCGGCCACCTCGGCAGCGGAGCGCCGCGCCTGCGCCACGGCGTCGAGCCCGGCCCGGGCGCGTGCGTTCCCGGGATCGAGGCGCAGCCCCCGCTGGTACGCGGCCTCCGCCTGTTCGAGGGCGCCGACGCCGCGTGCGTTGTCGCCCAGGGCGAGATAGCGCTGTACCTCCACCGTGCGGTGGCGCAGGTAGTAGTTGCGGATCTCGGTGTCGTCGGGATGCTCATGCATCGCCTGCGCTATGAGCGCGAGGCCTTCGTCGACATCGCCGGCCTCGACCAGGTCGCGCCCTTGAATGAAGGTCTGACTCGCGCAGCCGCAGAGCCCCCAGAGGATCAATGCGAGCGCCGCTGCGAAGCCTGCCAGCTTCATCGTGCAGCCGTCAGGTCGAGGGTTTGCTTCACGCTTCCCGGCAGATAGGTGAAGCGAATCGCCGCGCCGGTGATGCGCTCGACGCGGTATTCGCCGTCGATCTCGTCGCCCTCGGCCACGCTGTGGAGCGCGTTTCCGCGCAGGACGAGCGCCTCGGCCTTGCCGTTCTGCACCAGCCTGCCGACATAGCGGAACGGCAGCGGCGGCGCCGCGATCGCGGCGTGCGCGGCTCCCGAGCGTTGGGAAAAAGTGATCGGCGCATACGCATCCTGCGCGTACGCCCCGAGCGATGCTGCGAGGGCGAACGCAGCCACGAGCGCTTCGAAGACCACGAGCGGATACTGCGGCTTTCGGCGCCGTGCTCCTATCCCCCGGACGGCGTTCGGCGCCGTTGTAGGGACCAGACCGACACGCTTGTAGAGATTGCGCTACATCACTGATTTTTCCTAGAAAAAGTTGTAGTCGCGGGGGTATTCTTTTCGGGTCGGCGTGCCTATACTCCTTTCGCATCAGGGACAGCGACCGATTCACCAGAAGAGGGCAAAAGACACATTATGCGAATCCTCATAGCAGACGACCATCCGATTGTGCGGCACGGCCTCAAGCAGATGCTGGCGAACGATCCATCGGCGACGGTCGTTGGCGAAGCGACCAACGGTGACGAAGCGCTCGAGCTCGCGCGCAGGGTCGATTGGGACATGGCGATCTTCGATTTTTCGATGCCCGGGCGCAGCGGGCTCGATCTGCTCGGCGACATGAAGAAGGAATTTCCGGGGCGCCCGGTGCTGATCCTCAGCATGCATTCTGAAGACGTGCATGGGTCGCGCGTGCTGCGCGGAGGAGCCGCTGGCTATATCACGAAAGACAGCGCTCCCCAGGAACTCTCTACGGCGGTGCGCAAGGTGGCGAACGGCGGCAAGTACGTGTCGGCCTCGCTCGCCGAGATCCTCGCCTCCGAGTGCTCGAGCGATCCGCAGAAGGCGCTGCACGAGAAGCTCTCCGACCGCGAGTACCGCGTGATGTGGCTGCTCGCGTCGGGCAAGCAGATCAGCGAGATCGCCAAGGAAATGGGCCTCTCGCCCTCGACCGTGAGCACCTACCGCACGCGCATCCTGCGCAAGCTCGGCCTCACCAGCAACGCGGCGCTGGTGCACTACGCGGTGCGCCACCAGCTCGTAGGGTGAGCGCCGTCGCCGACTCCGTGAACAGCGCGGTCGAGGCCGTCGCCGGGCTGCGGCCCAATGCGGGCGCCGAAACGCAGACCTCGCTCGCCAACATCCTGCTCGTCGACGACGAGCCGAAGAGCCTCTACGCGCTGCAGGAGCTGCTCTCCACCCTGGGCGAGAACCTGCTCACCGCGCCCTCCGGCGAGGAGGCGCTGCGCCTCGCGCTGAAGAACGACTTCGCGGTGATCCTGCTCGACGTGCGCATGCCCGGCATCGACGGCTTCGAGACCGCGCGGCTGATCCGCAACCGCGAGCGCTCGCGGCTCACCCCGATCATCTTCCTCACCGCGGCCGCCGACGAGATGACCTCGATGTTCCGCGGCTACGAGGTGGGCGCGGTCGACTACCTGATGAAGCCGGTGGTGCCCGAGGTGCTGAAGTCGAAGGTCGCGGTGTTCGTCGAGCTGCACCGCAAGACCGAACGCCTGCGGGAATCGGAGGACAAGCTGCGGCGTCTTGCTGCCCACCTGGTTT
>DATLUZ010000105.1:0-26858 GCA_035577785.1 Burkholderiales bacterium | reverse complement strand
GCTATGACTAAATCAACGCATACGATTGATCGTTTGGTTGAGCGGTTTGGGGCGGTGAAGCCTGTAATTGAACAAATCGCTCATAGCCTCGGTTCTGCAGAGGTTGATACCAGCGGTAGAGCGACGGTACAGATTGATATGCCTCCGTTCGAAGGTGCCGACATCGAAGAGTTCCGCGGCGTCATTAAGATCAATTTCCGAATCGCAGCCGGCACGTGGCGGTTCAAAGATATTACCGACAAGCCCGAACTCTGGTCTGTTGGACCGGCGCTACCCGATACGGGCCAATTCGACGCGGATAGAAGTTGGGACTCGGAGCATCTTAGGATCCGGTGTTTCGTAGGAGTGGGGGGCAGTGGATCGATGGAGGGCCGAGTGGTAAGAGACGTTCAGTGCCAAGTTAGGCCACGCAAACCAAAATAGCGTCGGCGGCGCTCGGCGAAATCGAGCTCTGACCCCGATTCTTGTTGGGCCACTACCCGAACGAATTCGGGCTCTGACCCCGAATTGTTTTAGCGTCCAATCCTGATCCGACCCATTTCTTTCGGGCTAGTCCACTTGTACCTCTGGACAACAGACGACGCGTAGGAGCGACGGACTAGCATGCACGGACCCAAGGAGGTACCAGGCATGCGCATCAAAGGGCAAAAGGACATCGAGATTTCGATCTCCGACGGCGGCTACATCTGCCTCAAGCAGAAGTCGGAGGAGGAGGGCGAGCAGACGATCGAGTTCGCGCCGTCGTTCGGCGCGAAGGTGGCGAGCGCGATCGGGACGCTGCAGGAGTTCGCCCAGGCGAAGTTCCTCAAGGCCGCTCCCGAAGAAGACTGAGCGCCGCGCCGCGGCGGCTTCCAGACGTGTCGGATCCGGTCATCCTGGCGGTTGACTGCCCGCCGCTTTCCAAGGCGCGGGTGACGGTCTACGCGCGCACGCTCCACCGGGCGTGCGAGGTGGTGGGCAGCGTAGACGCGCTTTCGCGCCAGCTCAACGTGCCCGCGTCGGCGCTCACGCGCTGGATCGGCGGGCTGGAGCAGCCGCCGCTCGACAAATTCCTCGCCGCCGTGGACATCGTTCTGCTCGGCGCAGCTCCGGGCCAGGGCAGCGCCTGAGCGCGGCGGTTTCGCGCGTACGAACCATTACAAAATCGGCCCCGGTGTAGTGCGGGCAGCGATTGTGGGCGGGTCGCGCATGGGAGACCATTGCGCGTTTTCACAGGGAGCCCCCAACGGGGAAGAACACCAATGCCCACCAGCGTTTACAGCAGGACCCTGCAGAAAGCGGCTGAAGCCAGCGGAGGCGCGAAGAAGCTCGCGCGAATTCTGCGCGTGCCGCTCGTCGACCTCGAGAAGTGGATCGCCGAGAAGGAGGAGCCTCCGATGGCGGTATTCCTGAAGGCGGTCGACCTCGTGCTGGACGAGACGACTCCCCGGGGCGCGAGCGAGGCGGGCGATCCGCCGGCGCCGCGCGATTGCACGACGCTGATTTAAGGCTGCCTTAAGCGGCAGCTTTCATCCTGCTGTCGAAATAGTTCGTTACAAAGCCGTGGCGCAACGCCATGGGCCGACCGGAACTCGTCCGCCCTTGTTCCTGTCTGTCCGTTCAAGGACGCAAAACAACTTCGAGGAGTTCCCATGAAGGAGAAACTGGCTTTTCTCGGCCTGACCGCGGCCGCGCTCATCGCGGGCGGGTACTGGGCGGGGGCGAATATTCCGACCTCGCAAGCGGCCGCGGCGACGCCCGCGGCCCAATCGGTCCAATTGGCGCAGGCTCAGCCCTCGCAAACGCAGGCCGCACCTCAGCTCGCGAGACCTGCTGCGGTGCAGACGCTGCCGGACTTCACCACCATCGTCGAGGCCAACAAGGCGGCGGTGGTAAACATCACGTCCACCCTGAAGGCTAAGGCCTCCGACGGCGACGACGAAGACGCGGCCCAGGGCATGGACGAGGACGATCCGTTCTACCAGTTTTTCCGGCACTTCCAGGGGCAGATTCCGCAGCGGCCGCAGATCCGGCAAGGCATGGGCTCGGGCTTCATCGTCGAGCCGAGCGGCGTGATCCTCACCAACGCGCACGTGGTCGAGGGCGCGGACGAGGTGCGCGTGCGCCTCTCCGACCGGCGCGAATTCAAGGGCAAGGTGCTCGGCCTCGATCACCAGAGCGACATCGCGGTGGTGAAGATCGATGCCACCGGATTGCCGACCGTGAAGCTCGGCGACCCTGCGCAGACGAAAGTGGGTGAATGGGTGCTCGCCATCGGCTCGCCGTTCGGCTTCGAGAACAGCGCGACCGTCGGCATCGTCAGCGCCACTTCGCGCTCGCTGCCGGACGGCACGTACGTGCCTTTCATCCAGACCGACGCCGCGGTGAACCCGGGCAACTCGGGCGGCCCGCTCTTCAACATGAAGGGCGAGGTGATCGGCATCAACTCGCAGATCTACTCGCGCAGCGGCGGCTACCAGGGCATCAGCTTCGCGATCCCGATCAACGTCGCGGCGCAGGTGAAGGAGCAGCTCGTCAAGTACGGCAAGGTCGAGCGCGGCCGCATGGGCGTGGCGATCCAGGAAGTGTCGCAGTCGCTCGCGCAATCGTTCGGCCTCGACAAGCCGCGGGGCGCGCTGGTCGCCGCTGTGGAGCCCGGCGGCCCGGCCGACAAGGCGGGCATCAAGCCCGGCGACGTGCTCCTCTCGGTCAATGGCAAGGCGGTCGACCGCTCGGCCGAGCTGCCGCCGCTCGTCGCGGCGGTGAAGCCGGGAACGAAGGCGAACTTCGACGTCTGGCGCGACGGCGCGAAGCGCACGATCGCGGTGACCGTGACCGAGCTCAAGCCCGAGCAGGTGGCGAGCGCCAAGCCGACTTCGCGGCGCGGCGACGACACCGGCAAGCTCGGCCTCGCCCTGCGTCAGGACGATGACGGCCTGGTGGTCGAGAACGCCTCGGGCCCCGCGGCACGCGCGGGCATCCAGCGCGGCGACGTCGTCGTCGCGGTGAACGGCAAGCGCGTCAAGAGCGTCGCGGAGCTGCGCACGGCGGCGGCGAAAGCGAAAGGCAGCGTGGCGCTCCTCGTGAAGCGCGGCGAGCAGAGCATCTTCGTGCCGATCGAGATCGGCTAAGCGATCAAAAAAAATCCGGGTCCGTCCCGGATTTTTTTCGCCCGATTTCTTGTTACTCCGGCGGAGGAACGTAATCCGGCGGTGCCCCGTACATCTGCGGCGGGGGAGCTTCGTAGTATCCCGGCGGCGAACCTGGAGCCTGGTAGTACTGCGGAGGTCCGTAGGACGGGCAGGGCACGTTCGCCGGGTAGTAGGCGTTGTACGCGGGACAGAAGTACCAGCCCGGCGGCGGAGGAGGCGGCGAGTAGTAACCGGGGTAGGCATACCCCGGGTAGTAATAGCCGGGGTAGCCGTAGAACGGAAATCCGACGCCGATCGCGACGAAGCTGCTGTGGAAGTGGCCGTTGTGGAAATGGCCGTTGTGGAAGTGCTTGCTGCCTGCGGGCACCGCGACGAAACGGCCGCCGGCCGCACCAGAGCTCGAGCGCATCCCGCCCATCGCAGAGCCCGCGAACCGGGCGCCGCCGCCCGAGAAGTGCGCGCCGCCGCCCGAGCGGCCACCGCCGGACTTGCCGGCCAACGCATCGTGCGCCACTGCCGCGCCAACCAGCGCCGCGGCCACACCAAGAAAAGTCGCTCTCAGGCGCACGCTCCTCATCCAGCCTATTCTGCGCCCAATTTCTCGCCTGGGGGTACACCTGAAACAAGTCGCGCCTTTCGCCTCACGCTGTGACACTTCGCATGACCGGCCGGAGGGAGGGGGGTCGCGCAGGGCATTCTTCCTTCCCTGCGCCCGCCCAGGGCTGCTGTACTGCAAACCTCTGTGAAGGGAGGTAGACCCCTATGAAAACCCTCAAATGCATTTTCGCAGTCGCGTCTTGCGCCGCAGTGCTGGGTCTCGCCGGCTGCGCGAGCACGCCCGGGCAGAACAGCTACTTCGACGACTCCATGGTCACGGCGCGGGTGAAGAAGGCGATCTACAACGAGCCCTCGCTCAAGGTGACCGACATCAGCGTCAAGACCGAGAACGCCGTGGTCTCGCTGAGCGGCGCGGTGAAGAACCGCAACGAGCGCACCAAGGCCGCGGAAGTGGCGCGCCACGTCGAGGGCGTGAAGCTGGTGAAGAACGAGCTCAAAGTCGACTCGCATATGCAGTAATGCAGTAGAACCTTGGGGTTAGAAGACCCGGCACCCAAGATCGGGATCTAACTCCTGTAGCGTTCCGATTACAAAAAAAGAACCGCGGAAGCTACAGACAGGCCGGAAATCGTCAGGGAGAATGGTGCTTCCCCCTAAGCCATCATCCTCCCTCCCTTAGGTTTGATGGCCCCCTAAGAAGCCGCCTTGTGCGGCTTCTTTTTTTTCCGATTCAGAATCAAGCAAGCGGTTTCAGCGACTCGAGCGTAGTCGGGAGCAGCTCGGCGACGGTCGGATGAATACGCACTCGGCGCAGGAATTCGCTCACCGGCGTGCGCGCATAGACGGCGTCGACGAGCGATTGCACCGCCTCGTCGCAGCCCGTGCCAAGCAGCGCCGCGCCGAGGATGCGCTCGCTCCCCTCCTCGACGTGGATCTTGAGGAAGCCCTGCGTCTCGCCCTTCTCGATCGCTCGCGCGACGCGCGCCATGGGACGCTTGCCGACCTTGGCCTTTATGCCCTTCTCCCTTATTTCTTTTTCCGAAAGGCCAACCCGGCCTAGCGGCGGGTCCATATACAGGGCGTACACGCCGACGCGGTCGGTCCACTTGCGGCCGGCGTTCCCGAGCAGGTTGTCGGCCACGATCTCGTAGTCGTTGTACGCGGTGTGGGTAAAGGCGCCCTTGCCGTTGCAGTCGCCCAGCGCCCAGACGTTGGGATTGGTCGTGCGCAGCGCTTCGTCGACCTTGATGTAGCCGCGCTCGTCGGTTTGGATTCCGGCGCGGTCGAGGCCCAGGTCGTCGGTGTTCGGAACGCGGCCGACGGCGAGGAGCAGATGGGACCCGCCGACGCTCGGTTCATCCTCCTTGCATTCGACGCCGATCGAGATGCCGCTTCCCTGGCGCTCCACGCTGAGGCATTCGGCGCCGGTTCGCACCGCGATACCCTCCCGCTCGAGGATCTCGCGCACCGCCTGCGACACGTCCTCGTCCTCGCGAGCGATGAGCCGCGGCGCCATCTCGACGATCGTCACGCGCGAGCCGAAGCGCCGGTACATCTGGCCGAACTCGAGGCCGATATAGCTTCCCCCGACCACGATGAGGTGCTCGGGCACGAAGTCCACGTCCATGAGCGACTGGTTGGTGAGGTAGGGTACGCGCTCGATCCCTTTCAGCTTGGGAACGAGCGGCCGCCCGCCGACATCCAGAAAGATCTTCTCCGCCTCGAGTCTTTCCGCGCCGACCGAGATGGTCTTGGAGTCGACAAAGCGCGCATGGCCGTTGAACACCGCGCCGCCCTTCAACCCGCGCATCCACTTCTCCACGCCGCCGCTCGAGTTGGCGACGACGCCATCCTTGCGCGCCTTGACGCGCTTCATATCCACACGCGGCTGATCACCGATCTGAAAACCATAGTCCTCACCGCGCGAAGCCATGTGGGCGGCATAGGCGCTCGCGACCATCGTCTTGGTGGGCGTGCAGCCGTCGTTCACGCAGGTGCCGCCGAACTTGTCGCGTTCGATCACCGCGACTTTCATTCCTTCGCCGGCGAAGCGCGCGGCGAGGGCGGGGCCGGCCTGGCCGGTGCCGACGACGATCGCGTCGAAACGCTGAGTGGAAGCCATATCGGCGAGCTTAGTCGCCTTCGTGGGATCTGAATTACTGCGTCCAAAAATATTTTTTCGCGTGTAAAGGGCGTACCGGGCTCCCGACTATGGGAGCGCGGACCGCGTGGGCGGTCGCATCCTCGGGAGACCAAGAAATGAGCTTCATGAAGCTGCTGTCCCTTCCGGCGCTCGCCCTGGCAGGCGCCTTTGCCCTAGGTGTTTCGTCCGGCGCGCTCGCCGACGGCCGCGAGCTCTTCATCACGAGCGCGATCGAGCACGACGACGACACCGCCACCTTCCCGCTTCAACGCGGCACGCGCGCCGGGCAGGACGTCTGGTACATCGTCCTCGACGCCTCCGACGGCAACGAGGCGGCCCGCCGCGGGGTCAACAAGTCCCAGAAGCTCGCCAACGCGCGCAACACCGCGGCGGTGCAAAAAGTGCGGATAGTGAACGGGGTGATCGACTTCCCCGCCAGCGTCAATTTCTCGTTCGCGCGCAACGTCATCCCCGGGCCGACCGGCTTTCCGCCCCTCGCGGCCGATCCGGGCGCGGTCGGCGAGGAGGGCTACAGTCCGCTCATCCAGCTGCCGAACGGCATCATCCTCAACGCGCCGCACCTCGCCAACGCTTCGGGACAGGCCGACAAGGTGGTCGCGATCGACTTCGCGAGCCGCACGGTCCGCTACAGGGAAACGCACGGTTTCCAGGGCGGGCGCGGCGTGAAGTACGTGTCGACCGACGCTTCCGATCCGGCTGTTGCGGCGCTCGAGAACTCGACCTGGGCGCCCGCGCTTGCCGCCGCGCCGTTCGCGGGCGGCGACGGCACCGATTCGTCGCGCGCGGCGTTGGCCGCGTTCGTGAACGGCCAGACCGGCGCGAACAACCCGCAACGGCAGGGGCTCAACTCGGCGCTCCTCGACGGCCTCGACCCGCTGAACGTGCTGTTCTGGAACCCGAGCCAGGGCCGCTACAGCCCGCTCTGGGACGTGCACCCGGCGCAGTGGAGCGCGAAGGCGGTGGCCGCCGGCCAGAACGTGCGCCAGACCGACTTCGGCCAGGTGGAGAATCTTGCCGAGAAGGGCAGCATCACGGGTCCCGGCGGCGCACCGTTCGGCGCCCCGAACCTGGTCGTCGTCTGTCCGATCGTAAGCCGAGACTGACAGCGATTTTCGCGCCGCCGGAACTGCGCACGGAATGAAACCTGCGCGGTCTATGATGCATCAATACTCGAAAGGAACCTCGTGAGCTCCCTTTCATTGGCAGGCAAGACCGCGCTCGTCACCGGCTCGACCTCGGGCATCGGCCTGGGCATCGCGACGCGGCTCGCGCAGGACGGCGCGAACATCATCCTGAACGGTTTCGGCGACGCCGCCGAGATCGAGCGGCTGCGGGCCCGGCTCGCCTCCGAGCATCGCGTCAAGGTGCTCTTCGACCCCGCGGACATGACCAAGTCCGACGCGATCGCGGCGATGATGAAGCGCGCCGCTGCGGAATTGGGCGGCGTCGACGTCCTGGTCAACAACGCCGGAATCCAGCACGTCGCCCCGATCGACGACTTTCCGCCGGAGAAGTGGGACGCGATCCTCGCGATCAATCTTTCGTCTTCGTTCCACACGGTGCGCACCGCGCTCCCCGGAATGAAGAAGAAGGGCTGGGGCCGCATCGTCAACATCGCCTCGGCGCACGCGCTCGTCGCGAGCCCGTTCAAGGTCGCCTACGTCGCGGCGAAGCACGGGCTCGCGGGGCTGACCAAGACCGTCGCGCTCGAGGTCGCGCAGCAAGGCATCACCTGCAATGCGATCTGCCCCGGCTACGTCCACACGCCGCTCGTCGACAAGCAGATCCCCGACACGATGAAGGCGCGAAACTTGAGCCGCGAGGCGGTGATCCGCGACGTGATCCTCGCCGCTCAGCCCACCAAGAAGTTCGTCACCGTGGAGCAGGTCGCGGGGCTCACCGCGTTCCTGTGCATGGACGAGGCGGCTTCGATCACCGGCGCGCTGCTCTCGATCGACGGCGGCTGGACCGCGGAATGAACGCGCCGCAGCGGATGGGGCCGGGCGCGAAAGGCCAGGTGGTCCTCGTGCTGCAGGGCGGCGGCGCGCTCGGCGCCTACCAGGCCGGCGTGTACGAGGCGCTGTGCGGGGCCGGCACCGAGCCCGACTGGGTCATCGGCACCTCGATCGGCGCGTTCAACGCCGGCCTCATCGCGGGCAACGCGCGCGAGAACCGGTTGCCGCGCCTGCGCGAGTTCTGGAAGCGCGTCGTGCAGGATTCGCCGTTCGGCTACTACGCCACGCTCGCGGGCGGCATCCCGGCCCTCTTCGCGCCGCGCCCAATGACCTGGGGCGCCAACACTCAGACGCGCGTTGGACTCGACGCCGCGTCCTGGTACGACACCGCGCCGCTGCGCCACACCCTCAGCGAGTTGGTGGATGTTCGAATTCTCAATGAAGCGAAGACGAGATTGACGGTCGGCGCCGTGCGCGTGCGCACGAGCGAGATGCGCTACTTCGACAGCCGCGAGGAGCCGCTCGGCCTCGAGCACATCATGGCCTCGGGCGCGCTGCCGCCCGCGTTCCCCGCGATCCGGATCGACGGCGAGCCGTATTGGGACGGCGGCATCTATTCCAACACGCCGGTCGAGGCGGTGCTCGACGACCATCCGCGGCGCGACTCGGTGATCTTCGCGGTCAATGTGTGGCAGCCGACCGGCCCCGAGCCGCAGTCGGTGTGGCAGGTGCTCGGGCGGCAGAAGGACATCCACTACGCGAGCCGTGCCGACGCCCAAATCAAGCGCCAGAAGCAGATCCACCGCCTGCGCCACGTGATCCGCGAGCTGGTCCGCCATCTTCCGACCGACAAGACGACGACCAAGGAGTGCCAGGAGCTCGCCTCGTGGGGCTGCGCGACCGTGATGCATGTGGTGCGCCTTCTCGCGCCCGCGCTCGCGAGCGAGGACTACTTCAAGGACATCGACTTCTCGCGCGACGGCATCCGCGCGCGCTGGCAGGCCGGGATCCACGACACGCAGCGCATGCTCGAGCGCGCACCCTGGGACGACCCGGTCGACCCGATGGAGGGCGTGATCGTGCACGAGCTTTCCAAGCGCACCGGCGAGGCCGTCGCGCAGACCGCCTGAAGAATCGGGTCCGACCCCGATTCTTCTTGGTCTTGCCTTAATTGGGGTCTGACCCCGATTCCAGGAGCTGCCGCAGCGCGCGCCGCAGGAACTTGAACTGACCGCTCACCGCGCGGCAGCCGCGGCAGATCGCGAGGTGAGCCTTGAGCGCGGTCCATTCGGCGAACGTGAGATCGCGGTCCTGCTCCAGGGACATGAGCTCGGTGGCGCGCTTGCAGGAGAGATTCATTTGCCGAACCAGGTCTTTTCCAGGCACAGGCGCAGCGCCATGCGCGCGCGGTACAGCAGCACCCAGCAATGGGTCGAGGTAATTGCGAGTTCCTTACAGATTTCGTCAGTGTCGAGGCCGGCGTGCTCGCGCAGCATGAACGCCTGGGCCGTCCGCGCGGGCAGCCCGGCGAGGCAGGCCTCCAGCGCCTGCAGGAACTGCTTTTGGTGCAGCGCCCCGTCCGGATCCTCCCAGGGATTGGGATGCTCGCGCCAGTGGTCGCGTTCGTCGAAGAGCGCGTCGAAGTCGGCGGCCGCCGAGTCTGCATCCTCGCCTGGCAGCGGGCTTTCGCGGCTGGCGCGGCGGATCGCGTCGATGACCTTGTGCTTCAGGATGCCGGTGAGCCACGTGCGCAGGTTCGAGCGGCCCTCGAAGCTTCGCTCGGCCGAAAGGGCGGCGAGCAGCGTCTCCTGCACCGCGTCCTCGGCAGCCTCGCGGTTGCGCAGCTGGAGCGACGCGTAGCGGATCAGATACGGGCGCAGCGCCTCGATCTGCGACCGGAAATCGGGCTCCGACCCCGGATTCATTGCGGCCCGAATTTTCTTACTTGACTGGCCCTGGCCGATGCGGCCTGCATGAGGAGCGAGAAGTCGGAACCCGCGAGGATGAGCTGCACGCCCATGCCGATGTGGCGCTCGAGGAGCTCCGGCGTGTACATGCCGCCCATGCCCGGGAACTTGCCGTGGCGGCGGCAGGCGGCGATGACCTTCTTGTAGGCCTCGGCGACGCGCGGGTCGTTGAATTGGCCGGGGATGCCGAGCTCGAAGCACAGGTCGTTCGTCCCGATGAGGAGCGCGTCGACGCCCGGCACCGCGGCGATCTCCTCGCAGTTGTTCACTCCTTGCGGCGACTCGATCATCGCCACGACGAGGGTCTCCTCGTTCACCAGGCGCGCCGCCTCGCCCACCGGCATGCTGGCAAAGCCGAGCTGCTGCAGGCCGCCGCCCATCGAGCGCTTGCCGACCGGCGGGAAGCGGCACGCGTTCGCCACGCGCTGCGCCTCGGCCGCGTTGTCGACGTGCGGGAAGACGATCCCCTGCGCGCCGTTGTCGAGCATGCGCGAAGCGTGCCAGTGCTCGAAGCCCGCCACCCGCACGATCGGCGTCACGCCCACCGCGAGCGAGGCGGCGGCGATCTGCGCCGCGGTGTCGGGATCCATCGAGTTGTGCTCGCAGTCGATGAACAGCCAGTCGAAGCCGCAGGTGGCGGCGATCTGCGCGGTGTCGACGGTGCGGGCCTGGCGCAGACCGAGGCCAATGGCCAGCTTCCCGGCACGCAGCTGGCGCAGGGCGTGGTTAGGGACGGTGCTCATTTGCTCTCCTGAAGAAAAGGGGTCGGAGCCATTTTGATGCACGGAGTGCCTGGACGGCACCCCTGCGGTGCGCAGTAGCATGGCACAAGCGCCGATTGCCGTGGCTCCGGCATGGCACGGGTGTTGCGAAACCCGGGCGGCATGGTGCTGAAGTTCAGCGATCTCTTCGAGGGATTGGGAACCGCGGAGCTGCGCTTCGGGAGTCGTTGCCCGGATTACTCGGGGCAGGAGGTGGAGATCCGCGGCTGGCTTGCGCAGGCGCACGACGGCTCGCGCACCGTGATGCTGGTTAACCGTCCGGGCGACTGCCCGGACTGCTCGGCCACTCCTGTGGCGGCGGTGATCCTGCCCGGCTTCAGGCTGCCCAAGCACGCGATTGGCGCTATTACTCTGCGCGGGCGGCTGTCCTACGGGCTCGCCTTGCGCGACGGCATCGCCTCGCACCTGCGCCTGGAGCGGGCTCGTGTATCGACTACCTTCTCGCCCTGAAAACGAATTCGGGCTCTGACCCCGAATTCCGTACCGCAGAAGGCATGCGGGCCCGGCGAGTTGCCCCGCCGAGCCCGCGTCTTCTTTTAGTTATTGCCCCCCGTCTGGTACTTCTCTCCCCGCGTTCCGCTGCCGATCTAGTAGTTGAACTTCAGCCCTTGTCCGATGACGGTGAGCTCGACGAACGAGCTGCCGTTATGGTTGTCGGACGCGAACGTCACCGCGTAGCCGCCCACGTCGAAGGCCTTCATCGATTCGAGCTGCTGGGTGAAGGCTTCGCGGGTCGGCTTCGGGCCGGCGCGCTTCAGAGCTTCGACCAGCACCTTCGCGCCGATGTAGGACTCGAGCGAGGTGAACGAGTAGTTCTTCGCGCCGGTCTGGAGCTCGATGTCGTGCTGGTACTCCTGCACGATCGGCAGCGAGCGCTTGGTCGGCGGCGGCACGACGGTGGCGACGATGGTGCCCTTGCCGTCCTGGCCGAGCTCCTTCGCCAGCGGGCTTGCGCCGGGGAAGGAGTTGCTCGCCATCGAAAAGCCCATGCCCGACTTGTGCGCGAGGCGGATGAAGTCGGCGGTGGCCTTGTAGAGGGTGGTCAGGATCACGACGTCGGGCTGGCCGGCGGCGACCTGCTTGAGGCCGCCCTCGATGTCGGGCTTGGCGCGATCGGCGAAAGCGGCGACCGACACCGGCTTCAGGCCGCGCTTGGCGAGCGCGCGCTCGACCGCGGAGAGGTTCTCTTTGCCGACCACGTCATCGTAGTAGACGATCGAGAAGCGCTTCACGCCGAGCGGCTCGAAGTGGTCGACGATCTTGTCGAGCTCTTCGGCATAGCTGCCGCGCATGTTGTACACGTGCTTGTTGAACACGCGCATCGGGTCGGCGCCGGTGAACGGCGCGAGGAACGGCACCTTGTGCTTCTCCACGATCGGCAGCGCCGGGCGCGACAGCGTCGCGCTGGCGTAGCCGAAGAGGGCGAACACGCCGTCCTCCTCGACCAGCTTCTTGGTGTTGGCCTCGGCGCGCGGCACCTTGTTGTCGTCGTCGATGCTGATGAGCTCGATCTTGCGGCCGTGCACGCCCCCAGCCTCGTTCACTCTGCGGAAATAGGCGAGGGCGCCGTTGCGGATGTCGTTGCCGAGCTCGGCGTTGATGCCGGTGAGCGGCGCAGACTGGCCGATGAGGATGCGGCTCGCGTTGACGCCGGCTGGCTGGGCTTGCGCGCCGGCCATCGCGGCGGCGAACGCCGCGGCAGCGGCAATTCGCAAAGTGCGTCTTTCAAGTGCGAGCATGGGGATGCCCTCTCTTGGTGGTGTTACGGTTGGGGTGCCGTTTACGGGTGCTTATCGACCGAACGCCGTACGAATGATCGGCGCAGGACCCATGTACTGCTGCAGCTCCTCGCGCGTCAGCTGGCCGAGGCCGCTGTCCAGGCTCTCGCCGAGGACCGCTTCCGCCGGCATGAATTCCCAGGCGGTGTAGTCCGCGCCGAGGCTGCCGAGGCCGCTGTCCAGGCTTTCGCCGTACACGCTGCCCGCCGGCATGAATTCCCAGGCGGTGTAGTCCGATCCGAGGCTGCCGAGGCCGGTGTCTTGGCTTTCACCGACGAGACTGCCCTTCGGCAGGTATTCCGACGCCGTGTAGCTCGCGCCGAGCCGGCCGAGGCCGCTGTCGAGCTTTTCACCGAGCACCCTGTCCGCCGCCGCGAAGGAGGCCGGCAGGACGCACATCGAAGCAACCAGCACCATCGCCTTGAAGCTCTTCATTGCCGCCTCCCTTGTATGTTGGGGTACATCCAAGCTGAGGACGCCATGGTTGCAAGCGCACCTGCCACGGACAAGAGGAATAACAGGGCTTTACGCGGGTTCTAAGTGATGGAAGGTCAGCGAGCGGAACTGCTGCCGCATTTCGCCTTGCCGCTGCCAACTCCGTCACATGAATGGGCATGGACAGAGCGACCTTGAGCATAGACAGCCTGCCTGTAGTAGCGTCGGGGGTCGTGGCGAAACTCGACGATATCGTCGCGCAGGCGAAGAAGGCGCAGCAGGAGCGCGCCCGCTCCTACCGCGAGCAGGCCCTCAAGATCCTGCCGTGGATCTGCGGCCGCTGCGCGCGCGAGTTCGGCCGCGAGCGCCTGCGCGAGCTCACCGTGCACCACAAGGACGGCAACCACGACAACAATCCGCCCGACGGCAGCAACTGGGAGCTGCTGTGCGTGTACTGCCACGAGAACGAGCACGCGCGGATCGAGGATTCGAAATTCGAAAAGTCGGGCTCGGCGGGCTCCGACGCCAAGCCGGCGACGCATCGCCCTCTGGAAGGGCTGGGGAAGCTGCTGAAGAAGAAGTAAGCGGCCCGACCGGGCTAGCGTCGGGCGCCGCGCTTCGCGTTTGCTCTGCTGCGCAGCTTTGCCCGCGACGCCTTGAAACTTGCGGCTTTCGATGGTGGCCGACCCGTCGCGTTCGCCTTGCGCGGCGGCGCCGAAGCCTCTGGAATCGCGCCGGCTTTCGCGCTCCTCAGGGCGGCGGCATGCGCAGTTGCCAGCATCTTCTCTGCCGGCTTCGGCGCCGGCGCGTCGGCCGTGGGAATTACGGCCACTCGCGGCGCATTCGCCTGCACCACCGCCGCATGCGCCGATGCCCACATCGCTTGTCCGGTCTTGAACGCCAACTGCGTCCAGATCGCGAACGGATTCACAAACAGGCGCAAAGGCTTGTCCGATTCCGAGTCCATATCGATTTTCTCCTGACGGCATGGGCAGCAAGGCCTATGCCAGGCCCGGTCGGACAGGTTCGCGTACTGGAAGGGAACAGCGCCTGGCGCTAGCGCCTTTCGACCGGTTGAGCTGGCCTCGGTGCCGGCGCTGCGGTGATTTCCGCGGCTATCTGCACAGGAGCTTGCGCGGGAGCGGCAATCGGGGCTGGAGTCGGCACGCTGGCTTCGGTGACGAGCGCGAGCTCGTGGTCGACGCCGAACGGTGTGTACGCCAGCGTCACCTTGTCCTCGGTGATCTTGCGCACGACATACCCGCCGTCAACGGCATCGCCCTCCACGACCAGGTGAATCCGGTCCCCGGCAGTCAACGCCACGCGCGAGTTGCCGCCATACGTCACCTTGCCGACGAAGCGATAAGGCACCGGCGGTACTTGCGGACCCGGCGGCGGACCCTGCACCTGCGGCGCCGGCGCGGCCGGCGGCGGCGACGGTTCGACGCGTGGCGCGAAGGGATTACCACGCAGCGGCGGCAGCTGGTTGCGAGCTGTCAGCTCGATCGGTTTACCGACCGCGGCCTCGCCCACTCCACTCGTGTGCCCCGGAGCGCGACTCTCCCGCGCTGCATTCGGCCTTGCCTGATCGAGTACGACCAGCGTCGCGACGGCGCAGCCGCCGATCAACAGCAAGCGCCTCGCCTGTCGCGCCAGGGTGGAAGGACGCCGCCGAGCGGCGTCCTGGGTTGCAGATCGAGCGGCCATCACGGCACGTGCATCCCGTACGGCGGGTCGTACCACGGATCGCCGGGCTTTGCATCAACACCGCCGACTGGAATTTTCGTCCAGACCTGGACATCGTCGGTCCACTGCTCGAGCGGCAATGGAAGATCGCTATAGAGCTGCATGTACATGATGCGATTGATGGAGTCGGTGATCCTGTTCTGCCCGGCGCGATCGACGATCGGTACTCCGTTTACCGCCATCCAGACGCGGCCGTCGCTGCCGGTGGAGCGGTGCCAGAACAGCTCGAACTTGAACCAGCTACCGAACGCGGGCGCCTGGACTTTTCCGACGTTGCACTTAGGATCGAGCACGAAGGAGCCGTTGGGGTCGTAAAAGTAGGGACAGCGCCAATATGGGTCGACGTTCGGGGGGACGGCGGGCTGGCCGCCCGCGTTGTTATCGAGCGTAATCGAAAAGTACGGCGCGCCCGGGAATCCCCACGTCGCAACCTGGACGTTGAGGCGCAGATCGCCGGTCGTCTTCCATTCGAACACCGTGGTCCAGTTCTGCGTTTGACCGAACTTGTTCATGAGGTCCGGCTGAAGCTTTCGCCAAAAGCTGATGTATAGGTCGGTGGTCGGCTCGGTCCAGCTCTCGGTCATGTAAGTGTCCTGCGTCGAGCAGGTGCCGCTCGTTCCCGGGTTGAGGTTACGAAGGCAGTTTTGATTGATTCGGCTCCACTGCGCCTGCGTCGTTGCGCCTTGCTTATGCCCGGGCACCGGGACGACATCGTTCTGAATGAATTGCGAGACGTTGGCTGCTGTGACATTGGCGCCGTTACCCGCGCGCAACTTGAATTCTGTTCCGGCGCTGGCCACTCCCGGAATCTGCGGCGGCCAGGTGAAGCCGGTTTCGGAATCCGGGTTTGTCGAGAACTGCTGAGAACAGGAAACCCCTGAGCTTTGGCAGCTAGTGATAGGCCCCAAGGAGATTCCTTCGAATCCCGAGCGGAAGAGCAGCGCTGCCGGGTTCGGGGGCGGCGCGGTCGAGGCGACGACCCGAATCTGGTTGACGTCGAAGTACTGCTGCTCCGATACCAGCTTCAGGACGTGGGTACCCTGTGTCAGCGCGACGCTCTTCTTGCCGACCCACGCGTAGGTCCCGAAGCTGCCGGTAGGCGGAACACTCACCGTTCCGGTCACGTTCTGGTCGTCGATCTCGACACGGAACGCGCCGGTAAAGCTGCCGCTGGCGAGGCGCAAGTCGATGTCGTAGTTGCCGCTCTGCGCCACATTGACCGTATAGAGGAGCCATTCGCCAGTCTCGAAGTTCTCCACCGAGTAGCCGCCGCCGTCCGTATCGCGGGTGACGATGATGTCGACGTCTTCGCTGGGCCGGTACTCCGTGCCCGCGTTGCCCGCGACGTTGTCGTGATAAGCGTTACCCTCGCCGCCGTTGTCGAAGTTCTCGGCTTCGAACGTGCCCGGGAGCTGGATCGGGGTTCCGGTGAACGGCGTGTGCGTGACCGCGGTCACGCGGATCTGGTTGACGTCCACGTATTGCTGGTCCGACACGAGTTTCAGGACGTGATTGCCGGCGGCGAGCTGTACGGTGCGCTTGCCCATCCACTGGAACGTGCCGAAGTCGCCGGTGGACGGAAGGACCACGGACCCGGTGACGTTCGCGCCGTCGATCTCGATGTGATAGGCGGTGTTCGTAAACGTCCCGGTCGCTGCCCTGAGATCGATGTCGTAAATTCCCGATGTGGCGACGCTGACCGAGTAGACCAGCCATTCGCCGGTCTGGAAATTGTTGACCACCAAGCTTCCGGCGCCGTCTGCGTCGGGCTTGATATCGACACCCTGGTCGGTCCGGAATGCCGCGCCGCCGTCGTTCGTTGAGGTGATGTCGTGATACGCAATGCCTTCGCCGCCGTTGTCGAAGTTCTCCGCCTCGAACGTGTTCGGCAGCGCGATCACCCCGGCGAAGGGCGTGCTCGGCGTCGCGGTGATGCGGATCTGGTTGATGTTGAAGTACTGCGCATCCGACACGAGCCGCAGCACGTGCTGGCCCGCCGGGAGCGACACGCCGCTCTTCGCGGTCCAAGCGAAGCTGTTCCAGCTGCCCGTGAGCTGGACGTCCACGCTGCCGGTGACGTTCGCGCCGTCGATCTCGACGTGAAATCTCGGCGTGCTGGTCCAGTTGCTGCTCGCGCGAATGGCGATCTCGTACTGTCCTACCGCCTGGACATCGACGCTGTATTCCATCCATTCGCCGGTGTCGAAGTTGTTCACCACAAAGTTGCCGCCGGCGGAGTCGGTCGAGGTGATGATGTCCACCCCCTCCCCCGTGCGGTACTGCCCGCCGGCGTTGCTGGTGGGTGTGTTGTCGTGGTAGGCCACGTCCTGGCCGCCGTCGTCGAAATTCTCGGCCTCGATGACCACCGCGCCTTGTGCCGGCACTGTGAACGGCGCTCCGAGATGGGGCGTCTGGGTCTGTGCCGCGAGCGGCAATGAAAGGCTCGCAAGCAGCACGAGTACCAGCGTACGTAGCATCGAAGTGGCGAAAAACACGGCTGCTCCTGGGTCGACGGTCCGTTCACAATGAACGGCAACGCTCGCGAGCATCCGCTGGCGAAAAGCTCTGCGCCAGATTCCTGTCAGCTTGCGCGGATGCGCCGTTCGGCAGGATTTCGCCGGTGATTTTTGGGTGTTGTCACTACAACGCGCCGCGACGCGCGGTTTGCAATCCGTCCAGGGGACTTTATCGAAGCGTCCTGGGGCCCGGAGGTGAGCTGGGACGGGGCTAGTGGAAGTATGTACAGTAGTGCTCTATAGTCGTGCCCGTGAGCACTACGGCGGCGTTCGAACGGCTCAATCCCCGGCAGCGCGAGGCGGCGCAGGCGGGGCGCGAGCCGCTGCTCGTGATCGCGGGCGCGGGCACCGGCAAGACCAACACCCTGGCGCACCGGGTCGCGCACCTCATCCTCGAGGGGGTCGCGCCTGAAGGGATCCTGCTCCTGACCTTCACGCGCCGGGCCGCGCTGGAGATGATCCGTCGGGCGCAGCGCATCCTCGGTGAGGTTCAGAAGGAAGTGCGACTCCCCTGGTCCGGCACGTTTCATTCGGTGGCGAACCGCCTGATCCGCCGCCATTGCCGGCGCCTGGGGCTGGACGAGAGCTTCAGCGTGCTCGACCGGGGCGACGCGGCGGACCTCATCGATCTCGTGCGGCACGAGCGCGGTCTCTCCAAGGCCGAGAAGCGCTTTCCGCGCAAGGACACCTGCCTCGCCATCTACTCGCACCGGGTGAACACGCAGCGCCCGCTCAAGGAAACGCTGCAGACGATGTTCCCGTGGTGCGCGGAATGGGAAGACGCCCTCACTGGCCTGTTCAAGGCCTACGTCGAGAAAAAACTGAGGACCCAGGCGCTGGACTACGACGACCTTCTCCTCTACTGGCACGCCATGAGCTCGGACGCGGCGCTTGCCGCGGAAATCGGTGCCCAGTTCGACCACATCCTGGTCGACGAGTACCAGGACACCAACGTGCTGCAGGCCGAGATTCTCAAGGGCCTGAGGCCGTCGGGAGAAGGCCTTACGGTGATCGGCGACGACGCACAGGCGATTTACTCGTTCCGCGCTGCGACCGTGGAAAACATCCTCGGGTTCCCGGACCACTTTGAAAAAACGAGGGTCGTGACCCTCGAAGAAAACTACCGGTCGACGCAAGCGGTGCTGGACGCGGCGAATGCGCTGATCGGAAAAGACCTTCGCTCGAAGAAAGGTCGAGGCCCGAAACCGCGCTACGTCACGGTGGCGGACGACGAGGCGCAGGCGCAGTACGTGGTGAAGCAGGTGCTGGAAGCGCGCGAGCGCGGCGTGCTGCTAAGGCGACAGGCGGTGCTCTTCCGCAGCTCGCATCATTCCGACGTGCTCGAGCTCGAGCTGGTGCGCCGGAACATTCCGTACGTGAAGTACGGCGGGCTCAAGTTCCTGGAGGCGGCGCACGTCAAGGACCTTCTCGCGGTGCTGCGCTGGGCCGACAATCCGAAGAACCGCGTGGCGGCGTTCCGGGCGCTACAGCTCCAGGCCGGCGTGGGACCCGCGGGCGCGGAGCGCGCCTTCACGCGCTTCGAAGCCGACGGATTTTCCTGGAGCAGCCTGAGGACCGGCTCTTCCGAGCTTGATGGCTTGCTTCTTTTTCTCGGAAACTCGCCGTGGGAGGGACAGGTACAGCGCGTACGCGAGTGGTACACACCGCACCTCGAGCGCCTCTACGACGCCGCCCAGGTGCGCGCAGGAGATCTGCTCCAATTGGAGCGAATCGCGACCTCGTTTCAGAGCAGAGAAAGCTTCCTCACGGAGATGGCGCTCGATCCGCCGAGCGCCACGAGCGACCTCGCCGGCGCGCCCTACCTCGACGAGGACTATCTCGTCCTCTCCACCATCCATTCGGCGAAAGGCCAGGAGTGGGACGCGGTGTTCCTGCTCAACGTCGCCGACGGCAACTTCCCCTCCGAGTTCTCCACCGGGCGGCCCGAGCTCGTCGAGGAGGAGCGGCGGCTTCTCTACGTCGCCATGACGCGCGCGAAGACCGATCTGCACCTGATGGCGCCGCTCAAGTACTACGTGACGCAGCAGTCGCGCATGGGCGACCGGCATGTCTACGGCGCGAAGAGTCGCTTCCTTACCCAGGCGGTGATGGAACGCTTCGACCACCTGAGTTATGGCGAAAGCGATTTGTCCGAAGCTTTAGCTCGCGGAAAAGGCGAGATCGATGTGGCGGCTCGCCTGAGAGGCATGTGGTAAGGCTCACCGAATGCGGCGCGCAGTTCTCGCGCTGCCGCAGGCCGGCGCACGATTTCGCACGCCTCTGTTCGCCGGCGAACGGAACGCGGCGCCCGGCGCGCGCAGAATTGACCGTCATGGAAGCGAGCTCGACGGCCTCGAGCCGGATCCGCAAGCACGACGCCCGCCTGCAGGCCGACTTCACCGCCTGCAGCCTCGAAGAGCTGCCTGCGCTGTGCGCCGAGTTCGCCGCGTTCTGTGCCACGACGCGGATGCACGGCGCGGTGCTGAAGGGCGGCGATGAGGACACAGGGCGCTGCCTGGCAGTGCGCGATCTGCTCAAGATCCTCATGCTCGTGGTGCCGCCGGATTTTCGCCTTGCACTGGTGCCGGGCACGCCCGCCAGCGGGGCGATCTACCGAAAGACTGAAGCCGAATTTCGCGCCGTGGGCCTGAATGCGCGCTTCTTCGAAAGCGAGGCTCTTGCGGAGCAGTGGTTCGGTTCCTGAAGCACCGTCGGGTCGGGTAGCGGCGCATGGGGCCTTTCAATGCGGCCGCCCTGCTCATCACGCTTGCCGCGCTCTTCAGCTGGGTCAACTACCGCTTCATCCGGCTGCCGGCGACGATCGCGATGCTGCTGTTCGCGCTTGCGACCTCGCTCGGGGTGGTCGCGCTCGGCCGGCTGGGCGTAGGCTCCGAGGCGCTCGCGCAGCAGGTTCTCGGCGGGGTGCAGCTCGACCAGGCGCTGCTCGAAGGCATGCTCAGCTTTCTCCTTTTCGCCGGCGCGCTGCGGGTGAACCTGGGCGAAATCGCCCAGCGCAAATGGGCGGTGGGTTTTCTGGCGAGCCTCGGCGTGGTGGTCTCCACCGCGCTCGTGGGCCTCGCGAGCTTCGCAATCTTCGCTGCGCTGGGGCATCCCGTGCCGCTGCTCTGGTGCCTGCTCTTCGGGGCGCTCATCTCGCCCACCGATCCGATCTCGGTGCTCGCGATCCTCAAGTCGGCGCGCGCGGAGAAATCGCTCGAGGCGAAGATGGCGGGCGAGGCGCTGCTGAACGACGGCTTCGCGCTGGTGCTTTTCGTGCTGCTGCTCGGCGTGGCGCTGGGCGGCGAATCCGCGGGCGCGGGCCGCGTGGCGCAGCTCTTCGCGCGCGAGGTGCTGGGCGGCGCGCTCTTCGGCCTCGCCGTCGGCTATCTCGCGTGGCGCCTGCTCGCGGGCGTGGACCATTACCAGGTCGAGATCCTGCTGACCCTCGCCGTCGTCATGGGGGGCTATGCGGCGGCGATCGCGCTGCACGTCTCCGGTCCCATTGCCATCGTGGTGGCCGGCATGCTCATCGGCAACCATGGCCCGCGCGGTGCGATGTCGGCGCTCACGCGCGAGCGGATCGCGATCTTCTGGGAGCTCATCGACGAGATCCTGAACGCGGTGCTCTTCGTGATGATCGGGCTGGAGCTCCTGCGCGTGGACTTCAACGCGCGCGACCTCTGGGCCGCGGCGCTCGCGATTCCCGCGGTGCTGGCGGCGCGCTTTCTGTCGGTGGGGTTCGCCGCGCTCGTTCCGGTCCTGCGGGCCGAGTTTCCGCCGTACGCGATCGCGATGCTCACCTGGGGCGGGCTGCGCGGCGGAATCTCGGTCGCCCTCGCCCTCGCTCTTCCGGCGAGCCCTTGGCGCGACCCGATCATCGCGGTGACCTACGTGGTGGTGATCTTTTCCATCGTGGTGCAGGGCCTCACGCTCGCGCGCCTGCTGCGCCGGCCGCCTAGGGGTGCGCGAGCAGCCGGTCGTACTCGCGCTTGACCACCGAATAGCACTCGCACACGCGCGTTTCGAGCCGGGGCCGGTCGAGAACGCGGATGTGGCCGCGGCGGTAGTCGATCAGGCCCTCGGCCTGGAGCTTGCCCGCCGCCTCGGTGACGCCCTCGCGGCGCACCCCGAGCATGTTGGCGATCAACTCCTGGGTCATCAGCACCTCGCTCGAGCCGAGCCGGTCGAGCATCAGCAGCAGCCAGCGGCAAAGCTGCTGGTCGACCGCGTGGTGCCGGTTGCATACCGCGGTCTGCATCATCTGGGTGATGAGCGCCTGGGTGAAGCGCAGCAGCAGGTGCTGCACGCTGCCGCTCGACGCGAAAAGCTTCTTCAGGCTTGCGCCGCGCACGCGGTAGCCTTGGCCGGCGCTCTGGACCACGGCGCGGCTCGGCGTGCTCTCGCCCCCCATGAAAAGCGAGATGCCCACCAGCCCCTCGTTGCCGGTGACCGCGATCTCGGTGGAGGCGCCATCCTCGAGCACGTAGAGCAGCGAGACGATGCTGTCGGCCGGGAAGTACACGAATCCCTGCGCGCCGCCGGACTCGTAGACCGCCATGCCGAGAGGCATCGGAACGCGCTCCAGCTGTACTGCGAGGCGCTGGTAATCGGGCTCGGGCAGAGAGGCGAGAAGATGGTTGACCCTGGGATCAGGGCTGGAATTGCTGCGCCCCTTGACCATGTCCCTTTTATACACCGATTTGTCCGCTACCGCACACATGCTGTGACGGGTAGCGTACAGAAATCGCGGCGCACATCGCGCAGACTGCGGTCCCCCACCGGAAGGAGTAACCATGTTGACGAAAGCGGCTTTGATCGCACTTGGCGCCGCCGGCGCGATGCTCGCCGCCTGCACGCCGCAGGCGCCCACGGCGATCGCCACGGTAAACGACAAGGTCTACACCGTGACGCCGAACGCGATGAAGGTGAAAGCCGGAATCGTGACCGGCGAGCTGACCGACATGAAAGTCACCGAGCGCGTCGAGGACGGAACCGACCGCATCGCGGAGCCGGCGAAGCTCACCGGCAAGCTCTCGCTGAAAAACACCTCCTCGGACCAGACCATGCGGCTCGTCGGCGGCAAGATCAGCTATATCGACATGCAGGGCAAGCCGATCGCGATGGAGGACAACCGCACCGCGCCGATCATCCAGGTCGGTTCGGGCTACGGCTCGAGCGACCGGCTCGACCCGGGACAGTCTTCCAGCCAGACGCTCGACGCCGAGTTCCCGGCGGCGGCATTGAAGGCGAAGAACCTGAAGGAGGTACGCCTCGAGCTCGCATTCATCCCGTCGCAGTTCCGCGAGGAGACGCTGAACTTCACGGTTTCGATCGGCGGCCAGTGAAGCCGTTAGCCGCGTGCGCCGACGCGGCGAGTCTGAAGCGCGCGATGGAGGAGCTCTGCAGCGAGTTGGGCATCGTCGCGTGCGTCGACATCCGGATCCTGGTCAAGCCGGGGAAACGCCAGGCGATGTGCTTTCTGCGGACTGACCCTGCAGGGCAGGAAGAGCGACTCATGCGCACGCCAGGGGCCACCCGGTTCGGCAACGAGCTGCTCTTCATCGTCAATCTTGCGCCCGAGAGTGCGAACGCCGGGCGCGCCGTCGATCAGCGGCGCACGACGACGCCTGTGGCCGCACAATCGGCGGCAACCATCGGCATCCGGCCGCGCTAGAGCGACTTCAGATACTCGGTCAGCTCGGCTTTTTCCTGGTCGCTCAGCCCGAGCTTGAAGTGGCCGTTGTAGTGCTCGAGAACGTCCTTGAGCGTGGCGAAGCGGCCGTCGTGATAGAAGCCGCCCTTCTGGTGCGTCCACAGGCCCGCGAGCGGAGCGGTGCGGTACATGTGCGTCGGCGAGCGCTCGGCCTGGAACGAATCGACGCCCATCTCGGCGGGCGTGTGCAGGTTGTGCCCGGGCTCGGTAAAGAGCGGCGGCACGTGGCAGCTCGCGCACTGCGCCTTCGCGTCGAAGAGCTCTTTCCCCCGCGCGGCGGCTGTCCTGTCGAAACTGCCCTCCGCAGGCTTCGGCGCAGGAATCGCAAGCTGATAGAAGTGCAGCGCAGCCAGCTTCGCGGTGGTCAGGTCGGACGCGCCCCGGGTGTTGCCGGCCGAGGCGCTCTTCGCCGCGCCGCTCTTCGCCGCCACGGGATACTGATCCTTGTCGGCGAAGCGCTTGTCGAAGAAGGTGCCCGTGCCGTGCATCTGAGTCACGGCGACATAGGCGTTCCAGTACGGCATCGAGCCGAAGCCGGTCCAGGTACTCAGGTTCACCCCGGCAAGACCGAACGCCGGCGGGATCAGCGTCCCCGCCTGTTTGCCGTCCGGGCGAAGCGCCTTGCCGTCCTTGTCGAGCTCTGCGTCGTAGCGGCCGGGCCCCCAGCTCGCGAGCACTTTCTTCACCGTCGCCACGTCGACCCCGAGCAGATCGGTGAAGGGCTTCAGGTTCGGCGCAAGCGAGACGATCGCGCCGACGTTCAGGTCGCGGTTCGCCCAGCCGTCGAGGCGCTTGCCGATGCCCGGAGCGAAGGAGTCGTCGACGTTCGAATGGCAGAACGCGCACTGGATGCCCATCGACTGGATGCGGCCGGCCGGGTCGAACTTGCCGGTCACGCCGACCACGGCATTGAGCTTGAGCAGCGCGAGGGTCGTGGCAGGATCGTCGAGGTCGACCTTGCCGGCCTTGATTCCCGCGACCAGCTCGGCGGGCAGGGCCTCCGCGTCCACTTTCAGCCCGACCGACAGCGCGGTCTTGGGGCTGACGCCGCCGCCGACGCCGCCGTTTTTCTCGCCGGCGATGGCCTGGTGCAGCTGCAGGGCATCGCCCCAGAAGGCCTCCGAGCCGAAGGTGTCAAAGCGAAAGATCCGCATGCCTTCCTCGATCGTGCGCTGCGCGTGCGCGCGGACCTGGCGGTCGTTCTCGGTGAGCGGCTTGCGGGCCGCTTGCGGCTGCGCGTCGGCCTTTTCCGTGGTGATCCATCCGAGCCCGCCGAGGAGAGCGAGGCCCGCCACAACAGAAACCGTCGAAGCCAGAATCTTCTTATTTCTCATGGGGAATCTCCTTGGCGATCCGGAGCGCGACTATTCCCCAACCGAGCGCGCAACTCTGTCCGTTAACGCACATAAGCGCCAGCAGGATGCGCCTATGTATGGCGGCGTACAGAATCGCATCGTTGCTGCCGCTAGGCTTCCGGGATGCTTACTGAGCTTCTGCGCGCGAACCGGGACAATCTGATCGACCGTTGCCGGTTGAAGGTTGCACAAAGATCCTCGCCGCCCGCAACCGAGACGGAGTTGCAATACGGCGTGCCGCTCATCCTCGACCAGTTGTTCGAGGCGCTGGTCTGCGAGGAGGCAGCGCCGACGCCGGCGGAAGACGCCATTTTCGGCTACTCACTGGAGACGCCCGGCGCGGTCGAGGCGGGCCGGACCGCCGGCTTGCACGGCACCGAGCTGTTCAGGCTCGGATACAGCGTGGAGCAGGTGGTCCACGACTACGGAGATCTCTGCCAGGCGATCACCGAGCTCGCCAAGGAAATGGATGCGTCGATTTCGGTCGATGAGTTTCACACCTTCAACCGCTTGCTGGACCAATCGATTGCGAACGCCGTTTCGGCGTACGTGCGTCATCAACATGCATCCGGTGCCACCGAAGGAGCGAAAGCCCTGCATGAGCGCCTGGGCAGCCTGGCGGACGAGCAGCGCGAGCTGCTCGATACCGCGCTGAGGGCGCTCGATGCCCTCAAGGTCGGAAACATCGGCTTGATGGGAGCGACCGGCTCGGTGCTCGAGGATAGCCTGTTGAAATTACGCGATCTCGTCGACCGTTCGCTTCCGGAGATCCGCACCGCATCGGGGATGGTCACGGCCCCTGCGCTTGCGGACGCAACGCGCCCTGGCGAACAGGCCGCGGAGGGCGCCGCGAGCCTCGACCTTTTCCTTACGGGAGTGGATCAGCCGAGATAGCGTTGCGCCGCCCCAGCTCGAGGTAGGCCATCAAGAGCAGAAGCACGGGCGCCGCAAATCCGGTCAGGAAAGGGGTGAGCTCGGCGGCGCGCGTCCACCAGCTCTGTTCAACGGCGAACAGCCTCCACAGGCCGGCGGCCAGGGGAACCGCGGTGAAGAGGATCGTCGGCACGACAAACCACGCGTTGTTGCCTTTCCCGGCCATGCGCGCGCTGAAGATGGAGACGGCACCGACCAGCACCGCCGACACGATTGCGGCTGCGACCCCGAGCGCGGAGTACGCCCAGGCGCCGACGGCATGCAGCACCAGGAGCACGGTCGCCAGCATGACTATTCCTCTCAGCCAGGAATCGCTCATTTCGCAGTTTCGCGCAGGCGAACGCCGGGGTCTGTGCGCCCCCGAACGCGGGGCACGCGGAGGCCCCGGGCATAGCCCTTGCTGCCTAGCCCTGAGCCCCATCGAGGAGGAATTGCCATGGAATCCGAGAAGCCTCTGCGCATGTTTATCAACCCTTTCACGATGTGGACCCAGCTGGCGCTGAAGACCGGAGAGGCGATGTGGGCATCGGCGCACGCTGCGGCCGTGCGGGCGAATGCTCCTGCGAATTCTCCTCGAGTCGCCGTGATCCCCACCGCGGACGCGCCGGGGCCGAACGCCCACGCGGCGGCCGTCCAGGCTGCTGTAGGGCCAGCGGCGAAGCCGGCAGAGGCGATGGTGGCATCAGCGCATGCAGCGGCCCTGCGGAAGGCGAAGGCACCAGGCCGGCAGGCGTCGAAAGCGGCTCACTTCAAAGCGACCCGAGCAAAGCTGCGCAGCAAAGCAAACGCCAAAGGGCGCGGCAAGCGCTGAGCCCAACAGTGTTCTGATAGGCGTGGGCTTCCGCCCGACCACGCATGCTCGCGCCGTGCACAAGAGCGGGATCCGCACCCCGCTGCTGCGCTACGAAAATTTCAAGTGTGGCCGCCTTGGTGTGTTCGCTGCGTTCCACTTGCCGTTGACGCGCTCGTAACACACACAGGCGGCCGCTTCGAGGCCTTTATCATCCAGGATTCTGATCTTGCCGCGGCTGTATTCGATCAGCTTTCGCTCCTGCAGCGTGCACGCCGCCTGGGTGACGCCGACCCGCCGCACCCCCAGCATGTGCGAAAGAAATTCTTGAGTCAGGCGGAATTGGTCGGACCGCACCCGGTCGCGGGTCATAAGAAGCCAACGCGCAAGGCGCGCCACCACGACGTGGAAGCGGTTGCATGCGGCGGTTTGGGAGACCTGGGCCATCAATGTGTTCGCGTAGCGGTGAATCCCTTGCCGTAACTGCGGGCTTTTTCGGATTTCCTTGGAAAAGCGCGCCGACTGCATTCGCATGGCCGTTCCGGCTCCCTGCACCAGCGCGCGAACCTGCGAAACGTCCGTTCCCAGGGCGAGCGGGATACCGACCATGCCCTCATGGCCGACCATGCCGACTTCCAGGGCCATATGGCCGTCCACCAGCGTCAGCAGGGAAACGAGCGAGTCGCCGGGAAAGTAGACATGCCGGATTTTCTGGCCGGGCTCGTAGAGCACGTCGCCGAAATTCAGCGCGACCGGCTCGAGACCGGAAAGCAGGCTCTGATAGCTCTTGCCCGACAGTGCAGCAAGCAGGTTGTTGGGAATTTTTCGGTTTGCAACTTTCGTGCGTCGCTGCTCTTTCATTGGGCGCTCCAGGTGTTCGTTGCCGGAAAACCGGACAGACGGCACAAGGAGACTGAAAAGGGAGAGACCCGATGTCGAAAGCTTGCAACTGGCCGCCGGTTTCGTTGACCGGGCCCTTGGCGAGCGGCGCGGAGTCCGGGCGGCTTGCTGCCGGATGATCAGCAAAGATTAGCT
>DATLUZ010000104.1:0-3254 GCA_035577785.1 Burkholderiales bacterium | reverse complement strand
CGAGAGCGGCCGCCAGGCGCTGCGCGACCGCCTCAAGGAAATGGTGCCCGCCGACGAGAAAGGCGGCTTCATCGTGCGCACGCTGGCCGAGAGCGCGAGCGAGGAGGAGCTGCGCGCCGACCTCGACTACCTGCGCCACCTCTGGGGAGTGATCCGCGAGCGCTCCATGGGAGGAAATGCGGAGGGAAATTCGGGAGCCGATTCGCCGCGACTCCTGTACCAGGACCTGTCGCTCGCCCAGCGCGTCATGCGCGACATGGTCACCTCGCAGACCGGCCGGGTGCTGATTGACTCGCGCGAGAACTACCAGAAGCTCGCCGCCTTCGCCCAGAACTACATGCCGCAGGTGCACGGCAAGCTCGAGCACTACACCGGCGAGCGGCCGCTCTTCGACCTCTACAACGTCGAGACCGAGATCGAGAAGGCGCTGTCGCGCCGGGTGGACCTCAAGTCCGGCGGCTACCTGATCATCGACCAGACGGAGGCGCTGACCACCATCGACGTCAACACGGGCGGGTTTGTCGGCAGCCGCAACTTCGACGACACCATCTTCAAGACCAACCTCGAGGCCGCTCAGGCGATCGCGCGCCAGCTCCGGCTGCGCAACCTCGGCGGCATCATCATCGTCGACTTCATCGACATGCAGAGCGAGGAGCACCGGGCGGCGGTGCTGGAGGAGTTCAAGCGCGCGCTGGCGCGCGACCGCACGCGCATGAGCGTCAACGGCTTCACCGCCCTCGGGCTGGTGGAGATGACGCGCAAGCGCACGCGCGAGTCGCTCGCCCACGTCCTGTGCCAGCCCTGCCCCACCTGCGACGGCCGCGGCGAGGTGAAAACGGCCCACACCGTCTGCTACGAGATCCTGCGCGAGATCCTGCGCGAGGCGCGCGCCTTCAACGCGCGCGAGTACCGCGTTCTCGCTTCGCAACCGGTCATCGATCTGTTCCACGAGGAGGAATCGACCTCGGTGGCGATGCTCTCGGATTTCATCGGCAAGCCGATCTCGATGCAGATCGAGTCGAGCTACTCGCCGGAACAATTTGATATTGTCCTGATGTGACCAACCGGACGGATGAGGGGACGGAAGAGCTCTGCTTCACTCCGGCGCGCCAGCTCGCGCTTCTTCTGAAGAAAGGCAAATTGTCGGCCACCGAGCTGATGCGAGCCTTCATCGCCCGCATCGAGCGCGTCAATCCGAAGGTGAACGCCATCGTCACCTTCCTGCCCGAGCAGGCGTTGAAGGCGGCCAAGGCGCTCGACCGAAGCCGCTCACCGAAGGGTCCGCTCGCGGGGCTGCCCATCGCCTACAAGGACAACGTGCAGACGAAGGGCATTCGCACGACTTTCGGCTCGCCGATTTACAAAGATCATGTTCCCGCCGAAAACCATCTGCTCGTCGAGCGCCTTTCGGCCGCGGGCGCGATCACGCTCGGCAAGACCAACCTGCCGGAGTTCGCCGCGGGGAGCCAGACTTTCAATTCGCTGTTCGGGGCGACGAGGAATCCATACGACCCGTCGAAGACCTGCGGCGGCTCCTCCGGCGGCGCCGCGGTCGCGGTCGCCTGCGGGATGCTGCCCTTCGCCGACGGCGGCGATCTCGCCGCGAGCCTGAGGAACCCCGGCAGCTACTGCAACGTGGTCGGCTTCCGGCCGACGCCGGGGCGCGTGCCCGCCTGGCCCGCGCCGAATGCCTGGAACACGCTCGGCGTGCTCGGGCCGATGGGACGCACGGTGGAGGACGCGGCGTTCCTGCTCTCCGCCATGGCAGGGCCCGATCTGCGCTCGCCGGTTTCGATTGCAGAGGCCGGCTCGGTATTTCTCAAACCGCTGAAGAGGAATTTCAGGAAAACCAGAATTGCGTGGAGTCGCGACCTGGGCGGCCTGCCGGTTGAGCCGAGCGTCGCCAGAAGTCTCGAGGCGCAGCGCAGGGTTTTCGCTTCTCTGGGCTGCGTGATCGAAGACGCGGAACCCGATTTCTCCGGCGCCACTGAAGCGTTCGAGACGCTGCGCGCGCTAGGCTTCCTGCAGTCCTACGGCGAGTTCTACCGCACGCGGCGCAATGACCTCAAGGACACGGTGCGGTGGAATGTCGAGCAGGGCATGCGCCTCACGCCGGAGCAGGTTGCGCGCGCCACCGCGCTTCGCTCGCAGCTCTATCAGCGCATGCGCGCCTTCCTCGAGAAGTACGAATTCCTGGTCTGTCCGGTGAATCAGCTCCCGCCCTACCCTGTGGAGACAGAGTGGCCACGCGAGATCGCCGGCGTGAAGCTCGACAACTACCTCGACTGGATGAAGAGCTGCTACTACATCACCATCACCAGCCACCCGGCGATTTCGGTGCCTGCGGGTTTTACGACCGATGACCCGCCGCTGCCGGTCGGCATTCAAATCGTCGGGCGCTACCGCGCCGACTTTTCGGTATTGCAGCTTGCAGCGTTGTTCGAATCGGCTACCAACACCTGGAAGCGCCGACCGGACCTTTCGGTTTCCTGACCCAAGCCCTGAAGGAGCCTCATGGACGACACCAGCAGAGACTTGCATAGCAGTGACCTCAACAGCCTCGTGCCCGACGTGCGGGTCGACCGCCGCGGCTTCGTCGCGGCCTGCCTCGCCGCCGGTTTCGCGGTCAGCGCCGAGCCGGTGCTGGCGCAGGCGATCAAGACGCCGATGGACGGCCTCGATGGCGGCGACACGAAGATCGGCGACATTCCCGCCTATTACGCGGTGCCGAAAGGTGGCGGCAAGCGGCCGGTGGTGCTGGTCGTGGCCGAGGTCTTCGGCCTGCACGAGCACATCAAGGACGTGGTCCGCCGCGTCGCGAAGGAAGGCTACTTCGCGGTGGCCAACGAGCCCTACTTTCGCATCGGCGAGCTATGGAAGCTGGAGGACCTGAAGCAGGTGATCGCCGGCGCGAACCAGCTTTCCGACGAGCAGGCGTTCAAGGACCTCGACGCCGTGGTTGCGTGGGCGGGCAAGAACCCGCGCGCGAACACCGACAAGATGGGCATCACCGGCTTCTGTCGCGGCGGCCGCACGGTGTGGATGTACGACGCGCACCAGTCCAAGATCCACGCCGGCGTCGCGTGGTACGGCAGCCTCGGCCCGGCCGAGCCGGCGATCAAGACCACGCCGCTCGATGCGGTCGAGAAGCTGCACGGGCCGGTGCTCGGCCTCTACGGCGGCGCCGACCAGGGCATCCCGCAAGACCAGGTCGACAAGCTAGTCGACACTTTGAAAAAGTCGAAGAACAAAAG
>DATLUZ010000103.1:0-2089 GCA_035577785.1 Burkholderiales bacterium | reverse complement strand
ATGCTGCTGACGAAGTGCGTCAGCGTCCCCTTGGTGTCGCGCCAGATCTCAGGCCCGGTGCCCTCGTAATGCGACAGCGGGTTGTCGGGGTTGGCGAACTGGTCGAGGATGCGCCCCTTGCCTTCGCGCTGCATCTTCTCGGCGAGGTCGCGCGCGCCCTCCATGCCGCCCTTCTGCGGCGTCAGGATGATCTCGGCGCCGTAGGCGCGCATCGTCTGGCGGCGCTCGGCGGAGAGGTGCTCGGGCATGATGAGCACCATGCGGTAGCCGCGGATCGCCGCCGCCATCGCGAGCGCGATGCCGGTGTTTCCCGAGGTCGGCTCGATCAGCGTGTCGCCGGGCTTGATCTCGCCGCGCGCCTCGGCGTGGCGGACCATCGAGATCGCGGGCCGGTCCTTTACCGAGCCGGCCGGGTTGTTGCCTTCGAGCTTGACCAGCAGGACATTCTTGTCCGAATCCGGCAGGCGTTGCAGACGCACGAGCGGCGTGTTGCCGATGAAGTCCTCGAGCGTGCGCTTCATCGGCGCTCGCTACGCGCTGCGCAGGTCGTTCACGTACGAGGCCACGCCGTGCTCGACGCTCTTGAACTCGCCGCGATAGCCCGCCGCGCGCAGCCGCGACAGGTCCGCCTCGGTGAAGCTCTGGTAGCGCTCCTTGAGGCCCGCGGGGAACGGGATGTACTCGATGAAGCCGCGCTGCGCGAGCTCGCGCGCGGTGTGCTCGGTGCCCTGCACCGAGTTGATCGTCGCTGCGGCGAGCTGGTTGAAGGTCTGCGCGCGGCCGGTGCCGCAGTTGAAGATGCCGGACACCTCGCGGTGCTCGAGGAACCAGAGGTTCACGTCGACCACGTCGTCGACGTGCACGAAGTCGCGGCGCTGCTCGCCGCTGCCGTAGCCCGCCGAGCCCTCGAAGAGCTGGACCTTGCCGGCGGCGGCGAGCTGGTTGTAGGCGTGGAACGCGACCGACGCCATGCGGCCCTTGTGCGCCTCGTTCGGGCCGTAGACGTTGAAGTAGCGCAGGCCCACGATCTGCGCGGAATCGCCCGGCCCGAGCGCTCCGCGCGAGTACCCCAAGGTGCGCCGCACCAGCTGGTCGAACAGGAACTTGGAATAGCCGTAGACGTTGAGCGGGCGCTCGCAGGCGCGCTCCTCGCGGAACTCCGCGCCGGCCCCGTACACCGATGCCGAGGACGCGTACAGCAGCGGCACCTCGGCCTCCTGGCACCAGTCGAGCAGCGTCTTCGAGTAGCGGTAGTTGTTCTCCATCATGTAGCGGCCGTCCTGCTCCATGGTGTCGGAGCACGCGCCCTGGTGCAGCACCGCCTCGAGCGCGCCGTCGAAGCTGTCCAGGCGCTGCAGGAACTCGCCCTTGTCCAGGAAATCGGCGATTTCCAGCCGCGTCAGGTTCGCCACCTTGGCCGAGCGGCTGAGGTTGTCGACGGCGACGATGTCGGTGACGCCGGCGCGGTTCAGCGCCTCGACGATCCTCGAGCCGATGAATCCGGCGGCCCCGGTCACGACGTAGTACATGAATTAGTCTTTCTCGCCCTTGCTCGGTCTGTCGTCCACTCGCCTGCGCATGCCGCCGAAGAGCTCCGTGTGGGTGGCGACTGCGGTTCCCAGTTTACCCACGACGATCCCTGCGGCGCGGTTGGCGATCCGCATCGCGGCGTCCAGGCCGGCCCCGGCGGCGAGCATTACGGCGAGGGTCGCGATCACCGTGTCGCCGGCGCCCGTGACGTCGAATACCTCGGCCTCGCGGGCTACGGCGGGGATGCTGATCGCTTTGGTTTTGGTAAACAAGGTCATGCCTTCCGCGCCGCGGGTGAGGAGCAGCGCTTCCAGCCCAAGCTTTTCGCGCAGCGCCTGGGCGCGGCTTTTGAGGTCCTTCTCGTTCTTCCAGGCACCGACGACGCGACGCAGCTCGTCCAGGTTGGGGGTGATGATGCTCACGCCCTTGTAGCGCGAATAGTCGTCGCCTTTCGGGTCGGCAAGCACGCGTTTCTTTGCCCTGCGCGCGGCGCGCACCATTTCGATGATGTGCGTGAGCCCGCCCTTGCCATAGTCGGACAGGATGACCGCGTCGCAGT
>DATLUZ010000102.1:0-43263 GCA_035577785.1 Burkholderiales bacterium | reverse complement strand
GACGAAGGTCTGCACCAGGATCTGCTCGCCCACCTCGGGGGCGAGGGAGACGATCGGCGCGTTGATGATGCCGGCGAAGCCGGCCGCCATGGCGCCGATGCCGAACACCACCATGAACACGCGGTCGACGTTGATGCCGAGCGAGTCGACCATCACCGAGTCCTCGATGCCGGCGCGCACGATCATGCCGAGGCGCGTGCGATAGAGCACCAGGAAGAGAGCGAGCAGCGCGACGGCGCAGATCCCGACTACCGCCAGGCGGTAGGTCGGGTAGAACATGAAGCCCATGTTGGTGATGCCCTGCAGGGCCGCCGGCGCCTGCACCGTCTTCGAGTCGCTCGAGAAATGCCAGCGGACGAGCTCGACGAACACGATGGCGAGGCCGAAGGTGACGAGCAGCTGGTCTTCGTGAGGGCGCGCGTAGAAATAGCGGATGACGACGCGCTCCATCACGATTCCCAGGACGCCGAGCGCCAGCGTAGCGACGACCACGGCGGCGACGAAGGAACCGGTCGCCTGGTAGGTCGTGTACCCGGCGTAGCCGCCGAGCATGAACATCGCGCCGTGCGCGAGGTTCAGCACGCCGAGCGTGCCGTAGATGATCGTCAGGCCCGACGCGATGAGCGCGAGCAGCGCCCCCAGCGCGAGGCCGTTGAACAGCTGCGAGGCGAAATTAGCCCAGGTGATCAACTAGAGAACCCGAAGTACGCCGCTCCCGCGCGAGCGGGAACGGCGTGCATCGCTTCTCGGTCCCTAGGTGTACTCGCCGAGCTTGCAGCCGAACGCGTCCGGCTTCTGCATCAGCGGGGCGCCGGGCACGACCTCGGTCACCTCCCAGAAGTCCTCCTTGTTCTTCATCTGCTTGGGGGCTTTGCCGCGCACGATGACTACCGGGCGCACGAGTTGGTGGTCTTCCTTGCGGAAGTAGACTTCGCCCACCGTCGACTGCAGCTTGCGCCCCGCCTCGTAGGACTTGATCACGTCCGGCGGATAGAAGCTGCCGGCGTTCTCGACGGCGTCGGCCCACATGGCGAACGACATGTAGGCGTTGTTGGCGCCCCATTCCGGGTAGTAGCCGTACTTTTTGCGGAAGGCGTCGACGAATTGCTTGGCGAGCGGGTACTTGTCCTCCAGCGTCCACCAGAAGTCCGTCGCGGCGTAGACGCCCTCGGACAGCTCGGCGCCGATGTTCTTGGCGAGGAACGGGATCTGGTAGGGAATGACCAGCTTCATCTTCGGGATCACGCCGAACTGCTTCGCCTGCTGCGTCGACAGCACCGCGTCGCGGCCCCAGTTGACGTTCAGCAGCACCTCGGCGCCGGAGTTGGCAATGTTGGTGAGGTACGAGCTGTAGTCGGTGGCGCCGAGCGGCGAGACCTGGTTCGTCACCATCTGCCAGCCGCCGTGCTCCTTGAGGTACTCGCTCGACGACTTGGTCACCGTGTGGCCGTAGGTGTAGTCGGGGGTCATGAACGCCATCTTCTTGTTCTTGCCGTAGGCCTTCAGCAGCACCGGGCCGATCGCGTTGGCGGCGGTCTCGCCGTAGAAGTTCTGGCGAAAGCCATAGCGCACGCAGTCCTTGCCGGTGGTGTCGTTGGAGCCCGAGATGCCGGTGACGTAGAGCACCTTCTCGCGCTGCGCGAGCTTGTTCATCGCCACCGCCACCGCGCTCGAGGTCGAGCCGGTCATGAGGATCACGTGGTTCTCGGTGATGAAGCGCTGCTCGGCCTGCACAGCGTCGTTCGGCTTCGCCGCGGAGTCGGCCACCACGAGCTTCAGTTCCTTGCCCTGCACGCCCTTCTTGGTCTTGGGCGAGATTTCCTTAATCAACGAGTGGCCGCTATTGATGTGCTCGACCGCGAGCTGCCAGCCCTTGAGCTCGTCCTCGCCCTGCTCGGCGTAGGTGCCGGTGCGCGGCACGGCGACGCCGATGAACACCTCCTTGCCCTGCACGCCGGCGGGCCAGGTGCCGATCGGCGGGTGACCGTTCTCATCGGCGGCGAGCGCGCGCGAGACGGACGCCGGCAATGCAAGGCTGCCGGCGAAGCCAAGCCCGGCGCCGATGAAACGGCGGCGCAGGATGAAGCTGGGTTGGTGACGCATATTCCTCCTCCTGTCGTGTGAGTACCCGAATGTTGCAAGTCGATCCTTACACGAACCTTAAGAAATATCGTGAGACGATATAATCGGCCCGATGGCGCAGCTCCGCCGTGCAGAAAAGCGCTACCGGCTCGCCACCGGGGACTACGGCCGGCTGGCGGCGTTTCGTTTTGCGTTGCGCAAATTCCTGCGCTTCAGCGAGGACGCGGCGGCCGCCGTCGGCCTGACCGGTCAGCACTACCAGGCGATGCTCGTGGTGCGGGCCTGCCCGGAGGGTCAGCGGCTGACGATCGCCGGCCTCGCGCAGCAGCTGCTCATCAAGCACAACAGCGCGGTGGAGCTCGTCGATCGCCTGGCCGAGCTCGATCTGGTCGCCCGCGAGCCGTCGCCCAGCGACCGGCGCAAGGTCGAGCTGCGCCTCACGCCACGCGGCCGCGGCGTGCTCGCGAAGCTCGCCGCCACGCACCGCGCCGAGCTCCAGCGCGTTGGTCCGCAGCTCGAGCGTTTCTTCGTCGACCTGTCCGGCCCGGCGTAGATTGACAGCGGCCGGTCAACCGCCGCACAATATGGACGTTTATACAGTATCCGGTGCGGCCCGGCGTCTCTGCAAGACGGTCCCTGCAAGATGGTGTCCCTGCAAGATGCGCTGCCGTTTGATGCCGACGACCAATAAGAGGTACGAGGGGTACGAATGGACGACAACAAGCAGAAGGCCCTAGCGGCGGCGCTTTCCCAGATCGAGAAGCAGTACGGCAAGGGCTCCATCATGAAGATGGACGCCGAGGCCATCAAAGACATCGAGGTGGTGTCCACCGGCTCGCTCGGCCTGGACCTGGCGCTCGGCGTCGGCGGCCTGCCGCGCGGGCGCGTGGTCGAGATCTACGGCCCTGAATCGTCTGGCAAAACCACCCTCACCCTGCAGGTCATCGCGGAGGTGCAGAAGCTCGGCGGCACCGCCGCCTTCATCGACGCCGAGAACGCGCTCGACGTCACCTACGCCGGCAAGCTCGGCGTCAAGACCGAGGATCTGCTCATCTCTCAGCCCGACACCGGCGAGCAGGCGCTCGAGATCGCCGACATGCTGGTGCGCTCGGGGGCGGTCGACGTGATCGTCATCGACTCGGTGGCCGCGCTCACGCCCAAGGCCGAGATCGAAGGCGAGATGGGCGAGCCGCAGATGGGCCTGCAGGCGCGCCTCATGAGCCAGGCGCTGAGGAAGCTCACCGCCAACATCAAGCGCACCAACACGCTGGTGATCTTCATCAACCAGATCCGCATGAAGATCGGCGTCATGTTCGGCAACCCGGAAACCACCACCGGCGGCAACGCGCTCAAGTTCTATGCCTCGGTGCGCATGGATATCCGCCGCGTCGGCTCGATCAAGAAGGGCGACGAGGTGATCGGCTCGGAAACCCGCGTCAAGGTGGTGAAGAACAAGGTGGCGCCGCCGTTCAAGCAGGCCGAGTTCGACATCATGTACGGCGAGGGCATCTCGCGCGAAGGCGAGGTGCTCGAAATCGGGGTCAACCTCGGCGTGCTCGAGAAATCCGGCGCCTGGTACATCCACGACGGCGATCGCCTCGGCCAGGGCAAGGACAACGCGCGCGACTTCCTCAAGGAGAACGCCGCGCTCGCCCGCGATATCGAAGGCAAGATCCGGGCGAAAGCCGGGGTGGCCGCGCCGGCGCCGCTCGGCGTCGCCGAGCCCAGCGAGGACAAGAAGGTCGAGCACCTGGCGACGCGCAAGCGTGCAGAGAAGTAAGTTGGAACAGCGCGATACGCCTGAGCAGTTAAAGGCTCGGGCGTTGCGCTACCTCGTGCGGCGCGAGCATTCGCGCGCCGAGCTCGCACGCAAGCTTTCCCCGCACGCGGCATCGAGGGGGGAAGTCGAGGCGCTCCTCGACTCCCTCGTGGCCAAGAAGCAACTCTGCGACGAGCGCTATGCCGAGGAGCGCGCCCGCGCTCTCTCGCGCAAGTACGGTGCGGCAAAGATCCGCCACGATCTCAGGGCCAAGGGCATTTCCGATGGCATCGTCGAGGCGCTGTCGAGCGAAGGAGAAATGGAGCGCGCACGCGCGATCCTGGAGCGCAGGTATCGCGCGCCCGCCGCCACGCGCGAGGAGCGCGCGAAGCGCGCGCGCTTCCTGCAGGGGCGCGGCTTCTCCGGCGAGGTCATCGTGCGCCTGGTTCTAGACCGCGACGAGGCGGCCTAGCCCCGTAGACGTCGACATAGCGGCATATCTAGTAGATTGTCGCCCATGGATACTAAATATGGTATGTCGTGGCTGGCCGACGAGCACATCGCTTTTGCAGCTTCGCGCGGCGAGGGATATGATGGCCTAGCTGCAGCCTAGCGACGCAGGCAAAAAAAGGAGAAAGCCATGCGACGAGTGGTCTTCAATCACAAGGGCGGTGTCGGCAAATCCACGATCGCTTGCAACCTGGCCGCAGTCAGCGCGGCCGGCGGTGCGCGCGTCCTCGTGGTGGATCTCGATCCACAGGGCAACTCGACGCAGTACCTCGTCGGCAAGTCCGGCCGCGAGCTCGATCCCACGCTCGCCGGGTTCTTCGACCAGGTGCTCGGCTTTCCGCTGAAACCGAAGAAGCCGGAGGAGTTCGTCCACGGCACGCGCTTCGACCGGCTCGACGTGCTGCCCTCGCACCCGACCCTCGCCGAGCAGCAGGGCAAGCTCGAGGCGCGCTACAAGATCTTCAAGCTGCGCGAGGCGCTGATCGAGCTCGACAAGCAGTACGACTTCATCTACATCGACCCGCCGCCCTCGCTCAACTTCTTCACCCGCTCGGCGCTGATCGCGGCGGATTGCTGCCTGATTCCCTTCGACTGCGACAATTTCTCGCGCCGCGCGCTTTATGGGCTGCTCGAGGACATCGGCGAGATCCGCGCCGATCACAACGCGGGACTTGGGGTGGAAGGCGTGGTGGTGAACCAGTTCCTGCCCCGCGCGCGCCTGCCGCAGAAGATGGTGCAGGACCTGATCGACGAGGGCCTGCCGGTGCTGCAGCCCTATCTCTCGTCCTCGGTGAAAGTGCGCGAGTCGCACGAGAGCGCGAAGCCGCTGATCTATCTCCATCCCAAGCACAAGCTCACGCAGCAATACGTCGACCTGCACGCCGGGCTGGAAGCGCGGCGGCAGAGCGAGGTGCGCGAGAACGCGCGCAGTCTGGACTCATCGCTCCGGCCTTTTCTGAAGGCCGTGGCCACCCGATCAAAGCCCGACGCGTTAACTCCCGCACCGGCATTGCCTGTAGAGGGGGATGAAACGCAACGGCCGCAAATCAAGCATTGACGGTAGTGAGGTCGCTCCGCAACGGAGTCGACCCTGAAAGCGGCGAGGTGTTTCCGCGTCAAGGGGGAGGGCGGCGGTCTTAGCGCACAGGCAGGACACGGTGCGGAGGGCTTCGTCATGGCCCTGTTTGCCGGTCCGGCACCGAGCGACAGCGGTCCGCAATGCCTGAGCCCGCGTCCGGCTGGCCCGCCTCGGACCCCGGCGGTGCGCAAACAGCGTTGGCGAAAACAATGGAGTCACAGGCGATCTCGGTTGCGGCGGCCAAGTCCCAGTCAGTCACGCCGTCTACACGCCGGCTGGTGATCCGCCTAGAGATAATTTCGAAAGGGGCGCCCCGCCCCCTTGTCCGCCGGCGCTTGAACAGAGGTGCGCTGCTGCTGATTCTAGGAGCTGTCGCAGTACTGCTGAGCTGGGTTGGCATCAGTGCGTTCAGGACCGAGCCGACTGCTGCGTCTGCCGCCGACGAACGGGGGCCAAACTCGGAGTCTCAGCCCCCGACGCCCGTACCTGCGCCGAGCAAAGCCACACCCGTGGTCAGGAAGCAACCCGATGCGTCACTATCACCCATCAGCGAAGTGATCCCAGACGTCCCGCGAAGCGCTCGGAAAACTATCCGCGGCACAGTCAGAGTGTCCGTTCGGGTGATCGTCGACAAGGAAGGTACGGTTCTCGTCGCCACCTCCGACGATCCCGGTCCGAGCCGCTATTTCGAGTGGCTCGCCATCCAGGCATCAAAGAAGTGGATATTTGCGCCGATGGATTCGGAAGAGCGGCGGATCATGCTGGTGAGGTTCAACTTCACGCGTGCCGGGACAACAGCTCGCGCGAACTCACTGCAATAGCCCGAGCCCGTTTGCTTCCGTGTCAAGAGGGAAGGCGGAGTCGTTAGTGCACGAATAGGGAACTACGGCCGGCCGTTCCGTGTGGGGCCGCACGCATCGCCATGCCGGAGCATGAACGCCGAACTAGGGCATAACCACGCCGAGGCGAATGCCGACGCCGATGCCGGGATGCCCATGGCCATGCCGATGATCCGGATCATGGCCATGGCCACGATGTGCATCATCATGATGATGATCGGCGGCGGCAAGACCACCACCAAACCGCTATAGCGGTGCCGTGGGTGCGAAGTGCGCGAGAGCGGGCGCAGCCTGGACTTATCGCTGCGTCCTTTTCTGCGAGCAGTGTCTACCCGGCCCAAGCCCGACGCGTTAACTCCCGCACAGGCATTGCCTGTAGAGGGGGGTGAAACGCAATGGACGCAGCACAAGCCTTGACGGTAGTAAGGTCGCTCGCCAACGGAGTCGATCCGGAGAGCGGCGAAGTGTTTCCGCCGGAGAGTGCGTATCAGAGGCCGCAGGTGGTGAGGGCGCTGTACGAGGCGGCGAGCGCCCTCGAGCGCATCGAGCGCTTCGAGCGGCGCAAAAGCCAGTTGCCGCAGAAGACCGGCGAGCCCTGGACCGAGGACGAGGACCGCAAGCTCCTCGCCGCGTTCGATGCCGGCCGCGCGCTGCAGGAGCTCGCCGCCGCGCACGAGCGCACGATGGGGGCGGTTCGAGCACGGCTCCTGAAGTACGGTCGAATCAACGCGTAGCAGCCGATCCCCGGGGCGGCGGCTGCGCCGTCCCGGTTTTTTGAACCAGCCTAGAAGCTGATCCCGAGGCCGAGCGCCCAGCCGGTCACGTTGTTGCCGATCTTGTAGCGCAGGAGCAGCCGGGTGCGCGTCACGTAGACATCGCGCGCGCTCGAATCGAGCTCGAGGCCGGCGCCGAACGAATGCACGTCCTCGAAGCCGAGCACGCCTCTCAGATCGGCGAGGAAGCTGGTGTAGGCGTACTCGAGGACGTAGCGCACGGGCCGCTCCAGCGCCGTGAGGCCGGTCGGCGCCCGGTAGCGCGACCAGAGCGACAGGGTCTGCGCGTTCGCGTGGCCTTCGACTGCCTGCGAGCTGTCGAAGCTCTGCAGGCGGATGTTGGTGTAGCGAAGCTCGAGGTCGACCTCGTTCTCGGGCCGGTAGCGCTCGTAGTCGAGCATCAGGGAGCCCCCGAGACCGGTCGCGTTAAGCCTGCCGTTGCTCAGGAAATCCAGCGTGTCGCGGCTGCTCGGAGCCTGCGCGGCGGTGACCGTACCTTCGCTTTCAACGCGCCCCAAGGAGAAATTCAGGATGGGTCGCAGCACGAGTTCCCGGGCGATCGGAAAGTCCCAGCCGACGCCGCCCGTTGCCATGAGGCTCTCCCACTTCACCGAGACCGTGGCTTGGGCATCGCCCACCGCGAACGCGGGGTCATAGCGTCCGTACGCCAGCGTTCCCTCCAGATACAGCGGGACGTCTGGCTTGAGCCTGCCGCCGCCGGCGATCGAGGTCTGGCGAAAGTAGGGATTGCCGGCGCTCTGGTCCGAGATCGAAAGTGCGCCGGTGGTGACATCCGGCACCAGCGAGAAGCCCATCAGCGTCAGGATCGCGTTGGCGCGCTTCTGCAGGTCGGCGTCGCTCACCTGCGCACGCGCCGATGCGGAAACGCAGAGTAGAGCAATGCACAGCGCTCGAAAGACGGCGTCCGGCCGGCGCCTGAAGTAAAATTCTTGCAATGAAATCAAGCGAGATCCGCTCGGGCTTCCTCGACTACTTCCGTTCGAAGGGACACGCCGTGGTGGCTTCGAGCCCGCTCGTGCCGGCGAACGATCCGACGCTGCTCTTCGTCAATTCCGGCATGGTGCAGTTCAAGGACGTGTTCCTCGGCAAGGAAAAGCGGCCGTACGTGCGCGCCACGACCTCGCAGCGCTCGGTCCGCGCCGGCGGCAAGCACAACGACCTCGAGAACGTCGGCTACACCGCGCGCCATCACACCTTCTTCGAGATGCTGGGCAACTTCTCCTTCGGCGACTACTTCAAGAAGGACGCGATCCAGTTCGCCTGGGAGCTGCTCACCAAAGTGTACAAGCTCGACCGCCGCAAGCTCTGGGCGACGGTCTACCAGACCGACGACGAGGCCTACGACATCTGGACCAAGGTGATCGGCTTGCCGAAGGAGCGCGTCGTGCGCATCGGCGACAAGCCCGGCGGCCAGAAATACCAGTCCGACAATTTCTGGCAGATGGCCGACACCGGTCCCTGCGGCCCTTGCAGCGAGATCTTCTACGACCACGGCCCGGGCATCGAGGGCGGGCCGCCCGGATCGCCGGAGGCCGACGGCGACCGCTACATCGAGATCTGGAATCTCGTGTTCATGCAGTTCAACCGCGATGACCAGGGCGTGATGCATCCGCTGCCCAAGCCTTCGGTCGATACCGGCATGGGCCTGGAGCGCATCGCCGCGGTGCTGCAGGGCAAGCACTCGAACTACGAGATCGACCTCTTTCAGGACCTCATCCGGGCCGCCGCGCGGGAAACGGGCCAGAAAGAGTTCAAGAACCCATCGCTCAACGTCATCGCCGACCACATCCGCGCCTGCGCTTTCCTGATCGTTGACGGCGTGATTCCTGGCAATGAGGGCCGCGGGTATGTATTGAGAAGAATTATTAGAAGAGCAATCCGGCACGGCTACAAGCTGGGACAGCACCAGCCGTTTTTCTACCGCCTGGTCGAGGATCTCGACCGCGCCATGGGCGACGCCTATCCCGAGCTGAGAGACGCCAAGGGCCGCGTGGCCGACGTGCTCAAGCAGGAAGAAGAGCGCTTCGCCGAGACGCTCGAAAACGGCATGGCGGTGCTCGAGTCCGCGCTCGCCTCCGGCGAGAAGCTGCTCGATGGCGACACCGTGTTCAAGCTCTACGACACCTACGGCTTCCCGGTGGACCTCACCGCCGACATCTGCCGCGAGCGCGGCGTGATGATCGACATGGCGGGCTTCGAGGCAGCGATGGAGGAGCAGCGCAGCCGGGCGCGCGCGGCGTCGCGGTTTTCCGCGGCCGCCGGGCTCGAATACTCGGGCGGCAAGACGCAGTTCCACGGCTACGACACGCTGACGCTTCCCGCGAAGGTGGTCGCGCTCTACCGCGAGGGCGCCCAGGTGCAGGCGCTGAAAAGCGGCGACACCGGCACGGTCGTGCTCGACCGCACGCCCTTCTACGCCGAGGCCGGCGGGCAGGTCGGCGACCGCGGCGAGCTGGTCGGCTCGGCCGGCACCTTCGAGGTGACGGACACGCAGAAGATCCAGGCCGACGTGTACGGGCACGAAGGCAGCCTGAAGACCGGCGCGCTCAAGGTGGGCGACGAAGTCGAGGCGCGCGTCGACACGGCGCTGCGCGCGAGCACCATGCGCAACCACTCGGTCACGCACCTCATGCACAAGGCGCTGCGCGAGGTGCTCGGTCCGCACGTCCAGCAGCGAGGCTCGCTCGTCGACGCCGACAAGACACGCTTCGATTTTTCCCACAACAAGCCGGTGAGCGGCGAGGAAATCCGCGAGGTCGAGGCGCGCGTGAACGCCGAGATCATGCAGAACACGCCCACCCGCGCCCAGGTCATGCCGATCGAGGAGGCGAAGAAGTCGGGCGCGATGATGCTGTTCGGCGAGAAGTACGGCGACGAGGTGCGGGTGCTCGACATCGGCAGCTCGCGCGAGTTCTGCGGCGGCACGCATGTCGCGCGCACCGGCGACATCGGCGTATTCAAGATCTACTCGGAAGGCGGCGTGGCCGCCGGCATCCGCCGGGTGGAGGCGACCACCGGTGCGACCGCGCTCGCCATGATGAACGGGCAGCTGCAGGAGCTGCACGAGGTGGCGCGCGAGCTGCGCGCCCAGCCGGGCCCCGGCATGATCCAGAAGGCGGTCAGGGATCTGCTCGAGGAAAAGAAAGGGCTGGAGAAAGAGCTCTCGCGCACCCGCTCCAAGCTCGCGCTCGGACAGGGACAGGACCTCGCGTCGCAGGCAGTCGACGTCAAGGGGGCCAAGGTCCTCGCCGTGACGCTGGACGGCGCCGACCCGAAGACCTTGCGCGACACCATGGACAAGCTGAAGGACCGGCTGAAATCGGCCGCCATCGTCCTCGGGGCGGTGAACGACGGCAAGGTGTCGCTGATCGCCGGAGTCACCTCCGATCTCACCGCCAAGCTGAAGGCCGGAGACCTGGTGAACTACGTCGCCCAGCAGGTCGGCGGCAAGGGCGGCGGGCGCCCGGACATGGCGCAGGCCGGCGGCACCGAGCCGGCGAAGCTGCCCAACGCGCTGCTGTCGGTGAGGAGCTGGGTCGAGGAACGGGTGTGAAGCGAAGCGTTCTCGCGGCGTTCCTCGCCGTTCCGGCGATGGCCGCGGCACACCATGAACGGGGCGAGTACGACTCTTCGAAGCTCGTCAAGCTCACCGGCAAGATCGTCGAGTCCGCCTACGAGAATCCGCACAGCCACATGCGGCTCGAGACCAAAGGAGAAGGCGCCACGGCAGGCAAGACCTGGAACGTGGTGCTGGCGCCGCTTTCGCGCATGAAGCATCGGGGCCTGGACCAGGCCGCCCTCAAGCCGGGGACGACGGCTACGGTGGAAGGTTATCCGAACCGCGGCAAGCCCGGCGAGCTGCGCGCAGAGCGCATCACGGTGAACGGCAAGACCGTAGAGCTGAGATGACGCCCGTCGGCGCCCTGGAGGCTTCCGGCCTGGGGCAAGCGATGCGGCAGTGGGAGTGGCTCTACCCTGCGGTCGAGATCGTGCACATCGTCGGCATCGGCCTGCTGTTCGGCTCGATCGCGATCCTCGACCTCCGGTTGCTCGGTTTCTCGAGGAGCATTTCTGCAAAGAGGCTGGCGCGCCATGTGCTGCCGTGGACCGCGGCGGCGTTCCTCCTCATCGTCCCGAGCGGGTTCATGATGTTCATTGCGCACGCCTCCGACCTCATCGCGAGCCCGGTGTTCGTGGTCAAGATGTGCCTCATCATGGGGGCGGCGCTGAACGCCGCGCTCTTTCACACGATCGTGTTGCCGAGCGTCGACGTGTGGGATGCCGAGGAAATGCGCAAGCTCGGGCCGCCGCCTTCGGCGCGCGTCTCGGCCGCGGTGTCGCTCGCGATCTGGGTTTGCGTGATCGCCTGCGGACGCCTGCTGGCCTACTTCTAGAGACTCCTAGAAGCCGATCCTCTGCTTGCGCCCGCGCGGATCCTGGATATCGTCCGGCCCGACTTCGCTGCGCCCGGCCATCTTGGCGTTGCCGAACGCCGACTGGATGGCGCGGCGCATCTCGCGCGGCGGCAGCGCGGCGAGCTTCTCCAGCGCCGAAGGCGAAAGTGTCTCGGGGAATTGCCGGCCCCAGTCGTGCGCGCCACGGATCTCGCCGTAGATCGTGCGCGCGATGCGCGCCGCGCCCTCGGCGTCGGGTGCCTCGATCTGGTACACCGCGAGCCGGCTGAGCAGCGGCTCGGGGATGCGCGCGGCGTCGTTCGCGGTGGCGAGCCAGACCGCGCCGGAGGCGTCGATCGGCAGCTCGACGAACTCGTCGACGAAGCGCGTCGCGGTCTCGATCTCGAGCAGCTCGTAGAGCGCGCCGAGCGGATCGTACTGGCCGTCGGCGCTCGCCTTGTCGATCTCGTCCACCACGATCACCGGGTTGGCGTAGTCGCCGTTCACGAAGGTGTCGAACACCTTGCCGGGCTTGGCGTTCTTCCATTGCGAGGAGGCGCCCGAGAGCACCCAGCCGGCGGTGAGCGAGCTCATCGGCACGAAGCCGAAGCCGGTGCCGAGGAGCTGCGACAGCTTGCGCGCGAAGTGGGTCTTGCCGATGCCCGGCTCGCCGAGCAGCAGCATCGGCGGCACCTCGACGCAGTCGTTCGAGTCGATGCACAGCGCGAGGTGCTTGCGGATGTCCTCGAGCACCTCGGTGAAGTTCGGCAGCTCGTCGAAGAGCGCGTCCATCTCCGGCAGCGCAGAAGGCTTGACCGTGAAGCGTTGGCCGCCGAGGCGCAGCATCTTCTCGTAGACCGCGCGCAGCGCTTCGTTTGCCGAGGCGGGAAGCTCGTGCAGCGCCTTCTCGACGCCCGCGACATCGTAGACGTCCTTGAAGCCCGCGATGGGAATAGACACGCTTGCCGACATTTGTGGCCTACCTTCCTTTTTTATCGCCGGTAAATCCGCGCCGAGTGAAAACGCTAGCATGACGCCTGGCATGAAGCAAACCCCGCGCCTGGCAAAGTGCGCCTTCGACTGCTAATTTTCCCTGCGCCGACATGACTATCAGAACGCCCTCGTTCCGACCCGAGTTGACCGCCGGAGAGTTCAACCGGCGCAGCACAGGACATTTGCCCGGTCTCGCGGGTGTCGAAATTCTCAGTCTCGCTCCCGCGGCGGTGCGCAGCCGGATGGCGGTGCGGCGGGAAGTGATGGCGCCGAACGGCTTTTTGCACGCCGCCTCGGTCATCGCGCTCGCCGACACGAGTTGCGGCTACGGCTGCGTCGCCCACCTGCCGCAGGGCGCGAGCGGCTTCACCACCGTGGAGCTGAAGGCGAACTTCGTCGGCACGGCGCGCGAAGGGGCGATCGCCTGCCTGGCGACGCCCGTCCACCTCGGGCGCACGACCCAGGTGTGGGACGCCGAGGTGACCCTCGAAGGCACCGAAACGAGGATCGCGCTCTTCCGCTGCACCCAAATGCTGTTGTGGCCGAAATAGGGTTGTGGTTCAATGCATCCGGTGATGCGCCGGTTCTCAGATTTCTTCGAGTTTGGATTCTTTTATTCCCCCTGCCTGCTGGCGGAAGGGACCGGCTAAGCTCGAACCCAAACCGGACTCCAAAAAACCGCCAGCAAAGCCTGGCGGTTTTTTTTTGCCAAGGTGAAACCATGACCCGCCCCGCCGAACCCTATGTCCCCGCGGTCCCGATGGACCGGACCTCGCTCACCGATGACGAGCGCATCGACAATATCGTGCCGCTGCCGCCGCCCGAGCACCTGATCCGGTTCTTCCCGATCCAGGGCACGCCGGTCGAGGCGCTCGTGACCGAGACGCGCCGGCGCATCCGCGACATCCTGCACGCCCGCTCGGACCGCCTGCTGGTGGTGATCGGCCCCTGCTCGATCCACGATCCGGCCGCGGCGATCGCCTATGCAGAAAAACTCTTCCAGGAACGCAGGAAGCACCAGGAAGATCTGGAGATCCTGATGCGCGTCTACTTCGAGAAGCCGCGCACCACGGTGGGCTGGAAAGGCCTGAACAACGATCCCTATCTCAACGGCAGCTTCCGCATCAACGAGGGACTGCGCATCGCGCGCGACCTGCTGGTGCGCATCAACCAGGCCGGCGTGCCGGCGGGCTGCGAGTTCCTCGACGTGATCTCGCCGCAGTACATCGGTGACCTCGTGTCGTGGGGCGCGATCGGCGCGCGCACCACCGAGAGCCAGGTGCACCGCGAGCTCGCCTCCGGCCTTTCGGCGGCGGTGGGGTTCAAGAACGGCACCGACGGCAACGTGAAGATCGCGGTCGACGCCCTGCTCGCGGCGCGCCAGAAGCACCATTTCCTTTCGGTGCACAAGAGCGGCCAGGTGGCGATCGTCGAGACGCGCGGCAACGACGACTGCCACATCATCCTGCGCGGCGGGAAGAGCCCGAACTACGACGCCGCGAGCGTCGCGGCCGCGTGCCAGGAGCTCGCCAAGGCGAAGCTGCACCAGCGCCTGATGATCGACTGCTCGCACGCCAACGCGTCGAAGCAGTACAAGCGCCAGGCGGACGTGGCGCGCGATATCGGCGCGCAGCTCGCCGACGGCGAGCGGCGCATCGTCGGCGTCATGGTCGAGTCGCACCTGGTCGAAGGCCGCCAGGAGCTCGAGCCGGGCAAGCCGCTCGAGTTCGGCCAGAGCATCACCGACCCCTGCCTCGGCTGGAGCGACTCGACCGCGCTGCTCGCCGGCCTCGCGGAAGCGGTCAGAAAACGACGCAAATAAAAAGTTCGGCATAATGCCGGACACGATGGAGCCGGCGCAGCAGCTTGCGGGCCTCGAGTACATGGGCGATGCGATCCGCTTCGCCGGCCGCATCCATTCCCTGATTCCGAAATGCCCGCTGCTCGAGAATTTCTCGCACGGCGAAGTGCGCCTGCTCGCGCATTTCATGGAGGTGTACCGCGCGCTGCCCGGCGTGGAGATGATCCGCGAGGGCGAGGGCGGCGACCTGATGATGCTGGTGATCGAGGGCCGGGTCGACGTCGCCAAGCGCGACCGCTGGAACACGCCGCAGCTCATCGCCCAGGTCGAGCCCGGCCGCACGCTCGGCGAGATGTCGATGATCGACGGCGAGCCGCGCTTCGCCACCTGCATCGCGATCGAGCCGACGCTGGTGGCGGTGCTGAACCGCGAAAACCTCGCCCGCATCATCGTCGAGCAGCCGCTCCTCGGCGCCAAGCTCCTGATGGAGCTGGTGCTCATGCTTTCCCAGCGCCTGCGCGCGACGAGCGGGAAGCTCCTCGACCTCATCGACGAGCAGCCGCAGCGCCTGCCGGGCACCGTCCAGGGCCCGTGAGCCGCGGCCGGCTTGCCGTCGTGCTGCTGGTCGCAGCCGCGGCAGTCGCGTTCTTTGCCGCGGGCGGGCATCGCTACCTCAGCCTGGAAAACCTGAAAGCGCAGCAGGCGGCGCTGCAGAGCTGGCGCGCAGCCCACCCGGCGGGTGCCGCGGCCGCGTTTTTCGCCGCGTACGTGGCGGTGACCGGGCTCTCGCTTCCCGGCGCGGCGCTGCTCACGCTCGCCGGCGGCGCGCTTTTCGGGCTGCTGTGGGGAACGGTGCTCGTCTCCTTCGCCTCTTCCATCGGCGCGACGCTCGCCTTTCTCGCCTCGCGCTTCGTGCTGCGGGGGTGGGTGCAGCGGACCTACGGCGCGCAGCTCCGCGCGATCGATCGCGGCGTGGAAAAGGAGGGCGGCTTCTACCTCTTCACGCTGCGGCTCATCCCGGCGGTGCCCTTCTTCGTCATCAACCTGGCGATGGGGCTCACCCGGATGCGGGTGCTCACGTTCTATTGGGTGAGCCAGCTCGGGATGCTCGCCGGCACGCTGGTCTACGTCTACGCCGGGACGCAGCTCGCAGGCATCGGCTCCCTGCGCGACGTGGTGTCGCCCGGCCTGATCGGCGCGCTGCTCGCGCTCGGCGTTTTTCCGCTCGCCGCAAAGAAAGTGGTCGACGCGTACAAGGCGCGCCGGGTCTACGCGCCCTGGCAGCGGCCGGCGCGCTTCGAGCGCAACCTCGTGGTGATCGGGGCGGGGTCGGCGGGGCTCGTGTCGGCCTACATCGCCGCCGCGGTGCGCGCGAAGGTCACCTTGATCGAGAAGCACCGCATGGGCGGGGACTGCCTGAACACCGGCTGCGTGCCCTCGAAGGCTTTGCTGCGCTCGGCCAAGCTCGCCTGGCAGATCCGGAACGCGGAGAAGTACGGTATTCGCCAGGCGGGCGCCGAGGCCGACTTCGCCGACGTGATGGAGCGCGTCGAACGCGTGATCCGTACGGTGGCGCCGCACGACTCGGCCGAGCGCTACGAGAGCCTCGGGGTCGAGTGCATTCGCGGCGAAGCGAAAATCACCTCGCCATGGACGGTGGAAGTCGACGGCAGGACCCTCACCACGAGGGCCATCGTGATCGCCGCGGGTGCGCGTCCGATCGTGCCGCCGATTCCCGGAATCGAAGCGGCGACGGTGCTCACCTCGGACAATCTGTGGTCGCTGCGCGAGCTGCCGCCGCGGCTCGTGGTGCTCGGCGGCGGGCCGGTCGGCTGCGAGCTGGCGCAGGCGTTCGCCCGCTTCGGCTCGAAGGTCACGCAGGTCGAGATGCTGCCGCGGCTGCTCGCGCGCGAAGACCCGGAAGTCTCCGAGATGATCCGCGCGCGCTTCGTCGATGAAGGCGTCGAGGTCCTCGCCGGGCACCGCGCGGTCCGCTGCGAGGGGCCGCACGTGCTCGTCTGCGAGCACGCCGGACACGAGAGGCGGGTCGAGTTCGACGCCCTGCTGTGCGCGGTCGGGCGCCTCCCGAACACCTCGGGGTTCGGCCTCGAGGCGCTCGGCATCCCGGTTACCGCCGCGCGCACCGTCGAGACCAACGAATACCTGCAGACGCTGTACCCGAACATCTACGCCTGCGGCGACGTCGCCGGCCCCTACCAGTTCACCCACACCGCGTCGCACCAGGCGTGGTTCGCCGCGGTCAACGCGCTCTTCGGCGGGCTGCGCAGGTTCCGCGTCGACTATTCGGTGATTCCGTGGGCCACCTTCACCGATCCGGAGGTGGCGCGCGTCGGTCTGAACGAAACCGACGCAAAAGCGCAGAACATTCCGTACGAGACCACGGTCTACAGAATCGATGAGCTCGACCGCGCGATCGCCGACGAAGCGGGCTACGGCATGGTGAAGGTGCTGACGGTTCCGGGCAAGGACCGGATCCTCGGCGCCAGCGTCGTCGCCGAGCACGCGGGCGAGCTGATCGCCGAGCTGATCTCGGCGATGAAGCATCGCATCGGCCTGAACAAGATCCTCGGCACGATCCACATCTATCCGACCCTCTCCGAGGCGAACAAGTACGCTGCCGGGGCCTGGAAGAAGGCGCACGCTCCCGAGCGCGTGCTGCGCGTGCTGGAGCGCTATCACGCATGGACGCGGGGCTGAAGCTCTCGATCGTCATTCCGGCGCTGAACGAAGCCGAGCGCATCGAGGCGGCGCTGCAGGCGCTTGCCCCTCTGCGGCGGCGCGGCTGCGAGGTGATCGTCGTCGACGGCGGCAGCGCCGACCGCACGCGCGAGCTTGCCGCGCCGCTGTGCGACCGGATCTTCTCCAGCGCGCGCGGGCGCGCGGTGCAGATGAACTGCGGGGCGCGCCACGCCTGCGGCGACGCGCTGCTCTTCCTGCATGTGGATACGTTCCTGCCTCCCGACGGCGATGTTCTTGTCAGTAAGGCATTGGAAAACCGTTTGTGGGGACGCTTCGACGTCGAGATCGAAGGCCGGCACCGGCTCCTCGGGGTAGTCGCCTGCGCGATGAACCTGCGCTCGCGCCTCTCGGGCATCGCGACCGGCGACCAGGCCATCTTCGTGCGCCGCGCCGCGTTTCCCGGCTTCGTTCCGATCGCGCTGATGGAGGACATCGCCTTCAGCCGCGAAATGAAGCGCCGCGGCGCGCCGGCGTGCCTGCGCGAGCGGGTGCGCACCTCGGGCCGGCGCTGGGAAAGGCGCGGCGTGCTGCGCACCATCGTGCGCATGTGGCAGTTGCGCCTGCTTTACTACTTCGGTGCAACACCGGAGCGGCTTGCGCGACTCTACGAACCTTGACGTCGCCGTACTGGTCTTTTCGCGCGCCCCGGTGCCCGGGCGAGTGAAGACGCGGCTCGTGCCCCACCTGGGTGCATGGCGCGCGGCGCGGCTGCACCGGCGCCTCACGCGCCACGCGCTGGGCACCGCGCGGGCGGCGGCGTGCGGGCCGATCGATCTCTACGACACCTCCAGGCAGCGTGGGTCGGACCTCGGGGAGCGGATGCACCACGCGCTGGCACGCGCGCTGCGCCGCCACCGCGCTGCGATCATCATCGGTGCCGACTGCCCGGCGCTGCGGCCGCGCGACCTGCGGCGCGCGGCACGCTGGCTCGCCGGCGGCTGCGACGTCGTGATCGCGCCCGCGGAAGACGGCGGCTACGCGCTCATCGGCGCGAAGCGCGTCTCGCCGCTTCTTTTCAGCGGCATCGCGTGGGGCGGTCCCGACGTCTACGAGTCAACAATGCGAAAACTCGTTTCGCTAGGTTATCGCTGGCGCGCCCTCGAGCGGGTCTGGGACGTCGACCGGCCCGAGGACCTCGAGCGGCTCAGATGGCTCCGCTTTGCTTCAGCCGTTCGGCCAGGCGTTCGGCGATGACGCGGTAGCCGCGCGCGTTCGGATGGATCGGATCGGACTTGAGCGCGTTGTCCCTCAGCACCTGCGTCAGGGCCGCGTCCTCATAAGGCAGGCGGAAATCCGCCGCGATGGCGGCAAAAAAAGCGGGCGGGGCGAGGGTCAGGCCGGGTTCGGGTGTCCCGATCAGCACGATATCGACGCCTCGGCTACGGGCGAGCTTCACCATGGCGCGAACGTTCGCCTCGGCCTGTGCCGCCCCGAGGCGCTGCAGGAAATCGTTGCCTCCGATGCAGAGCAGCAAGAGCCTGGGAGAATGCTCGTCGAGTGCTTGCGGCAGCCGCTCGAGCGCCTGCGCAGTGACTTCGCCCGGCACGCCTGCGCGGACCACGCGCCGGCCGATGAGGCGCTCGAGCTGCGCGGGATAGCTCTCGTCCTCGGTTGCGCCGGTGCCGTAGGTCAGGCTGTCGCCGAATGCGAGCACCACCGCGTCGCTCGCGAGGTGCTCCAGCTTGGGGCGCTCGCCGCATGCGGCGAGCGCCAAGACGAGGAGCGCAGCCGCGAGACGCCCGCCTGACTGGAAGCGCAAGGTGTTGACTCCGAAGCGCATGCTACACTTTTGCGCGCACAAGATCGCCCTGGGGGGCGGCGGCGCAGGAGGAGATCAATGAGGATCAAGAGTCCCAAGGATTTTTGGGCGGGGCTGATGTTTATCAGCACTGGCCTGTTTTTCGCGATCTGGTCGTACGCGTTCTATCAGATGGGCACAGCGGTGCGCATGGGCCCTGCCTACTTTCCGTTCGTGCTGGGCGGCCTGATGGTTTTCCTTGGTTTGCTCGTGCTCATCGAGGGCTTCGTCTTCGAGGGCACGGGAGAACCGCTGCGTCTCCCCTTCAACATAGTCGACCTGATCATCGCGATCGCCGTCTTCGCGGTGCTGCTCGAGCTCGCGCCGAGGGTCGGGCTCTCCGTCGACTGGGGCATGATCGCCGCATCGGTGGTGTTGTCGGTGCTGACCGTCCTGTTCCGCCCGGAGGCGAAGGCGCTGGTCCTGATCAGCGTCGCCTGCCTGGTGTATGGCTACTCGATGAAGCCCCTCGGCCTGGTGGGCGCGACCGCGGCCCTGGTCTTCATCAGCGCCTACGGCGGCCACGAGTTCAAGTGGAAGGAGGTTCTCGTCCTCTTCCTCATCCTGATCCTCTTCTCGTACCTGGTCTTCGTGAAGGGCCTGACGCTGCCTTTCCCGATGTGCCCGGCCGCATTCTCGTTCTGCTGAGGCGCGCATGGATCTCTTCCACAACCTCATCCTCGGCTTCGGCGTAGCGGTCAGCCCGCTCAACCTGCTGTACGCGCTCATCGGCGTGCTGCTCGGCACGCTGATCGGAGTGCTTCCCGGCGTCGGCCCGGTCGCCACCATCGCGATGCTGCTGCCGATCACGTTCAACTTGAACCCGGTCTCGGCGCTCATCATGCTCGCCGGCATCTACTACGGCGCGCAGTACGGCGGCTCGACCACGGCCATCCTGGTCAACATCCCCGGCGAGTCCTCGTCGGTGGTCACCTGTCTCGACGGCTACCAGATGGCGCGTCAGGGGCGTGCCGGGCCGGCGCTCGCGATTGCGGCGATCGGCTCGTTCTTCGCGGGCTGCGTCGCCACCCTGATCATCGCGGTCGCGGCGCCGCCGCTCGCCGAGGTGGCGCTGAAGTTCGGGCCGTCCGAATATTTCTCGCTGATGGTGTTCGGCCTGATCGCGGCCACCGTGCTTGCGCGCGGCTCGCTGGTCAAGGCGATCGCCATGGTGGTGTTCGGCCTGCTGCTCGGCCTGGTGGGCACGGACGTCAATTCCGGCGTGCTGCGCTTCACCTTCGGCATCCCCGAGCTTTCCGACGGCATCGGCTTCGTGGTGGTGGCGATGGGGATGTTCGGCACCGCGGAGATCATCGCCAACCTCGACCTGAAGGACAAGCGGGAGGTGTTCCTCAGCAAGGTGACCCACCTCTATCCGACCAAGGACGACCTCAAGCGCTCGTGGGCTTCGATCCTGCGCGGGACGGCGCTCGGGTCCTGCCTCGGCATCCTGCCCGGCGGCGGTGCGCTGCTCGCTTCCTTCGGCGCCTACACTCTGGAGAAGAAGGTATCGAGCCACCCCGAGCAGTTCGGCAAGGGCGCGATCGAGGGCGTGGCGGGGCCGGAGTCGGCGAACAATGCCGGCGCCCAGACGTCCTTCATCCCGATGCTGACCCTCGGCATCCCCGGCAACGCGGTCATGGCGCTGATGATCGGCGCGCTCATGATCCAGGGCATCGCGCCCGGGCCGCAGGTGATGAACGAGAAGCCGGAGCTCTTCTGGGGCCTCATCGCCTCGATGTGGGTCGGCAACCTGATGCTGGTGGTTCTCAACCTGCCGATGATCGGCATGTGGGTGAAGCTCCTCACCGTGCCGTACCGCTACCTCTTCCCGTCGATCCTGGTCTTCATGGCGATCGGGGTGTTCAGCCTGTCGAACAACCCGTTCGACGTGCTGATCATGGCGGTGTTCGGCGTGCTCGGCTACATCTGCGTCAAGCTCGAGTGCGAGCCCGCGCCGATGATCCTCGGCTTTATCCTGGGCCCCCTGATGGAGGAGAACCTGCGCCGGGCGATGCTGCTGTCGCGCGGCGATCCGTTCGTGTTCTTCCAGAAGCCGATCAGCCTGGGCTTCATGGTCGCCTCGGCGATCCTGCTCGTGATCGTGGCGTTGCCGGCGATCCGCGCGAAGCGCGAAGAGGCGTTCGTCGAAGAAGCGAAGTAGCCTGAACGCCGAGCTTTCGTTGCGGGCCGTGGCCGACACGGCCCGGATGGCATGGGCGCCGAGCCCGAGCGGCAGCGTGTGGCGCAAGCGGGTCCACCTCGTGGGCCCGCCTGAATCCGGGCAGGTGACTTCCGTCGTGCGCTACGAGCCGCGCTCGCGCTTTCCGGCGCACGATCATCCCGACGGCGAGGAGATCCTCGTGCTCGAGGGCGTGTTCTCCGACGAGCACGGCCACTGGCCCGCGGGCAGCTTTCTGCTGAACCCGGAAGGCTTCCGCCACGCCCCGTTCTCCGAGCCGGGGTGCGTGCTGTTCGTGAAGCTGCGCCAGTTCCCCGGCCGCGAGCGCAACCACGTGGTCATCGACACGGCAAAGCTTTCATGGGAAGCGAGCTCGACCCGAGGCGTCAGTCTGAAGTTGCTCTATGAGCAGACCGGCTTTTCCGACGTGACACGCCTTGAGCGCTGGGACGCCGGCGCAGACCTCGGTGTCGTCTCCTATGAGCGAGGCGCGGAGCTCTTTGTACTCGAGGGCGAGTTCGCCGACGAGGCGGGGACGTACTCCCAGGGCTGGTGGTTGCGGCAACCGGTGGGCTCGAGGCACAGTCCGCGCTCGGAGCGCGGCTGCACGCTCTACGTCAAGCGCGGCGGACTGCCCTATCTGAAGAGCGCCGCCTAGAGCGCGGCGACGGTCTGCACCTCGATCAGGTATTGCTCGCCGACCAGCCGGTCGATGACGAGGAGCGTGTTGGGCGGATAGCGGCCGTCGGGAAACAGGCGCGGGAACTCGCGCAGGCGCCACTGCATGAATTTCGGGATGTCCTGCGAGTGCACGAGGTAGGTGGTGAACTGCACCACGTTGCCCCAGCCGGCGCCCGCCGACTTGAGCGCGGCCTCGATCTGGCTGAAGACGCCGCTGCACTGGGCGTCGAAGGTCTCGCCCGCGGCGAGCATCCCGGCGATGAAGAGGTGCTCGGCTGCCTTGACGCGCGTGACGTGCGAGTACTGGCCGAGCGGCTTGCCCAGCGCCTCGACGTTGTAGATCTTGATCTCAGCCATTTCAGGGCTTTCTCTTGTGTTTCCACTGCACGTCGCCGCCGCCGGCGGCGCGGTTCAGGCTGCGCCCGGCGACGAACAGCAGGTCGGACAGCCGGTTGAGGTAGCGCCGCGCCGCATCGCCGACCGGCTCGCGCCGGCCGAGCGCCACCAGCGTGCGCTCGGCGCGCCGGCACACCGTGCGCGCGAGGTGCGCGGCGGCGGCGGCCCGGCTGCCGCCCGGGAGGATGAACTCCTTGAGCGGCGGCAGCGCGGCATTCCATCGTTCGAGCTCGGCCTCCAGCGCCGCGACTCTCTCTTCTTTGAGAAGCGAGTGCCCGGGGATGGAAACCTCGCCGCCGAGGTCGAGAAGATCCTGCTGCACCGCTTCGAGTGCGGCCTTCATGTCGGCGGGCATTTCTTCTGCGAGCACGACGCCGATGGCGCTGTTCAGCTCGTCGATGTCGCCGAGCGCTGCGATGCGCGCGCTGTCCTTAGCCACGCGGGCGCCGTCGCCGAGGCCGGTGTCGCCGGCGTCGCCGGTGCGCGTGGTGATCTTCGAAAGGCGATGGCCCATCAGGAAGTCCGCTTCACTTCGCTCTCGACTTCGCCGCGCGCGAGTCGCGTGCGCAGCGGTTCACCGGGCCGCGCGTCGGCCGCGTCGCGCAGCACGGCGCCGCTCGCGCCGTACGTGATGCTGTAGCCGCGCTTGAGCACCGCCTGGGGGTCGAGGCCGGCGAGGCCCGCCTGCAGGCGGGCGAGCTTCGCTTCGCCGCCGCGCAGTCGGTGCAGCAACGCGAAGCCCAGGCGTGCGGAAAGCTGGCCGACGAGGCTGCCGTGGGCCCGCAGACGCTCGCGTGGATGGACCAGCCGGCGCGCGCACGCGTCCAGCCCTTGCGCCGCATAGTCGAGGCGCCGCCGCATCTCGCGTGCTAGCCGGCGCGCGCAATCGGCGAGCAACGCCGCGAGCTGCAGGCGGGACGGACTGACGAGCTCCGCCGCCGCGGTAGGCGTTGGCGCGCGCTGGTCGGCGGCGAAATCCGCGATCGTGAAGTCGGTCTCGTGCCCGACGCCGACCACCACGGGGATCGCGCAGGCGCGGATCGCCCGTGCCAGTGCCTCCTCGTTGAACTGCCACAGGTCCTCGAGCGAGCCGCCGCCGCGCACGAGAAGCAGCACGTCGCACTCGCCGCGCGCGCTTGCCCGCCGCAGCATCGCTGCGATGCGCCCCGCGGCGCCTTCGCCCTGTACCGGCACGGGGTAGACGATGACCGCGATCGCCGGATTGCGCCGCGCGATCGTGGTGAGGACGTCGCGCAGTGCCGCGGCAGCGGGCGAGGTCAGCACGCCGACGGTCTGCGGGTGCGGCGGAAGCGGGCGCTTTGCCGCGGCGTCGAACAGGCCCTCGTCGCCAAGCTTCCTCTTCAGGCGCAGGAAGCGCTCGTAGAGCGGGCCCAGGCCGGCTTGGCGCATCGACTCGACCGTGAGCTGGAAGCGCCCGCGCGGCTCGTAGAGCGAGACCAGCGCGCGCACCTCGACCTGCGCGCCGTTGGCCGGCTCGAAGTCGAGCGCGACGAAGCGGCTCTTGAACATCACGCAATCCACCTGGGCGCCGTCGTCCTTGAGCGTGAAGTAGCAGTGCCCCGACGGGGCCCGCGACAGATTGGAGAGCTCGCCCCGGACCCACATGAGCGGAAAGCGCCGCTCGAGCGTGTCGCGGACGTTCCGCAGCAACTGGGAAACGCTGACCACGGAAGTCGGGCGCGTGGCCGGGCCGCTGGGAAGTTCGTATTGCATCGTATCGAGGGGTTCGAGCCGAGCCTACACTAATCCACACTCCGCCCGGCTTGCGGGCGGCCGTCGCGCGAGCCGCGCGCGGACCCCGATTCTTTCAGCTAAGCGGATGAAAGCGCTCTGGAAAACTGTGCCCAAAAATTGACCTGGACCGACTCGGCGACCAATGTGACAGGCGCAAGTCCGCCTATTCAGCGACAATCCACAAACTTATCCACAGCTTTTTGTGGATATCGCTGTGTCCACTACAAGGGGAGCGTTTGATGCGGCGCGGAAACTTCGCCTTCCGGGCCGCGGGTGGTAAAGTCGGCCGCGCCCGTCTCCAAAAAAAGGCATAGGAAAAGGGTGTTCGCAATCATTCAGGCAGCGGGATGGCCGATCTGGCCGCTGCTGCTCGCTTCAGTCATCGCAGTGGCATTGATCATCGAGCGCTCGATCACGCTGCGCCGGAGCAACATCCTGCCGCCGACGCTGCTCGAGCAGGTGGTCTCGGTCTACAAGCGCCAGGGCGTTTCGAACGACGTGCTCGATCGCCTGGGGAGCGATTCGCCGCTCGGCGCGGTGCTCGCGGCGGGGCTGCGCAACCACCAGAGCTCGCGCTACGTGATGAAGGAGGCGATCGAGGAGACCGGCCGCGGCGTCGGCCACCAGCTCGAGCGCTTCCTCACCACGCTCGGCACGATCGCGGCGGCGGCGCCGCTGCTCGGCCTCTTCGGCACGGTGATCGGCATGATCGAGATCTTCGGCTCCCAGGCCCCGACCGGCGCCAACCCGCAGCAGCTCGCCCACGGCATCTCGGTGGCCCTCTACAACACCGCCTTCGGTATCGCCATCGCGGTCCCCGCGCTCATCTTCTACCGGCACTACCGCAACAAGATCGACACCTATGTGGTGGAGATGGAGCAGCAGGCGTCGAAGCTCGTCGACATCGTCCACGGCGAGCGCGTCGATTTCGGCGGCGAGCAGCGATGAACTTCCAGCGCGGCAGGGAGCGCGAGCCGCTCGAGATCAACCTCGTGCCGCTGATCGACGTGATGATGGTGATCCTCATCTTCCTCATGATCACCACCACGTATTCGAAGTACACCGAGCTGCAGATCAACCTGCCCACGGCGTCGGCCGAGAAGCAGCCCGAGCGGCCGAACGAGATCGCGGTGCTGGTGAACGCCCAGGGCCAGTACGTCATCAACCGCAACCCGGTGCCGTTCAAGAGCGTGGAGCAGCTCGCCGACGAGCTGCGCCGCGCCGGCGGCGCGCTCAAGGATCCGGTGATCGTGATCAGCGCCGACGCCGCCGCGACCCACCAGTCCGTGGTGCGCGTCATGGAGGCGGCGCGCATCGCCGGGCTGTCGCAGATCACCTTCACCACGCAGTCGAACAAATAGTGCGGCACTGGTACCGCCGCGGCGCCCTCGCGTGGCTGCTGTGGCCGCTGAGCCTTGCTTTCGGTTTTCTCGTTCTCCTCAGGAAGCTTCTCTACCGGCTGAGGATTCTCAAGAGCAGCCATCCCGGGATTCCCGTCGTGGTCGTGGGCAACCTCACGGCGGGCGGCAGCGGCAAGACGCCGCTCGTGCTCTGGATTGCCGAGCTCCTCAAGGCGCGCGGCTGGTCGCCGGCGATCGTGTCCCGCGGCTATGGCGGCGCGGGCGGTCCACCGCGTGCGGCGACGCTCGCGTCGGAGGCCGACGAAGTCGGCGACGAGCCCATCGTGCTCGCCCGGCGCAGCGGCTGCCCGGTCTGGATCGGCGCCGACCGGGTAAGGGTCATCGAGGCATTGCGCGCCCAGCACCCGGAAGTCGACGTGGTGGTGCTCGATGACGGCCTGCAGCACTATCGCTTGCGGCGCGATCTCGAGATCGCGGTGGTGGACTCGCGCGGCTTCGGCAACCGATGGCTGCTGCCGGCCGGTCCGCTGCGCGAGCCGCCGGGGCGGCTGCGCACCGTTCACGCCGTTGTCTCTCACCAGGCTCCGGACCTCGAAACCCGCAACCCGAATGTCTTCGAGATGCGGCTCGAAGGCGAGGTTGCGCACCGCATGAGCGACGCGCGCGACAGGCAGCCGCTCGGGGCGTGGCGCGGCCAAACGGTCCACGCGGTCGCCGGCATCGGCAACCCGGGCCGCTTCTTCCTCCACGTGGGCAGGCTCGGCCCGAAGGTGGTGCCGCATCCATTCGCCGATCACCACCGTTTCAGCGCCGCGGAGCTGGAGTTCGGCGACGCGGCGCCGGTCCTGATGACCGAGAAGGACGCGGTAAAATTGCGCCGCCATGCGCGCCCCAACTGGTGGGTCCTGCCGGTCACCGCTAACCTCGTCCCGGCGTTCGGCGGCTGGCTGCTGAACGAGCTCGATGGCCGCCGTCGATCCAAAGCTGCTTGAGATCCTGGTGTGCCCGCTGTGCAAGGGCAAGCTGGTGTACCGCAAAGCCGCCGACGAGCTCGTCTGCCGCGCCGACCGCCTCGGCTATCCGGTGAAGGACGGCATTCCGGTCATGCTGGAGGAGGAGGCGCGCAAGCTCCCGCCGGAAGAAGAAGTGGTTTGAGCTTCCACGTCGTCATCCCGGCGCGCTGGGCGTCGAGCCGGTTTCCGGGAAAGCCGCTCGCCGACCTGGCCGGGCGGCCGATGGTGGTGAGGGTATGCGAACGTGCGGCGCAGAGCGGCGCGGCGTCGGTCCACGTGGCGACCGACGACGAGCGTATTGCCTCCGCGGTGCGGGCAGCCGGTCACGGAATCGTGATGACGCGCGCCGACCACCCTTCGGGGACCGATCGCATCGCGGAAGCTGCTTCGCTTCTCAAGCTCGAGAATCGCGACATCGTGGTGAACGTGCAGGGCGACGAGCCGCTGATCTCGCCCAAGCTGATCGCGCAGGTTGCGCAACTTCTCGAACGGCTCAAGGACGCGTCGGTATCGACCGCCTGCCATGCCATCCACGACGAGCCGTCGCTCGCCAGCCCGAACGTGGTCAAGGTGGTCATGGACGCGCAGGGCTATGCCCTCTATTTCTCGCGCTCGAGAATTCCGTATCCGAGAGAGCAGGGCGGCGTCTGCTACCGGCACGCCGGCATCTACGGGTATCGGGTCGAATTCCTGAAGCGCTACGCGGCGCTCGCGGCCTCGCCGCTCGAGAAGGCCGAGGCGCTGGAGCAGCTCCGGATGCTCTGGCACGGCTACCGGATCGCGGTGGCGGTGAGCGAGGCGGAGATTCCGCCCGGCGTGGACACTCCACAGGATCTCGAAGCTGTCCGTAGAATGCTCTCATGAGGCTCATCCTTCTCGGTCCCCCCGGCGCCGGCAAAGGCACGCAGGCGAACTTCATCCGCGAGAAGTTCGGCATCCCTCAAATCTCCACCGGCGATATGCTGCGCGCAGCGGTGAAGGCCGGTACGCCGCTCGGGCTCGCGGCGAAGAAGGTGATGGACGCGGGGCAGCTCGTCTCCGACGACATCATCGTCGCCCTGGTGGAAGAGCGCCTCGGGCACGGCGACTGCACCAAGGGCTATCTCTTCGACGGCTTCCCGCGCACCATCCCGCAGGCTGAAGCGATGAGGGCGCGCGATGTCAGGATCGACCGCGTGCTCGAGATCGACGTGGCCGACGACGAGATCATCACCCGCATGAGCGGACGCCGCGTGCATCCTGCCTCGGGCCGCACCTATCACGTCAAGTTCAATCCGCCCCGCGTGGAGGGAAAGGACGACCTCACCGGCGAGCCGCTTGTGCAGCGCGACGACGACCGCGAGGAGACGGTGAGAAAGCGACTCGAGGTCTACCGCGCGCAGACGCGGCCGCTGGTGGACTACTACGGGAAGTGGGCTGCCTCGGGTGATGCGAAAGCGCCACGGTACCGGAGAATTTCGGGCACGGGCGCGGTAGATCAAATCCGCGACCGGGCCTTCGCCGCCTTGTCCTGATAAAATCCCCCGTCTTCAAGGGGAGCAACAATATGCAGAGCGGTCTCGTCTTCGCGCTCGTCTGCGCGCTACTCGCCATCGTCTACGGGATCTGGCAGATCGGCCGCATCCTGCGCCTGCCCGAGGGCAATCCGCGCATGCGCGAGATCGCGGCTGCGGTCCGCGAAGGCGCGATCGCCTATCTCCGGCGCCAGTACAGGACCATCGCGATGGTCGGCGTAGTGCTGTTCCTGGTCATCGGGCTGGTGCCCGGCCTGGGCTGGGCCACGGCCTTCGGGTTCCTCATCGGCGCGCTGCTTTCCGGGGCCTGCGGCATCATCGGCATGAACATCTCCGTGCGCGCGAACGTGCGCACCGCGGAAGCGGCGCGGGTCGGCCTGAACGAGGCGCTCCAGGTCGCCTTCAACGGCGGCGCGATCACGGGCCTGCTCGTGGTCGGGTTGGGCCTGCTCGGCGTGGCCGGTTACTTCGCCTTGCTCTATGCCAATGCGATCGACAAGACGCAGCTCGTTCGCATCATCCATCCGCTGGTCGGCCTGGGCTTCGGCGCTTCGCTCATCTCGATCTTCGCGCGTCTCGGCGGCGGCATCTTCACCAAGGGCGCCGACGTCGGCGCCGACCTCGTCGGCAAGGTCGAGGCGGGCATTCCGGAAGACGATCCGCGCAACCCCGCGGTGATCGCGGACAACGTCGGCGACAACGTCGGCGATTGCGCCGGCATGGCGGCGGACCTCTTCGAGACCTACGCCGTCACCATCATCGCCACGATGCTGCTCGGGGCGCTGCTCGTAAAGACCGCGTCGCCCGCAGCGCTCATCTATCCGCTCGCCATCGGCGGCTTCGCCATCATCGCCTCGATCATCGGCACCTGGTTCGTCAGGGCGAAGCCGACCGACGTGAACGTCATGCCGGCGCTGTACAAGGGCCTCGCGGTCGCCGGAGCTCTGGCGCTCATCGCTTTCTATCCCATCACGCTGCTCCTCATGGACGACGTGGTGAAGAGCGTGCCCTTCGACGTCTGGGGCCAGACCCGCAGCCTGACCGTGTGGCATCTCTACGGCACCGCGGTGGTCGGCATGGCGCTCACCGGCTTTCTGGTCTGGGTGACCGAGTACTACACCGGGACCCAGTTCAAGCCCGTCCGCCACGTGGCCGAGGCAAGCGTCACCGGTCATGCCACCAACATCATCGCGGGCCTCGGCGTGTCGATGAAATCCACCGCGTGGCCGGTGCTCGCGGTGTGCGTGGCGATCTTCTGCTCGTATTCGCTCGCCGGCCTGTACGGCATCGCGATCGCGGCCACTTCCATGCTGTCGATGGCGGGCATCATCGTGGCGCTCGACGCCTACGGCCCGATCACCGACAACGCCGGCGGCATCGCCGAGATGGCGGACCTCCCGGACTCGGTGCGCAACATCACCGACCCGCTGGATGCGGTCGGCAACACCACCAAGGCGGTCACCAAGGGCTACGCGATCGGCTCGGCCGGCCTTGCCGCGCTGGTGCTCTTCGCCGACTACACGCACGCGCTCGAGTCGGCCGGCAAGAGCTTCAGCTTCGATCTCTCCAACCCGATGGTGATCATCGGGCTGTTCATCGGCGGCATGGTGCCCTACCTCTTCGGCGCGATGGCGATGGAGGCCGTCGGCCGCGCCGCCGGCTCGGTGGTGCTCGAGGTGCGCCGGCAGTTCAAGGAGATCCCCGGCATCATGCAAGGCACGGCGAAGCCCGAGTACGGCACCGCCGTGGACATGCTCACGCGCGCGGCGATCAGGGAGATGATGATTCCGTCGCTGCTGCCGGTGCTGGTGCCGATTCTCGTGGGCCTGATCCTCGGGCCGCAGGCGCTCGGCGGCGTGCTGATGGGCACCATCGTCACCGGGCTCTTCGTCGCCATCTCGATGTGCACGGGGGGTGGCGCCTGGGATAACGCCAAGAAGTACATCGAGGACGGGCACCACGGCGGCAAGGGGTCCGACGCCCACAAGGCCGCGGTCACCGGCGACACCGTGGGCGATCCCTACAAGGACACCGCGGGCCCCGCGGTCAACCCGCTCATCAAGATCATCAACATCGTCGCCCTGCTGGTCGTGCCGCTGATGGTTTGACGACGGAGAAAGGCGGCTTCCGGCGGGGGCTCGGCGTGTGATTTTTCTCACCCGAGACACGCCTAAGTTCCTGCTTTGACGTTTGTTCATTTCCTCGCCGGCCCGGATGCTGCTATCTTTCGCGTACCAGTAACGCGGGGCGGAAGGCGCCACAGCGCATCGCCGTCCTGAAAAAGGCAAACGTGCCGAAAGGCGCGGACGCAAAGTCACCGGTCTAACGGGCGCTCGCGCCCCATGACGGCGGGACCGCCAGGTCAAGGGATGCGATGAGAGCTGTATCTACAATCAAAGGGTTTGCCCATCCGGGCGGATCCGCTTCGGTGCCCCGTGCCGAAGATCTCGCCGCCATGTCGGCGGACGTCTACTGGCAGCAGGACGAGGCCTACCGCTACACCGTCGTGGCGGGACGCGGCCTCGTCGAGGCCGGTCAACTGCTCGGCAAGACCCCCTGGGACAGCGGCGCGGTGCCGGTGCAGGACGGCGGCAGCTGGGAGGCGCACCGGAAGCTTCTCGAGACGCGGGCACCCTTCAGCGATTTCGTCTTCAAGCTCGCCAATGCGCGCGGCGAGCTGCGTTATCTGAGCGCGAGCGGCCGCCCGCTGCACGACGCCGACGGCAGCTTCCAGGGCTACTGCGGCACGGCCAAGGACATCACGCGCAGCGTGCAGATGGATCTGCGCCTCGCCCTCGAGCACGCGGTGACGCGGCTGCTCGAGCAATCGGCGAGCATAGAGGAGGCCGCGCCGCGGATCATCCGTGCGATCTGCGAGCAGCTCGGTTGGGCCTGCGGCGGACGCTGGCAACCGGAGGGGTCCGAAAATCTCATCAGATGCGCCGAGACCTGGGGCGTCGCCTCGGCGGACATCGACGCGTTCCTGGAGACGACGCGGCGCCTGCCGCCCGTTGCCGGCAGCGGGGGCCTGAACCGCCGTGCCTGGACCGAGCGCAAGCCGACCTGGATACTCGACGTGACCCGGGAACCGAGTTTCAGGCGAGCCCCGCAGGCGCGCAAGGCCGGTTTGCGCAGCGCATTCGCGTTTCCGCTTCAGGTCGGCCCGCAGGTCATCGGCGTCATGGAGTTCTTCAGCCAAGAGATGCATCAGCCCGACGCCGAGCTTCTCGACTGCATGAGTTACGTGGGCAGCCACATCGGCCAGTTCATCCAGCGCACGCGGGCGGAGGAGGAGCGGCGCCGTTTTCGCACCGCGATGGATGTCTCGGCGGACTTAGTGTTCCTGATCGATCCGGTGACGCAGCGTTACATTGACGTCAATGAGACCGCCTGCCGCGTCCTGGGCTACAGTCGCGAGGAGCTGCTCGGCATGGTGGTCGCGGACGTCTTCTCGGCGACTTCCGAGGATCTCGCGGGAATCTATTCCCGGTTGATCGCCGGCGAGCGCGGTGCCGGCACGACCGAGGGCTGGTATCGGCGCAAGGACGGATCGCGCCTCATGGTCGAATCGTTCCGGCGCGCGGTGCCTTCAGGCAAGGGCCACATCATCGTCGCCGTCGCGCGCGATACCGGCGAGCGCAAGCGCGGCGAGCAGCTGTTGAGACTCGAGCACAACGTGACGCAATACCTCGCCAGCGCGGACACGGTTAGCGCCGGGCTCGAAGCCGTCATCCGCCACCTCTGCGAGGCCGAAGGCTGGGCGGGCGGCCGCTACTGGCACGCGGATGCCGAAGCCGGGCTGCTGCGCTTCGGCGCAGCGTGGGCGCCCGCCGGATCGGCGATGGACAAGTACAACATCGACTCGCGCGCCAAGGTGTTCGGTCCCGGGGCCGGCTTCGCCGGCAGGGTGTGGCAATCCGGCGAGCCGCTTTGGATCGCGGACGCGCAAAAGGACGGGCGCGCGCTGCGCACCGACGCCGAGGCCGAGCTGCAGAACCGCAGCTCGTTCCTGTTCCCGGTGGCGATCGAGGGAAAAACGATCGGCGTACTCGCCTTCAACAGCTTCGAGGTGCGCCAGCCGGACCCGCGGCTGCTCCAGGCGGTGCGCGTGATCGGCAGCCAGATCGGGCAGTTCGTGCAGAGGAAGCAGGGCGAGATGGCGGTGCGTCGCAGCGAGGAGCGCTTCCGCAGCCTGACCGAGCTTTCATCGGACTTCTACTGGGAGAGCGACGCCGAGCACCGCCTGGCGCCGACGCAGCAGTCGAGCCGGAATCGGCCCGTGGTCCCGGGGGTGAACCGCTTCGGCAGGACCCGTTGGCAGCTCGCCTCGACACGCCCGGACGCTGCCGGCTGGGCCGCGCACCGCGCGTGCATGGAGCAGCACCAGCCGTTCCGCGATTTCGAGTTCGCGCGCCTCGACGAGGATGGCGTGGAGCGCCACCTGTCGATCAGCGGCGAACCGATGTTCGACGCCGAGGGCCGCTTCAGCGGCTATCGCGGCGTCGGCAAGGACATCACCGCGCGCAAGCGCGCGGAGGTGCTGCTCGAGCTCGAGCATACCGTGACCCGCTGCCTGGCGGAGGCCGAGGACGGGTCGCAGGCGCTGCGATCGGTCATGCGCGCGATGTGCGAAGCGAACGGCTGGGACTGCGGCCGCTATTTCCGCAAGGGCGAGGACAACGTGCTCCGCTTCGCCGAAAGCTGGCATCTGCCCGGTGCCGAAATGGAGCGCTTCATTCGCTACTCCGCCGAACGCAGCTTCCCGATCGGCGTCGGGATCGTCGGCCGGGCGGGTGCGGGCGAGCCGCAGTGGGTGGCCGACGTGGGCAAGGACCCGCGGGTGGTGCATGCCATGATGGCGAACGAGCACAGCATGCGCGGGGCATTCATGTTCGCGGTCATGGCCCAGGGCAGCGCGCTCGGCGTGCTGTCCTTCACCAGCCGCGAGATTCGCGAGCCCGACCAGCGGCTGTTGCAGGCGGTGCGCATGATTGGCAGCCAGATCGGCCAGTTCCTGAAGCGCAAGGAGGCCGAGGAGGTCACGCGCCAGAGCGAGGAGCGCTTTCGCGCACTGACGGAGCTCTCCTCCGACTGGTATTGGGAGCAGGACGAGAATTTCCGCTTCACCCGCATGGGCAACGCCGCCGCGGCCGCCAGCGCCGGCGGCCCGCGCAGCGGCGTCGGGCAGACACGCTGGGACGTGCCGGCGCTCAACATGACCGAGGCGGACTGGGCGGCGCATCGCGCGGTGCTGGAGGCGCATCAGCCGTTCCGCGATCTCGAGCTGCACCGGCTGACCGCCGACGGCAAGCTGAAATACACCAGCATCAGCGGCGCTCCGGTGTTCGACGCCGCCGGCAGCTTCAAGGGCTATCGCGGCGTCGGCAAGGACATCACGGCTCGCAAGCGCGCCGAGCAGCTCCAGCGCCTCGAGCACACCGTGACCCGCTCTCTTGCCGAGGCGGACGACTCGCCCGCGGCGCTGAAGGCGGCAATCCGCGCGGTGTGCGAGACCGAGGGCTGGGAATGCGGCCGCTACTTCCGGCCCGATGCCAAGGCCAACGTGCTTCGGCTCGAAGTCGCGTGGGGCGTGGAGCACGAGGCGGTGCAGCGTTACATCGAAGGCTCGCGCGACATCACCTACGCCCCGGGCGTCGGCCTGGCGGGGCGCGTGTGGCAATCGGGCCAGCCGGTGTGGGTGTCGGACCTCCACGCCGACGGCCGGGTGGCGCAGGCGGCGCTCGCGCAGCAGAGCGGCATGCACGGCGCCTTCGTCTTCCCGGTGGCTTCGGAGGGCAAGACCATCGGCGTGCTCGCCTTCAACAGCCGCGACGTGCGCCAGCCCGAAGAGCGGCTGCTGCAGACGATTCACATCGTCGGCGCCCAGATCGGCCAGTTCGTGCAGCGGAAGAACGCCGAAGAGGTGACGCGCGAGAGCGAGGAGCGCTTCCGCAGCCTGACGCTGCTTTCCTCCGACATGTACTGGGAGCAGGACGAGGAGCTGCGCTTCACCAAGTTCAGCGGCACCGGCTCGACGCGCGTAAACAGCAACAACCTTCCCTACATCGGGAAAAAGCGCTGGGAGCAGAACTACGTCAACATGAACGCGGAGGACTGGGAAAGGCACATCGAGCTGCTCGAGGCGCGCCAGCCGTTCAAGGACCTCGAGCTGTGCCGGCTCGACGAGTCGGGAAAGAAGGTCTGGATCAGCATCAGCGGCGAGCCGGTGCTGGACGCCGCGGGACGCTTCAAGGGCTATCGCGGCGTAGGCAAGGACATCACGGCGCGCAAGGTCGACGAGGAGCACATCCAGTACCTCGCCAACCACGACACGCTGACGGCGCTGCCCAACCGGTCCATGTTCAGCGAGATCGTCAACCTCGCGATCCACAGCGCGCGGCGCTATCACCGGGCCTTCGCGGTCCTGTTCGTCGACCTGGACCGCTTCAAGATCATCAACGACACGCTCGGCCACGAGGCCGGCGACGACCTGCTGAAGGAGATGGCGCATCGGCTCAAGACCACGGTGCGCGCGAGCGACGTGGTCGCGAGGCTCGGCGGCGACGAGTTCGTGGTGCTGGTGCAGGAGGTGGCCGAGGCGAAAGACGTGGAGATCGTCGCCCGCAAGCTGCTCGCCGCGTTGATGCGCCCGGTGCTGATCGATCGCCAGGAGTACCGCGTGACGGCCAGCATCGGCATCGCGATGTTCCCCTCTGACGGGGCGGACGAGCAGGCGCTGATGAAGAACGCGGACATCGCCATGTACGCGGCGAAGGAAGAGGGCAAGAACACCCACAAGTTCTACTCCGCGGAAGCCAACGTCCACTCCTTCGAGCGCCTGGCGCTCGAGTCGGGCCTGCGCCGGGGCCTGGAGCACAACGAGTTCCAGCTCCACTACCAGCCCAAGGTGGACCTCCACACCGGCAGGATCACCGGCATGGAGGCGCTGGTGCGCTGGCAGCATCCCGAGCTCGGGATGGTGCCGCCGGGCCAGTTCATTCCCCTGGCGGAGGAGTCCGGGCTCATCGTGCCGCTCGGCCGCTGGGTGCTCAAGCACGCCTGCGCACAGAACGTGGCGTGGCAGCGCGCCGGCCTGCCGCCGCTGTGCATCTCGGTCAACCTCTCGGCGCGCCAGTTCGCCGACGAGGACCTGCTGGCGGACATCGCCGGCGCTCTCGAGGAAAGCGGCCTGCGCCCCCAGTTCCTGGAGCTCGAGCTCACCGAGAGCATGGTGATGCGCAATCCCGAGCGCGCTCTGGCGGTGCTGGAGGCGGTGAAGCGGATGGGCGTGCGCCTCGCGATCGACGACTTCGGCGTCGGCTACTCCTCGCTCACCCACCTCAAGCGCTTCCCGATCGACACGCTCAAGGTGGACCGCTCCTTCATCCGCGACATCCCGCAGGACCCCGAAGACAAGGCGATCGCCGAAGCGATCATCGCCATGGGCAAGAGCCTGAACCTGACGGTGGTGGCCGAAGGCGTGGAGACCGCCGAGCAGCACGGCTTCCTGCGCGAGCACGCCTGCGACGAGATGCAGGGGTACTACTTCAGCAAGCCCGTGCCGGGCGAGCGCTTCGCCGAGCTGCTGCGGCAGTCGGTGGAGTCCGAGCAGTCCGAGAAGGACGCGGAGCTTCCCAAACCCTAGATTCGCTCGTCCTAGCGCGCGCCGGCTTGCAGCTTGCGCTCGACGAAGTCCATCAGATCGGCCGAAAGGTTGCCCGACGCCTTGGCGCGGCGGAACGCCTGCGCCGCCTCCTTCGGGTGGTCGGCGGCTTCCTGCGACAGCCCGAGGCCGATCCACCAGACGCCGACGCCCGGCGCGAGCTTGAGCACCGCCTGGTATTCGTCGATCGCTTCGGCGTGGCGCCCGAGGCGCTGGAGCAATGCCGCGACGAAGGCTCGGTACTCGGGATTGGCGGCTGCGGCGTCGCCATGCTCGCGCAACAGCGCCAGCGCCGCGGCGTCGCCGCCGCGTTCGAGCTTGAGCCGCGCGAGCACCAGCGCGAAGTTCGTCTGGCTCGGGTTGAGCCGCAGCCCTTCGGCCAGGACGCTCTCGGCGTCTTCGACGGCGGCCGCCTCGAGGAGCAGCGCGGCCAGCGCTTGACGCGCCGCCTCGTGCCGCGGGTCCAGCGCGATCGCCGAGCGCAGCGCCGCGGTCGCCTGTTCCATCCGCCCCCGCTCGATCAGCACCGCCGCGCGCCGGAATTCGCCGTCGGCGGACGGAGGGGCCTCGTCGCGGGAGCGCTTGTCGATCTTCGGCTGAGGCGGCTCGGGCGGCGCCAGGGATGCACGCTTGGCTGCGCGCTCCGGCGGCGCCGGCCGCGGCGTTTGCTTGAACTCGAGGCTCGTCGCGTTCGCCGCGGCAATCTCCTGCGCTGCGGCGGTTGCGGCGACTTCCGGCGGCTTGGCCGGCTCCGCGGGGGCCGCCACCGCGACCGGGGCGGCGTGCGGCGCTGCAACCGAGGGCATCGTCGTCGCGGGCGCGGCGCTCTGCGCCGCTGCCACGGCCGGTGCGGGCGCGGGCGCCGCCTTCGCGGACTCGAAGCTGCGCAGCGCATACCAGTTTGCGCCAGCGATCGCCACGGCGCCGGCGGCTATCGCCGCCCAGCGCCCGAGCCGGTGGCCGCTCGGGGGGCGCACGTGCTGGCCGAAGATCCTTCGCTCGTCGCCCGCCTGCCGGCGGTCGAGCTCGCGCAGCATCTCGTTCACGACGCTCATGGCAACCACCCCCGCAGCCAGCCGCCGCCGGCGACGAGGCCCGCCATGCCGGCGAGGCCCAGCCAGGCGAGCGCGCGCCGCGGAGCCGCAGCCGCCGCCGACGTGTCGCGCACCGCGGCGCGCGCGTCGCGCCAGCGCACGCAGCGCACGCCGCGACCGTAGGCGAGCATGAGCGTCTTGTGCGCGAGGATGTTCACGAGCCGCGGCACGCCGCCGCTCGCGCGATGGAGCGCCCGCGTCGCGCTGCCCGAAAACACGCCGCCGCCCGAATAGCCGGCGACGATCAGTCGGTGCGCGAGATAGTGGGCCGTTTCAGCGGACGTGAGCGGCGCCATGCGATGCTCGAACGTGATGCGCTGGCGCAGCTGACGGATCTCGGGCCGCGCGAGCTTCTCGTCGAGCTCGGGCTGGCCGAACAGCACGACCTGGAGGAGCTTTCGCTTCTCGGTCTCCAGGTTGGTGAGCAGGCGCACGGTCTCCATCGTCTTGATCGGCATCGCCTGCGCCTCGTCGATGCACACGATCACGCGCCTGCCGGTGTCGGCGAGGGCGAGCAGCCGGCCATTGATCGCGCGCATCAGGCGGTGCTCGTCCAGATGGACCTCGGGCTCGCAGCCGAGCTCCTCGGCGAGCGCGAACAGCAGCGTGCGCGGGTTGATGCTCGGATTCGGCAGGTAGGCCGCGAGCCAATCCTGTCCCAGCGTGGCGAGGAACTTGCGGCAGAGCAGCGTCTTCCCGGTCCCGACCTCGCCGGTGATCTTGATGAAGCCTTCGCCGTTGGCGGCGGCGAAGCTGAGCGTGGCGAGCGCTTCCTCGATGCTGCGGCAGGAGCAGAAGAAGCTGGTATCGGGCGTGATGCCGAACGGCGATTCGCGCAGGCCGAAGTGCTTCAGGTAGATCATTGTGCCGGTTTGCTCTCGGACAGCGGCAGGCGCGGCAGCGAGCGGATCGGGTTTCCGAGCTCGAGCACGCGGCTGCGCGCCTGGCTGATTTCGGCCGTGTCGGTCTCGCCCTGGACGATGGTCGGCTTGATCAGGATCACCAGCTCCTTCTTGACCGACAGGCGATTGCGGCTGCCGAACAGGTTGTTGAACACCGGCACATCCTGCATGCCCGGCAGCCCCTGGCGGCGGTCGTTCACGTCGACCTTCATCAAGCCGCCGATCGCGACGATGTTGCTGTCGCTGACCTTCACGATGCTGTCGGTCTCGCTCACCGTGCTGCGCGCGAGCGGCAGCGTGAGATCGCCGAAGAGCGAGCCGAGGTTGACGCGTCGATCGTCCTGGTCCACGGTGCTGACCGAAGGGTGGATATGCAGAATGACGTTCGACGCCTCGTCGATCTGTGGCGTGATGTCGAGAGCGACCCCGGAAAAGAACGGCTGCAGCGTAAGCGTCGGGATGCTCTGCGTCGTGCCCCCGACCACGGTAGACGTCGTCGTCGTGCCGCTCTGCACGTTGGTGATGAAGAACTCGTCGGTCCCGACCTTCAGCACCGCCTTCTGATTGTTGAGCGTGGCGATGCGCGGGCTCGACAGCACCTGCACGCTGCCCTGCGCTTCGAGAAAGTCCAGCAGCGCGGCGAAATTGTGGGTCTGGAACGCGAGGCCGAACAGGCTGCCGCCGGGCACGCCCGGGATCACCGTGCCCGCGACGGCGCTGCTCGCGAGCGTGCGGTTGATCGGGTCGGAGGTCAGGTTCGGCGACACCAGCTGGCCGGTGGTCCCGAGAGAGGTGTTCGGGCCGAGCACGCCGATCTGCGCCTTGCCGCTCGGAAATGCCGCCCAGTTGACGCCGGCCTGGTGAGCCTCGGAAAGCGTCACCTCGACGATCTTCGCCTCCAGCATCACCTGGCGCTCGACCGAGAGCTTGATCGCGCGCAGATACTGCTCGACGTTGCGCATGTCGAGGGGCATGCCGCGCACCACGATCACCCCGGCCTGCGGATTCACCACCACGCTGCGGCCGGGCTCGGCGCCGACGATGACCCTCAGCGTGTCCTCGAGGTCCTTCCAGAAATCGCTGCGTGTGGAGGTCTGGATGCGCGCGGAGTCCGTAACGCGCGCCACGCCGCCGGGTTGTTGGGGCGCGCCCGGCACTCCCGCCGGGACCCCCGCCACGCTGCTCGGCGGCGCCGCGTCGGCGACCGAGCCCGAAATGACCCGCACCTCGCTGCGGCCGAGGCGCTGGCCGACCAGATAGTTCACCCGGAACACCCGCGTCTGCAGCGCGGCGGATTGCACGAAGATCCGCGTGCCCTCGACGCGATATTCATAGCCGTACAGGTCGCGCAGGCTGTCGAGCGCCTCGCGCACCGTGACGTCCTTGAGGTTCAACGAGATGGCCCCCTTCACCTCGGGATGAAGCAGCATGCTGTAGCGCGTGCCGGCGACGAGCGAAAGGAACACCTGTTGCGCCGGCGCGTTGTTGACGTTGAGGTCGAAGCGCGGCTCGAGCGCGCGCCCGTCCGCCTTCGGCAGCTCGAGCCGCAGCGGCGGGATGAGCGCCTGCTCGACCGCCGCGTCGCGCGCCGGCCTGGGTTTCGCCGCCGCGGCCGCGGCCATCTCGTCGACGATCGATTTGTCCAGCGTCGCCGGCCGTGGCGGGATGGTGCACGCGGCGAGAGTGCACGCCAGCGTGAGCGCTAGGGCTCGCTTCATTTTTCTTCTTCCTCTCCCGGAGCGCCGCCGCGCGCGAGTGTGGCGGGCGCGCCGGTCCTCTTCTGCGCCTGCGGCAGCAGCTTCAACACCTTCGTCTCCCCGGCGCCGCCGCGCAACGTGACCTGGGTCTCTTCGATGCGAACGACGCGCCCATCCCTCACCTGGCCCCCCTGCATGACGGGGTAACCGTCGATGACGGCGTAGCGCCGCCCGGGCGAGATCATGATCATTTGCACGCCCGGCGCGGTGGCGGTCTCGCCCGCTGCCGCCGGCCCGATCTCGGGCGGGCGCATCGGGTCGGCCATCGGCTGCGCCAGCGCGCTGCCGGCAAGCAACATGGCGCAGAGCGCCGCGATAGCGTGCCTCATACGACCACCCATGCGCGCTCGAGGCTCAGCGTGTACACCGTGAGCTTCATCGTGATCGTCGGATACTCGGTCGTCGCGAGATCGACCTCCTTCCAGAACATCCGCAACGGCAGCTGCTCGAGCGCGCTCAAATACCGCAGCAGGTCGAAATAGCTGCCGCGCACCGTCAGCTCCACGCCGTGGCGATAGACCTGCAGGCCCGCGCGCGCGGCCGTCGTCGCCTCGCCGGTGTCGTCCTTGTCCCCGAACAACGCGACCGGGGGCAGCGACCGCAGGTCTACGAGCTCCAGCTTGCGCTCGCGACGCAGCATTTCCTCGAGCAGCCCCGGGATGCGCTCGGCCGGAACCAGCTCACGCTGCTTCTCGCCCAGGCGCGCGTCGATCTGGGCAATGCGCCGCTTCAACTCGTCGATGCGCGCCCGGCGTGCCGCATCGGGATCGCCGCCGCGCGAGCCGAGCAGCTTCTGCACCTGCTCCTGGATCGCGCGCGTATCGACCTGCTTCTGCGCCAGCTGCCGCGCGATCTGGCGCTCGCGCTCGGTGAGCGGATTTCCGAGCAGCGCAAAGAAGAGGAACATGACGACGAGCCCCGCCGCGACGAACGCGATCGCGCGCTCGCGCAGCACCATCGCATCGATGCGCTCGGACCAGCGTTGCCACCACTGCTTCACTTGGCCCCCCCGGCGGTCTTGGTCGCGCCGAGCGTGAACTCGACGTAGCGCGCGTTCGCGCCGTTGCCACCCTTGCCGGCGACCGGCGCGGCCTTCGCCTCCGGCGCGGCGAGCCGCACCTCGGTGAACCCGTGGCCGCGCAACGCGTCCTCGCGGTTCAGCATGCGGATGTACGACGGCAGCAATTCCGCGCGCAGCAGGCGTCCGCGAATCGCGAGCGGACCGTCGCTGCCATTGGCGGCGAAACCGGTGAGCCATACGCCCGGCACCGTTTGCCGCGCGAGCGCCGCGAGATAATGCGAGAAGCCCTTGGTGTTGCCCAGCCCGCCGTTATCCAGGCTGTCGAGCAGGGCTTCCTGCGCCTTGAGCTGCGCCTCCAGCCGGGTCGCCTCGTCGACGAGAACCTTGCTCGGCCCGCGTTTGGCGTCGGCGGCAAACTTCGCGAGCTGCTGCTGCGCCGCGCTGAACTGCTGGTCGGCCTCGGCGAAGTGATGTTCCAGGCCGGCGAGCTGGACGCGCTGGAAGACGTGGAGCGTCGCGAGGGCGGCGACGACCACCGCCAGGCCGCGCAGCATGGTGCGGCTGGAAAAGTATTTCTTCTGCCGCAGGAACAGCGGATTGAAGAGATTGAGCTGCTGGCTCACAGCGTCCCCGTCTCGTGTCGCAGCGAGGCGCCGAGCAGATGGAACAAGCGCCATTGCACGCGGGGCTCGAGCGCGCCGCCGCCGATCGTCAGCACCTCGTTGAGGTCGATCTGATGCACCGGAAAGCCGAGGCTCGCGCGCAGATATTCGGCCAGGCCGCTCGCCGCCGGCTCCGGGCCGAGCAGCAGCTTGGCCACCGGAATGCCGCGGAACTGGCGCTCGAAGTGATCCAGGGAGCGTTGCAGCTCGAGCAGCACTCGGGCGCGCGCTTCCTCGCGCGTTGCGCCATCGGCCGCGGCGAGCTCGCTCAGCGGCACGTCGAAGCGGCGCGTGAGATAGAGCTCGCCCTGGTAGTTGATCGTCATCAGGCCGCCGCCGTCGTCGAAGTAGAGCGCGGCGAGCGCCCGTCCGGATTCCTCGTACAGCGCGGCGATGTTGCGCTGCGCGGTTTCCGGAATGTCGATCACCGACAGCGGAATCGCCGCGTCCTCGAATTGCTTGATGCGCGCCTGAATCACGTCGTTGCGCGCGGCTACCGCATACATCGAATGATTCCGCGACGACGGCGCATCCTTGGGCAGCGGAATGTCGAGCACGTCGATGGTGGCATCGTCGACGTGGAAGTCGAGCAGGTCCTTCACGCGCCAGCGAATCGCGCTTTTCAGCTCTTCGCGCGGCACGTTCGGCGCATCCACCACCACGATCTGGTAGTCGCCCGCGCCGAGCAGCGTCGCGCATTGATAGCCGCCCAGGGCGAGCTCGCTGCTCGCGTGCTCGAGGCCGGCGGCGTCGGTGTCTGCGGCGCGTATCGAGTACTGATGGATGCGCGGCTTCTCCGAGGGCGCGTGCTCACCGTGGACCGCGCCGAGCTCGCCGCCGCCCACCCCGATCACCATCCAGCCGGACTGCTTGCGCGCGTTACGTCGCCAGCGCACGAGGCTCCCCCGATCAGCCGATCTAAAAGATAACTTGAAGTTAGAACAATAAGACCTTGTGGTCTATGGACTTTTTGGCAGAAACACACGAGTTCACGGGCGCCGCCGAGGGACTCAGTAGTTCTCGCGGAAGTAGATGAACCGGTTGGTGGTCTTGTCAGTGCCGTAAATGCCAAAAGTCGCACGCGCGACCGGGTCCTCGTCGTACGTTGCCCCGGTCCAGCGGCCCTGGAGATAGCTCCGGCTGGCGCTGGCGGCCCCGGCCTGGGTGGAGCCGTTGCAGTAGTTCTGGAATGGAGGGCTCGCCGGAACCGTGCCCAGAACCACCCGCAGATCGACGCTGCCGTTGTTGGCCGAGCCCGGCGCGGAGAGCGCCGCGGCGCTCGCGAGGCCGCCACTGAAGCTGACCGGTGCTCCGCCGAGGGCGGTCTCGCACGCGTTGAGGTTGAGCTGGTAGTTGTCCATGGCGACGTTCGGGCGCGCGAGCGTGGTGCAACTATCGAGCGTATTCAGCACGAAGCCGGTGCCGTTCCAGTACTCGACCTGCATCGGAACCTGCAACGCGAGGCGCTCCGAGCCGAGCGCGTTCTGGACCCGTAGCCGGCCGAAACGAATCTGCGTCTGGCCGATTTGCGCGTGGTCGTTGCCGCCCACGCCGTCGGCGTCGAGATCCAGGCTGCCCGAGGACAACTGGACATTGTCGCTTGGATCGTCCACCGGAGCGATGCCGATCCGGACCTGGCTGAACGGCCCATCGGGCGTGGCGGCGCGCGTAATGGCGAACGTCGCCAGAACATTGGCCGCGACGCCGCTCGCCCAGCTGCCCGCTACCGTGCCGCCGCCGGTGTCGATGCGCGCCGTCAGATTCGTGCCGGCCGCGGTATCGCGGGCGCCGAAGTTCAGCTCGCCGAAGGCGCTCGGGGACGTCAGGCTCAGCTTGGCGAAGCCTCCGGCGTAGTTCTGCGTCGTGGCGTTGGCGGCGTTCTGCGCCGTCAGGGTGAACTGCAAGCGCAACGGCTCGTTCATGTAGGTAAAGGTGGAAGGGGCGAGCGGATTGCAGGCCGAGAGGATGCGGTTCGTGAGCGAGCCGGCCGAAAGAGCGAAATGGTCGGGGGTGAAGCGTCCCACGTTGCCGCTGACGGTCCCGGTCACGTCGCCCGCCCCGAGGTAGTCGGCGTCGGCGACGCTCGGCGTCAGGGTGATGATGCCGACTTCGCCCCAGGTAAAGGTCGTTCCGGTCGCGACGCCGCTCGCGAAAGTGCCGAAGCTGCTCGGATTCCCGAGCGCGGGGTTGTTGGTGAGGCCGAGGCCCGTGACGAGGGTGCTCGTCAGCTTGACGCCTTCGGGCGTCACCTCTTGTCCATAGTTGGGCGTGGTGGCGCCGAGCGCGTTCACCGCCGTGACCGTCGCGGAAAAGGGCTGGCCGGCCTTGATGAACGGTTGGCCGCTCGCATTGGCCGCGCCGGGGTTGGCGAACGAATCCGAAGTCCGCTTGATGTTCGAAAGCTGGAACGACGAGGGCTTCACGACGAACGGATTGCTCGAGCCCGTCATCAGG